>NZ_JANJTL010000040.1 GCF_024711105.1 Brevundimonas sp. | reverse complement strand
CGCCTTCAGCTCCGGAATATCCCCGATGTGCGCCAGCAGGCGCAGCTCGATCTGGGAATAGTCGGCGCTGATCAGCACATTGCCGGGGCCGGCGATGAAGGCCTTCCTGATCTGGCGGCCGGTCTCGGTGCGGATCGGGATGTTCTGCAGGTTGGGGTCCGACGAGGCCAGCCGGCCGGTGGTCGCCGCGGCCAGCTGGTAGCTGGTGTGGACGCGGTGGGTGGCCGGGTCCATCGCCGCGATCAGGGCGTCGGTGTAGGTGCCCTTCAGCTTGGACAGCTGGCGCCAGTCGAGGATGGCGCGGGGCAGGGGGTGGCTGAGCGCCAGCTCCTCCAGCGTCGAGGCGCCGGTCTCCCACTGGCCCGAGGCGGTCTTCTTGCCGCCGGGCATGTCCAGTTCGCCGAACAGGATCTCGCCGATCTGGCGCGGGGAGCCGACGTTGAAGGGCCGGCCGGCCAGCCTGTGGGCCTCGGCCTCCAGCTCGGCCATGCGCATGCCGAACTCGCTGGACAGGCGGCGCAGGCGTTCCGGGTCGACGCGGATGCCGTGGCGCTCCATGCCGGCCAGGACCTCGGGCATGCCGCGCTCCAGGGTCTCGTAGACGGTGAGCAGGCCCTCCTGCGCCAGTCTCGGCTTCAGGATCCGCCAAAGCCTGAGCGTCACGTCCGCGTCCTCGGCCGCGTAGCAGGTCGCCGGTTTCAGCTCGACGTGCTTGAAGCTCTTCTGGCTCTTGCCCGTCCCGGCCACGCTCTTGAACGCGATCGGCTCGTGCCCCAGGTGCAGCCGCGCCAGCTCGTCCATCCCGTGCCCGTGCAGCCCGCCCTCCAGCACGTAGGAGATCAGCAGCGTGTCGTCATACGGCGCGACCCGAATGCCCCTGCGCGCCATCACCGCCAGGTCGTATTTGGCATTCTGAAGGATTTTCAATACGCTAGCGTCTTCCAGCAGCGGCTTCAACCGCGCCAGCGCCGTCGGCTTATCGATCTGCTGGATTGCGGGGCGCGCCTCGCCCCCGCCCAACAGGTCCGTCTCCCCCACCTCATGCTCATGCGTCAGCGGCACATAGCAGGCCTCGTTGGGCCCCACCGCGATCGACACCCCGCACAGCCCCGCATGCGTCGCCGACAGCGCATCCGTCTCCGTGTCGAAGCCGATGACGCCCGCCGCCCGCGCCCTCGCGATCCAGCGATCGAGGTCCTCGACGGTCTGGACGCACTCGTAGGCGTCGAGGTTGAAGCCGTGGCTGTCCGCGGGGCCACGCGCCTCGCTGGGCGCATAGCGCGGGGTCAGCACCGGCGCGGTCGGGACGCGGGCG
The DNA here is from genome assembly GCF_024711105.1 of Brevundimonas sp. Lineage (GTDB taxonomy): Bacteria > Pseudomonadota > Alphaproteobacteria > Caulobacterales > Caulobacteraceae > Brevundimonas. The sequence continues at coordinate 13,386 of NZ_JANJTL010000040.1, read as the reverse complement.
AAGGCGGGGCCTTCCTTGTCCGGCGCCTTGCCGTCGCCGACCCGACGCGCCAGCGAGCGGAACTCCATCTCCTCCAGGAAGGCGGACAGGACCTCCGGGTCCGGGTCCCGGACCGCGAAGTCGTCGATCGGCTCCACCGCCGGGGCGTCGCAGGTCAGCCGTACCAGTTCTCTCGAAAGCCGGATCTGGTCCGCGTACTCGATCAGCGTCTCGCGCCGCTTCGGCTGCTTGATCTCGCCGGCCCGCGCCAGCAGCGTGTCGAGGTCCCCGAACTCCAGGATCAGCTGCGCCGCCGTCTTCGGCCCGATCCCCGGCGCCCCCGGCACATTGTCGACGCTGTCCCCAATCAGCGCCTGGACCTCGACGACCTTGTCTGGGCCGACGCCGAACTTCTCGAACACCGCCTCCTCACCCAGGCGGCGGTCCTTCATGGGGTCGTACATGACGACGCCATTCCCGATCAGCTGCATCAGGTCCTTGTCGGACGAGACGATGACGGCCTCGCCGCCGGCGTCGCGGGCCTTGCAGGCGTAGGTGGCGATCAGGTCGTCGGCCTCGTAACCGGGCAGCTCCAGGCAGGCGACGCCGAAGGCCGACGTCGCCTTACGGACCAGGCCGAACTGGGGGATGAGGTCTTCGGGCGGCGGGGGCCGGTGAGCCTTGTACTGGTCGTAGAGGTCGTTGCGGAACGTCCGCTCGGAGTGGTCGAAGATGGCCACCAGGTGGGTCGGCCCGTCCTCGCCCTTCATCTCCCGCAGCAGCTTCCAGAGCATGTTGCAGTAGCCCTGCACGGCGCCGACCGGCAGGCCGTCGGACTTTCGCGTCAGGGGCGGCAGGGCGTGGTAGGCGCGGAAAATGTAGGCCGAGGCGTCGATCATCCACAGGCGCAGGGCCGGCCCGTCCTGGGTCAGCGAGCGGTCGGCGATCGTCTCGGTTTCGGGGGCGTCGGTCATGGGCCAAGGCATAGCGAAACTCGCCCCGCCCGTCGCCCTCCCTAAGCGGAGCAAAAACCGCTATCAGCGGCGCATGACACCTGACGTCTCCATCGTGGTGCCCGTCCATGACGAGGCCGGCGCGGCCGGCCCGCTGGCGCGCGAAATCGCCGAGGCCTTCAAGGGCCGCGACTTCGAGATGGTGTTCGTCAACGACGCGAGCCGGGACAGCACCCTGGCCGAGCTCCAGGCGCTGAAGGCCGAGCTGCCGATGCTGCGCGTCCTGAGCCACGCGAAGAACGCGGGCCAGAGCCGGGCGGTGCGCACCGGAGTACTGGCCGCGCGCGCGCCGATCATCGTCACGCTGGACGGCGACGGCCAGAACCCGCCGGCGGACGCGCCCAGGCTGGCCGACGCCCTGATGGCCGCCCCGCCGGAGGTGGCGCTGGTCGGCGGCGTGCGCGCCAAGCGGCAGGATTCCGGCGCCAAGCGCTGGGCCTCGCGCTGGGCCAACGGTATCCGCAAGTGGCTGCTGAACGATGACGCCGACGACACGGGTTGCGGCCTCAAGGCGTTCCGGCGCGACGCCTTTTTGCGCCTGCCCTACTTCGATCACATCCACCGCTACCTGCCGGCCCTGATGATCCGCGAGGGCTATCAGAACCGGTTCATGGACGTGGGCCACCGGGGCCGCGAGACGGGGCGGTCGAAGTACACCAACCTCGGCCGGCTGTGGGCGGCGCTCTCCGATCTGCTGGGCGTGATGTGGCTGCGGACGCGCTCCAGGAACCCCGGCGATGTCACGGAAGCCTGAGGCGGCGACTCTCGTGACAGGCGCTGCCCGCTTTCAGGGCCGTGCGAACAGGGATATCACTGAACGGCAAAGTCGCAGGGGCCCCACGATGCTGACCGCCTTTCCGCTGCTGTTCATCACCTTCATCCTCTACAACATCTTCGCGCTGTTCGGGATGTCGGACACCGCCATGGCTGCCGACGCGGCGCTGCGTCAGGAGCTCATCGGCATGACCATGCCGTCGGGCGGCCGGTGGGTCATGGGCGTCGGGGACCTGCTGGTCCTCTTCTCGCTGATCCTGCTGTTCTTCGAGTTGCTCAAGTCGACCTCCAGCCAGAAGGTCGCGATCATCAACCACGCCCTGTCGATGATCCTGTTCATCTTCTGCCTGGTGGAGTTCCTGCTCTTCCCCAGGTTCGCGACCGCGACCTTCTTCCTGATCACGGTGATGGTCCTGCTCGACGTCATGGCCGGCTTCATCGTGACCATCATCACGGCGCGGAAGGACTTCGACTTCGGCGCCGGCGGGGCGGCCTAGCGTCAGTCGCGGGGCGGACAGCCTTCGAAGGTTCCCAGCCGCACCACGCTGAGGTGGTCGGTGTTCAGGTGCATGATCGGGTCCATCGACGACCGGCCCATCCCGGTGAACAGGTCGATGCGCTGACCGCGAATGGCCGGCCCAGTGTCCGAGACGTACCAGACGCCGTCGTGCAGGCTGCCGTCCGGCATGCGGATGCCGACCGTCTCGCGAATGAAGATGATGCTGCGCCGCGGCGCCACGTTTCGATCGGTCGCGGCTGTGCGCATGGCGACCGGCGGACAGCCCAGGGAATCCCGCGGACCCGCGCCACCGCCGCCCTGGTGATACAGGGTCGCCCGCATTCGCCATTCCGGCTCCCGCGCTTCGGCGGCGGCCAGAGGCGCCACTTCGGGGACTTCAGAGGCGAGAGGCCCGGCGGGGCCCATGAGCATAGCGAGCGTAAAGGCGGCCGAGGTTGGGTCGATCACCGGAAAGGTCCGTGGCTGTTTCGGATGGGCGCGAAAATGCCGCTCGATAAGGCGAAAGCAAGGCTTGGCCGTTCGCCTGCGACAAGAGGCGGCGCCCAAGGCCGCCTGCGTGCGTTAAGGTGCCGTCAAGCTTGACGGAGGTCGGCCGTGGTCTGGTGGTGGTGGCTTATCCCGGGATTTCTGGCGCTGGTGGGGGTGATCACTCTCCTGGCCGGGCTCGGAGCGTTCTTCGGCGGGCGGCCGATCTCGGGCCTTTTGCGCGCGCTGGGCGGCGGCGCGGTGGCCGCCGGCGCGGTGATCGCCGGTCTGATCGGCATGGATGTCCAGACCTATCAGCGCCTGACCTTCGAGCGGCCGGTGGCGACCCTCAGGACCGTCCAGGTCGGCCCTCAGCACTTCACCGCCGAACTGACTGAGCCGCCGAGCGACGTCTATCCGGACGGCCGCACCGAAACCTACGACCTGCACGGCGACGAATGGCGCGTCGAGGCGCGGGTGCTCAAATGGGAGCCCTGGGCCAACGTCCTGGGTCTGGACAGCCAGTACCAGCTGGACCGCCTTTCCGGCCGCTACATCGAGACCGAAGACGAGTTGAACGCAGAGCGCAGCGTCCACAACCTTCGACCGCCCCGCGACCCTCGCCTGGAGCGCTGGTGGGTCGACGCCTGGCGCATGGGCCGCCGGTTCCCCTTCATGGGCCGCGCGGTCGACACGCTGTATGGGTCCGGCGCGGCCATGCCCATGGTCGATGGCGGCGAATATGAGGTCTGGATAACCCAGTCCGGCCTGATCGCCCGCCCTGCCAACGCCGCGGCCGAGGAAGCCTCGATGAGCGGCGGCTGGCGGTGAGCCTGGCCCTCTACGGAGACTCCCGGTCCGGCAACTGTCTCAAGGTCAAATGGCTGCTCGACCGGCTCGGGCGCGCCTACGACTGGTTCGAGGTCGATGTGGTCGGCGGCCAGACCCGCACGGCGGCGTTTCTGGCGCTGAATCCCGCCGGCCAGGTTCCTCTGGTGGTCCTGGAGGACGGCCGTCCCCTGGCGCAGTCCAACGCCATCCTTCTCCACCTGTCGGAAGGAACGGACCTGATCCCGGGCGACGCCTACGCCCGGTCCCGCATGATGGAGTGGCTGTTCTGGGAGCAGTACAGCCACGAGCCTTACATCGCCGTCGCGCGCTTTCAGATGGCCTATCTCGGCAAGTCGCGTGAGGACCTCGACCCCAGGCTGTTCCAGCGGGGCGAGGCGGCTCTGAACCGGATGGAGGCGGCGCTGTCGGCCTCCGATTTCCTCGTCGGCGAGCGGCTGACGCTCGCCGACATCGCCCTGGTCGCCTACACCCGCATGGCCGGCGACGGTGGCTTCGACCTGACCGGATGGCCCGCGGTCTCGGCCTGGGTCGCGCGGACGGAGCGCGCTCTGGGGCTGGCGCCCTACTGAACACCTCGCGGCGATGAGCCACGGGCGGCGCCCGGCGAACAATTCGCTTCGCGCGCGGTTGTCAGGGTGGAAGCCGGCGCATGCGGCGGCCGGCTCCTTCCAACCCGTCCAGAGGAGCATGCGATCATGGATGACCGCTATCGGAACGACTATTCCCATCAGGCCGGACGAGGTCGGCGAACCGACGAGGACTGGCAAAGGCGCGAGGCCTGGCAGGGCCGCGAGGACCACAGCTTCGGGCCGCGCGACTATCGAGACCGCTCCCGCAGTCGGCCCTATGGAGCCTACGGGCACGGCGGCGCGGAGCGCAGCCGTGAGCCGGATTGGACGGCCTATAGTCAGGACCAGTACACGGGCCGCTACTCATCGGCCTGGGACGAGGAGCGGCCCCGCTCGCGCAGCTATGGCCGCGACCGCGCTCATGGCCAGGATGACGGACAGGGCCGCTATCCCAGGGCGCAGGGCCGTGACTACAGCCGCGGTCAGCAGGGGTACGACCCCTACACCGCCCGCTTTGGCGACCGGTGGGACTATGGCGGAACCGAGTACCACGGCTCGGAGCGCGACTGGCGCGACCGGTCCGACTATCGCGACCAGGATGGCCGCAACTGGTGGGAGCGCACCAAGGACGCGGTGACCGACATGTTCTCGGACGACGACCGGCGGCCGGAGCGTGACTATTACGCCGGCGACCGCGGCGCCTATTGGGGCAAGGGCCCCAAGGGCTACAGGCGCTCCGATGACCGTATCCGCGAGGACGTCAGCGACCGGCTGACCGAGGACGCCTGGCTCGACGCCTCGGAGATCGAGGTCGCCGTGTCCGACTGCGAGGTCACTCTGAACGGCACGGTGTCCAATCGCGCGGACAAGCGGCGCGCCGAGGACTGCGCCGAACGCATCTCGGGCGTCCGGCACGTGCAGAATAACCTGCGCGTCCAGGAGTTCGGTTCGAGCTACGCTGGAGAGGACGCCGCCAAGCGCACGACGGCGACCGGCTCGACCACCGGCAAGGTGTCCTAGAAAGAGGAACGGCGGGGCGATCGCTCGCCCCGCCGCCCATCGCTTCAGGCGTTTGGCTGGATCAGAAGGTCCAGCGTCCCGTGATCTGCCACACCGGGCCCGCGTCTTCGGTTTCGAGCTCGTACTCGTCGTAGCTGCGAGCGACCTGGTCAGCCAGATTGTCGAACTTGTCGAAGATTTCGTCCTTCGACGCGTTCAGCAGGTTGGAGCCCGTGAGGCGCAGCACGAAACGCTCGCCGAAGCGGCGCTCGATGAAGACTTCCAGATTCTCGCCGTAGGTGGTGGTGACCTCCTCGGTCAGGAAGCGGTCGAAGGCCTCGCCCTGCTGGAAGTAGGTGGCGCCGAAGGCCAGCTCCCAGGCGGGGATGTCGTGAGTGAAGCCCGCCGACAGCACCGAATCCGACTGACCGTTGAAGCGGCGCTCGCCAAGGAAGTCCTCGACCTCGGAATCGAGCCACGAATAGTTCAGGAAGACCCCGGTGTCCGGCATGCCTAGCGCGTCGAGCGGGGTCGAAAGGTCGAACTCGACGCCCCAGACCGTCCCATCTCCGACGTTATCGACCGTGTAGATGAAGGTGCCGGGTCCGGCGGAGCCCTCAAGGCCGGTGTTCACGTACTCGATGAGGTCTTGAACGTCGCGGTAGAAGAAGTTGATCCCCGCGACGCCGCGACGGCCCAGCCGGCGCTCCAGTCCAACGTCAAAGCCCCAGGCCGTCTCCGGCTCGAGCGCCGGATTGCCGATGAAGTCGCTGTCGCCGAATTCTTCTTCCAGCAGCGCGGGCGACAGGAAGCTGAAGTTGGGCCGGCGTACGCTGCGGCCGACCGAGGCGATAAGGCGGTCCTGCTCCGACAGGTTCAGGCGGAAGGAGAAGGACGGAAGCACGTGGTTGTAGTCACTCTCATCGACCGTCGAGGTGGTCATGTCGTCGATCGTCGAGTCCGTCGTCTCCCAGCGCAGGCCGGCTTCCCACGAAACCCGCCCGCCCGAGCCGGAGAAGACGAAGAACGGATCGATGCGAGTCTCTTCGATGCGCGACAGGCCGCCGGGAACGGGATCGTAGCCCGAATAGGGGGGCACGGTCGGGCGGACGCCGGGAGCATTCGGCACGTTGAAGCGGATGCGGTCGGCCTCGAGGATCGAGGTGTCCCGGGTCTTCAGGGTGACGTCGATCCCGAATTCCAGCTCGGCATCGCCGCCGAACACATCGCGTGAGTGATCCAGACGCAGCGTCCACTCCTCGTCCTGGATGTCCACCAGGGTCTGGTCGGCGGTGAAGCGATCCTCGTCCGGGAAGGGGGTCGCGTCGCGGAGGTATTCTGACTCGGTCTCGAACTCGGTCTGCTCGTCGCTGATCATCGCGTAGTTCAAGCTGATGTCGGTCTCGCCGCCGGCCATAGGGCCGTCCCAGCCCAGCCGGACGGACAGGTTGTCGGTCAGGATGTCGGTGTCGTTGTCGTTGAAGGTAAGGAGGTTGGGGTTGGTGATGATCCCGTCCTGATACTCCCAGGAATCCTCGTCCTCGTAGCGATCGGTGCGGACGAAGACGGTCGACAGCTCCAGGTCTCCCCCGAACATCGGAAGCTCATAGGCTCCGTTGAAGGCGTAGTCCGTTCCGTCGCGCACGTCGGTCTGCACCTCGACGTTGTCGAGCGTGCCCCCCGGCTCGTCGAAGCGCTGCGAGAACTTGTTCTTCGGATTGTAGCGCTCGGACACGTCCAGGCCCGCGAGCAGGCGGCCGGGGCCGAACTGGCCGCCCCAGAAGGCGCCGTAGCTGAAGCGCCACTCGCCGTTGTCGAAGTACCGGGCCCCGGCGCGCAGATAGCCGCCGTCCAGGGTGTAGGCGTCGCGCAGCACGATGTTGATCGCGCCTGCCATGGCGTCGCCCGAGCGGCGGGCCGAAGGCGCGCGCACCACTTCCACGCGCTCGATCAATTCGGCGGGGATGCGATCGACGAAGAAGGAGCGATCATCGCCGGCGCCCGGGACGCTCTCGCCGTCGATCAGGATCTGGGTGTAGCCCGGGTCCAGCCCGCGCAGACGTGCGCCGTCGGATTCCAGGACGTCCGACAGGAAGGTCACCGACGGAACGCGACGTAGCGCGTCACCCACCGTCAGCGGCTCGAATCGCTGGAAGTACTGCTGCTCGTAGGACAGCGTCGGGACCGTGTCGTCCGTCCGGTTACGGAACGTCGCCTGGGCCGGGATCACCACCTCGGCCACCGCGGTGGGTTCGCCCTCGTCCGGGCCCGTGCGGACCGCCTCCTGGGCCTGGGCCTGAGCGGCCAAGAGCAGCGGCGCGACCGCCGCGGCGGCAAGTAGAGTTCTCGACATCATTCTGTCATTCCCGAGTAACAGAGCGGTCATTGACCGCAAAGCGTTCCTGTGTGAACAGCGTCGCCATAGATTTGGCGGCTGCCGGGAGCCAGTGATGTTTAATCTGCAGAAATATTGCTTTTTCTTCGCAGCGCCCGGCGCGGCGATACTCGTGTCCGGATGCGTCCTGCTTGATCCGGAGCTTTACTCAGACTCCCGGAGGATGGCGGTCGGCGTCGGCACGCCAGTCCCGGCAGCTGCCGAGACTGTTGCGGTAGGAACTACAAGGGCGGACGCGGCGGACGACCCGGAAATCTGGGTCGATCCCTCCGATCCGTCGCGCGTCGTCATCCTCGGCACTGACAAGCAGGCCGGCCTCTACAGCTACGCCCTCGACGGCGCGGTCCTCGGATTCATCCCGGACGGCCAGCTCAACAATGTCGATCTGCGTGGCGCCTTTCCCACACCTCAGGGAGAGCGCGTGCTGGTGGCGGCCAGTGATCGGGGGCGCATGGGCGCCGCGCTCTATCTGATGCACCCGAGCACCTTCGAGATCGCGGCCTGGGGGCTGGTCCCGCTCGATCTGCCCGAGCCCTACGGCCTGTGCGTCGGCCGTCGCGGCGAGGACTTTCTCGTCTTCATCAACTCGACCGACGGTCAGGTCCGCCAGCTGAGGGTCGCCGCCGGCCCGGACGGATCGGTTCAGGCGGTCGAGGAACGGCGCTTCGCCGTCCCCAGTCAGCCGGAAGGCTGTGTCGTGGATGACCTTCGGGGGCGGCTCTATCTGGGCGAGGAGGCAGCGGGCGTCTGGCTATTCGACACGGCCGCCCGGGGAACGGCCCAAGGCCGCATCGTGGCGGCCGCCCCATCCGAAATGCTCCAGCCCGACGTCGAGGGCCTGACCCTGCTGCACGAGCCGGGCGGACCGTCGTGGCTGATCGCCTCCAGCCAGGGCGACAGCGCATTCGCCGTCTTCCGCGCCGACGGCCCCGAGCTCGAGTACCGGGGCCGCTTCTCGGTGGTCGCGGCCAATGGCGTGGACGCCGTGACCGGCGCCGACGGCGTAGCCGCCCTCGGCGGCGCGGTCGGCGCCTTCGCTCAAGGGCTCGTGGTCATGCAGGACGACGCCGACACCCAAGGCGAAGCGCCTGACACCCGTCGCGAGCAGCAGAACTTCAAGCTTGTCGACTGGGCGGAGGTCCGGCGGGCGCTGGGGCTCTAACCCCCGCCCACGCCGCGCTGGAAGCTTTCGACGAGAGACCCCGCGACCAGCCGCCAGCCGTCGACCAGCACGAAGAAGATCAGCTTGAACGGCAGGCTGACGACCACGGGCGGCAGCATCATCATGCCCATGGACATCAGCACGCTGGCCACCACGAGGTCGATGACCAGAAACGGCACGAACAGCAGAAAGCCGATCTCGAACGCCCGCTTGAGCTCCGAGATCATGAAGGCCGGGGTGACGACGCGCAGCGGCAGGTCCTGAGCGGTGACGCCGGCCTCGACCTGGGACAGCCGCGTGAACAGCGCCAGATCGCTCTCCCCCACCTGGCTGAGCATGAAGGTCTTCACCGGCTCGGCCGCCGCGTCGAAGGCCTGGGGCAGCTCCATCTGCTGATCCAGCAGAGGCCGGATGCCGGAATCGTAGGCTGCGGTCCAGGTCGGAGCCATGACGATGGCCGACAGGAACAGGGCCAGCGAGACCAGCACCGCATTGGGCGGCGACTGCTGAAGGCCGAGCGCCGTGCGCAACAGGGACAGCACCACCACGATCCGCACGAAGCTGGTGGTCATGATGACGATCGACGGCGCCAGCGACAGCACCGTGATCAGGCCGATGAGCTGCACCACCCGCTCGGTCAGTCCGGCTCCGGTGCCCAGATCGATGTTCACCGAGGACCCGGCGCCTGTCTGGGTGACGAGGTCCTGGGCGAGCGCCGCCACCGGCCAGGCCAGGGAAACCAGCGTGACGACAAGGGACAACACGGCCGCGCGCTTGAGTTCCGCGCGGCTGGGCAGGCCGATGAGCTTTGTCCGCGTCATGGCTGGCTGTCCGGCCGCTCCAGCTCCTTGCCCTCACCGAGCAGGAGCAGGCGTTCCTGGTCGTCGACCTGGACCAGCACCAGGCGGCGGGCCGGGTCCAGCACCAGGGTCTCGACGACCTTGAGCCGCCGCATGCCGCGCTCGGCCTGCAGGCGCTCCAGCCATTGCGGCGCATAGCGGCGCAGGGCCACCGCGGCCAGGCCGATCAGCCCCAGGGTGATGCCGAGCCCGAGAACGGCGCGGGCGAAATCGAGGAAGTTCATACTGAGGCGGCCCCGTCGCCAGCCGCTACGGCTGGGCGCTCAGGCTCGCCAATCATGGTTAACGCCGCCTTTCCGAAAGGTCCGGTTAACCATGGGCGCGGCAGATTATGCCCATGGGCATCGACGGCATCCCCCTGTTCTCCATGCTGCGCGGCCGTCTCTCGTGGCTGGGCGAGCGCCAGCGCGTGGTCGCGGAAAACGTCGCCAACGCCGACACGCCCGGCTATGCGGCCCGCGATCTCAGCGCGCCTGCGGATTTCGCCCGGGCGCTCGACGGGGCGCGCGGGGTCGGCCTGATGCGAACCTCAGGCATGCACATGGCCTCGCCGACAGCGGCCGCCACGCCCTTCACCGCCGAGGTCTCTCCGGATTCCGAGACCACGCCCGACGGCAACTCGGTCGTGGTCGAGGAGCAGATGCTGCGCATGGCCGAGAGCCGCATGGCCTATGACGCGGCGATCGGCTTCTACCAGAAATCCCTGAACATGCTCCGGCTCGCCGCGCGCGCGACGGGCCGTTGATCTGAAGGAGGCTTGAGCCATGACGGATCCGGTCACGCCACGAAACTCCACCATGGCGGTCGCCGCCTCGGCGCTGCGCGCGCAGCAGGCGCGCATGCGGGTGATCGCCGAGAACATCGCCAACGCCGAATCCACCGCGCCGGTCGAGGGCGGCGACCCCTATCGCCGGCGCGTGCCGGTGTTCGAGACCCGAACCATCGACGGCGCCTCGGGCGTCGAACTTGCAAGGGTGCGCGAGGACCAGGGCGACTTCCGTCTGGACTATGAGCCCGGCCACCCGGCGGCCGACGAGGACGGCTATGTTCGGCGGCCGAACGTCAACTCCCTGATCGAGTCGATGGACATGCGTGAGGCCCAGCGCGCCTACGAGGCCAATCTCAACGTCATCGAGACGGCGCGGGCCATGGACCAGCGCATCCTCGAACTGCTGCGCAAGTAGGGAGCCGCTGAATGGATCCGATGGCCGCAATCCGCGCCTATACGGCGGCGCAAGGGGCGGGGCAGCCGACGGCGGCGGGCGGGGCTGCGGCCCCCGGCTTCGACGAGATGCTGCGCGGCTTCATGGGCGACGCTGTCCAGGCCAGCCGCGCCGCCGAAGGCCAGATGGCCGCCCATGTGAACGGACAGGCCGACCTCGTCAGCGTCGTCACCGCCATCGCCTCGGCCGAGGCCTCGCTGGAGACGGTCGTGGCCGTCCGCGATCAGGTGATCCAGGCCTACCAGGAAATCATGCGGATGCCGATCTGACGGCTCGGCCCGTCAGTCCGAGCTCGGCGCGCGGTTCCGGCACCACTGGGACAGGACCCACTTCTCTCCGGCCGTCGGAGCGCGGCCGGCATGGAGGGTATTGAGGTCCGGCTTTCCGTCCGGCGTCACATTGGCCCAGAACAGGGCGTCACCCGTACGCCCTCGGTGCTCCAGCCCGATCGACGGCATGGACGTCTCGCCGCCCTCGAAGTCCTCGTTCAGGAAGATCAGGAAGGTGGCGATGCGCTGGCCGGCCCGGGCCAGATCCGGCTGGTGGCCGCTGCGCGTCGCGTCAAGCCAGTCATAGTGCGGCTCGAACCTCTGGCCGACCGAATAGTGCAGCACCTGCAGGGGCTCCAGACCCGGAACCGGCAGGCCCGTGGCCCGCGCGATGCGCTCGCGCACCAGCAGCATGGCCAGGTCCACCTCCCAGAAATTGTAGGCGGACGTCGAGTTGTCCCGGCTGTCCTGGAAGATCGGTCCGGCCGACACATTGTCGTACACCGGCGCGCGCGACAGCTTGGGCTGCGAACGCTCGATTAGCCAGGCGCAGATGTCGGGGGGAATGAAGCCCGCTATCGACAGCACGTGCGGCCGCTTCGAGATCACCTGCGGCGGCGGCGGGGTCAGCCAGCCGGACAGCTCCGGGTCGGCCCCGATCAGTCCGATGGTCGCCTGGGCCACCGGGTGTCCGCCCTCGGCCGCCTGGCGCATCCGCCGGAAGGCCTCGGGCCAATCGGGCGGCGCCCCCAGCCCGGCCCCGTGCCTTAGCGACAGGGCGTGCGCGGCGTCGACATCGCCGGCGTCGGCCGCGGCGACCAGTTCCGGATAATCGAGATCGATCGGTTCGCTCACCCGCGGGCCAGCCTCAGGAACTCCTCGCGCGTGCGCGGATCGTCGCGCATGGCCCCGATGAGGTGGCTGGTGGTCAGGGACGACCCGGCCGTGTTCACGCCGCGGAGCGTCATGCAGCTGTGCTCGGCCTCGATCACCACGCCGACGCCGGCGGGCTTGAGGACATCGTGGATGGCCATGGCGATCTCGGAGGTCATCTTCTCCTGGATCTGCAGGCGCCGCGCAAAGCCGTGGACGACCCGCGCCAGCTTGGAGATGCCGACCACCCGGTTCGTGGGCAGATAGCCGACGTGCGCCTTGCCGACGACCGGCAGCATGTGGTGCTCGCAGAAGCTGACGAAGCGGATGTCCTTGAGGACCACCATCTCGTCATAGCCGCCGACCTCCTCGAAGGTCCGCTCCAGATAGGTGCGCGGGCAGGTGTCGTAGCCGGCGAACAGTTCGCGGTAGGAGCGGGCGACCCGGCCCGGCGTGTCGAGCACGCCTTCGCGGTCGGGGTCGTCGCCGGCCCAGCGGATCAGGGTTCGGACGGCGGCTTCGGCTTCGGCCTGGGTGACGTCTCGGTCGGCTTGATCGGTCATGCTGGCTATCTAGTGCTTCCGGCCGAGCTCGGCGAGAGCAGCCCGCGCCTCGGCCGCGTCCTGGTCGATGCGGCTCTTCAGGGCCTCCAGCCCGTCGAACTTCAGCTCGGGCCGGATCCAGGCGATCAGTTCGGTCTCGATGACCTGGCCGTAGATCTCCTCGTCGAAGTCAAACAGCCAGACTTCCAGCAGCGGCTCGGGCGTCTCGAACATCGGCCGGACCCCGAGGCTCGACACACCGTCGAAGACGCGGCCGTCCGGCAGGCGGGTCCGGGTCGCATAGATGCCGTAGGCGGGCCGGACGTAGTCGCCCAGCTGCACATTGGCCGTCGGCACGCCGATGGTTCGACCCCGCTTGTCGCCGTGGACGACTTCGCCCTCGATGGCGAAGGGGCGGCCGAGGATCTCGGCGGCGCGGTCGGGCCGCGCGCCCATCAGGGCCTCGCGCACGGCCGAGGATGACAGCTTCATGCCCTTGGGGTCGGCGACCTGAGGGGTCACCGAGACGCCGAAGCCCATGTCCGCGCCATAGGCGGCGAGGCGGTCGGGCGAGCCCGTCCGGCCCTTGCCGAAGGTAACGTCGAATCCGACCGCCACGTGTCTCACGCCCAGTCCCCGGGCCAGCACCCGCTCGGCGAAGTCTCGGTCCGACAGGGACGCCATCTCGGCGTCAAACGGCAGCAGGTAAAGCCGGTCGGCCCCTTCGGATTCCAGGGCGCGGGCGAGCTGGCCGGTGGTCATCAGGCGAAGGGGAACCGCCTCCGGCTGGAAGAAGCGGCGCGGATGCGGGTCGAAGCTGACGACCCCGCAGGGGACGCCCAGCCGGTCCGCCGCGGCCCGCGCCTCGGCGATCACCCGCCGGTGGCCGCG
>NZ_JANJTL010000176.1 GCF_024711105.1 Brevundimonas sp. | reverse complement strand
GGGCGCGTCGGCCCGCGACGCCCCCTCGGCGATCGCCAGGGTTTCGCCGTCCCAGTGGGCGCTGGCCTCGGGCGTCAGGATCGACCAGCGCATGTTGGCGAAGCGGCGCACGAAGAAGGGGGCGTTGCGCTCCAGGATGTGGTGCTCCGGCTCGAACCAGGCCACGTGCCACTCGTCCTTGCCGACCCAGGCCTGCCGGAAGCGGACGAAGGCCCGCATCTTGTGGATGTCGCGTCGCACCGCCTTGGCCATGGCCTCAACGCCCGCCACGTCTCCATCAACGGAGACCTGGAGCAGGCCCGGCTTTTCCCTCAGTCGCCACAGCAGGCGGTAGAGCCGCGCGAACCGCTGGGGGTCCGTGTGCAAGATGGCCGTCTCCGCCAGCTCCATGAAGGCGCGCGGAACGGTAAAGGGCGAGGCCGAGGCGGGCGGCGGCGTGGCCGTGCTGGCCAGCAGGTCGTTCGATCCCCCGACGGACCAGACCACGTCCTGCGGGCGCACCTCGGCCATCAGCAAACGACGAGCCTCGGCCCGCCAGCCGTCAAAGTCCGTCTCGCTCTTCAGGACGACGCCGAGCACTAGAGCGCGAGACTCAGCTGCCTGGGCGGCGGGACCAGCCGCGTCTTCAGGTCCAGCTGATCGATCAGGCCGCCGGGGCTGTGGTCGGGGAAGACGAGGAAGGGCAGGGCCTTTCTCACCGGCACATTCAGGTGCTTCAGGTCATCGACACGGATCTCGCGCACCTTGCGCGCCGACAGGATGCGGTCGACCGCCTTCTGGCCCAGTCCCGGCGTGCGCAGCAGCACCTCGCGCCCGGCCCGGTTGACGTCTAGCGGGAACAGCTCGCGGTGCCTCAGCGCCCAGGCCAGCTTCGGATCCATGTCCAGCGCCAGATTGCCCTCGTCCCCCTCGACGATCTCCGACGCGTCGAAGCCGTAGAAGCGCATCAGCCAGTCGGCCTGATACAGTCGATGCTCGCGCACCAGGGGCGGCGCCTGCGGCGGCAGGATGCGGCTGGCGTCCGGGATGGGGCTGAAGGCGGAGTAGTAGACCCGCTTGAGCCGGTAGTTGCTGTAGAGGTTGGTCGAGGTCTGCAGGATGGTCCGGTCGTCGGTCGCGTCCGCGCCGATGATCATCTGGGTGGACTGCCCGCCCGGCGCGAAGGTCGGCGCCTTTTTCTCTTCCTTGGCCTCGTCGATGCGGCTGCGCATCCGGCCCATGGAGCGGCGGATGGCGCGCACGTCCTTCTCGGGCGCCAGGGTTTTCAGCCCCGCCTCGCTCGGCAGCTCGATGTTGATCGACAGCCGGTCGGCGTAGAGGCCGGCCTCGGCCAGCAGCTCTTCCGAGGCGTCCGGAATGGTCTTGAGGTGGATGTAGCCCTTGAAGTCGTGGTCGAGCCGCAGCGACCGGGCCACCGCCACCACCTGCTCCATCGTGTAGTCCGGAGAGCGGATGATGCCCGACGAGAGGAAAAGCCCCTCGATGTAGTTCCGCCGGTAGAAGTCCAGCGTAAGGTCCACGACCTCCTTCACGCTGAACCGCGCCCGCGGCACGTTCGAGGACGCCCGGTTCACGCAATACAAGCAGTCGAAGGCGCAGGCGTTCGTCAGCAGGATCTTCAGCAGCGAGATGCACCGCCCATCCGGCGCATAGGAGTGGCAGATGGCCCCCTCGGTCGAGCCGATGCCCTTGCCGTTCAGAGAGTCCCTCTTGTTCGTGCCGGAGGAGGCGCAGGACGCGTCATACTTGGCGGCGTCGGCGAGGATGGAAAGCTTGCGACTGAGGTCCATGCCTCATTGTCGTTCGCGGTTTGTTCCAACGCAAGCGGGGCCGTATCAGACGCCGGTCTCGCTGTGGGGATGGGACACGGGCTTGGATTCCGGGGACCCTTTCTCGCGCAGATGGATGGCGAGGATGACGAGCAGGCCGGTCGACAGGAACTCCGACTGCCAGTTCTGGAAGCTTTCAAACCAGAACTCATGGCCCGTTAGATGGGACCAGAGCGTCTCAATTGGCTGGCCATGGGCGCGCGCATCCTCGTTCTGATGTCGGACGCTGTTGATTAGGTGCAGCACGAAGCTGGCCATGAAGAGGATCAACATCGCCAGGCCAAGCGAGTGGGCGTAGAGTACGCGCAGTGGCCCGCCGGCCCGAACGGGCCAGGGCGCATCAGGCTTGCCTTCGTCCAGTTTGGGATCGCGGTCCTGGGGATTGCCTCCCTCTGGGTCTTTCGATTCCGGCGAGCCGCGCTGGAACAGATAGGCCGTCAGCATGACGTAGGCCCACATCTGCAGGAACTCGCTTTCCCAGTTCTCGAAAAGCGTCGACAAGAACTGCCCGCCCGTCAGGAATTGGACACCTCCGAGCGCCGCCTCGCCATGCTGCAGCCGCTCCTGGTTCTCCGCGCCCCAGCCCGCGAAGAAGTGGCCGATCACGCTGAGGGCGAACAGCGACAGCAGGGCGATGGAAAGGCCGTTGTCGTGAATCCAGCCGCTGCCGGCCTTCTCACGCGGCATGGCTACATGCTCTCGGTCTCCGCCGGCGGCAGGCCGCCCTGCGACTTCGCCTGGGCCATCAGCTGCTCCTTCATGGCCAGCATGCGCTCGCCCAGGTCGTCCATGGGCAGGCCGGCCTTGCGTGCCTGGCTGAACATGCCTTCGACGCGCTGCTCCTCTTCCTTGACGTGGTGCTCGATGAGCTCGGACAGCACCTTGACCTTGGCGTCGTAGAATTCCTCGTCAGGGCCGCCGGCCTCGATCTCGTTGATCAGGACCTTGGCGCTGTCGTGCTCGACGATCGCTTCGTCGATCAGGTCCTCTTCGATCTCGCCGCGGCAGGCCGGATAGAAGACCTTCTCCTCGATCATGGCGTGCACCTTAAGCTCGGTGCAGATCTCGTGGGCCAGGGTTTCCTTGCGGTCCTTTGAGCGCGCCTTTTCGAACTGCTCGAAGAGGTCCTCGACCTTGCGGTGGTCGGCCTTCAGAAGGGCGACGGCGTCGGGCTGTTCGGTCTGGGCCATGTGTGTTTCTCCACGCTTGAGTGGAGAAAAGTCACGGCGCGCCGAGCGGTTCCGTCAGGCGGGCAGGGCGACGGGGACCGGCGCGTCCCAGGCCGGGCGCCGCTCTTCGTCCGGCGCGCGGGTCGGCAGGACCACCGTGGTCGCGGTGACCGCGTTCTCGTCCGGAATGACCAGCAGGCCGCGGGCGGCGAAGGCGTCGCCGGTCGACCGGCGCGACGTCCACATGGCCAGCCAGGGCGCGAACAGCAGCGGCAGCACGATCGGCGCGAAGAAGGTCGCGAGGTCCGGCCGGAAGCTGAGCGCGATCGCGAAGCCGACGCCGGTCACCATCTGCCAGCGCATGGCGCGAAAGGCGTCGCGGAAGCAAAGGCCGTCGGCGTCACGTTGCTGGGCGTGCCAGCCGGCGTCCTGGCCGCGCAGGATCTGGAGGACGGCCTTGGTGTTCGCCACCATCAGGATCGGGGCGAGGATAGCCGAGACGGCGACCTCGGCGGCCATGCCCCGGACCACCTGCTTGGCGCCGCCGAAGGCGCGGCGCTCGCCCGGACGGCTCAGCACCAGGGCGGCCCCCATCAGCTTGGGCCCGATCAGCAGCAGGCCCGACACCGCCGACGCCAGCATGAAGGGAGAGAACTCCGGGTTCAGGAAATACCAGAAGGACGTCCAGTCGATCGGATACTGCAGCTGGATGGCCAGGCCGGTCGCCAGAGACGCCAGCCACAGCGGCGACGAGACATAGGCCAGGCAGCCGAGCACGAACTGGAGGCGGCTCATCGGGTGGAAGCCCTTGCCGCGCAGCAGGCCCAGGTGCTGCAGGTTTCCCATGCACCACCGGTGGTCGCGGCGGATGAAAACAGTGACGGTCGGCGGCGTATCTTAGGTCGAACCCTCGAGGGCGGCGGTGTCGTTCACCCCCCAGCCGGCGCGGCGCAGCATGGCCGCCTCGACCACGTCATGGCTCAGCACGTTGCCGCCGAAGGGCTTGGCGCCCGGCAGGATCGGCAGGCCGGCGCAGGCGGCGAAGGCCTTCACCCGGATGATGGCGTTGTGGCCCCAGTAGCTGGCGTCCGAGCCCGACCAGTAGGCCAGGCCCGCGGCGGCCACGCGCCCATACAGCCGCACGCTGAACTGCGACACGCGCGCGAACAGGGTGGAGGCCTTGATGATGGTGGGGGTGGTCTGGATCAGGCCGACGCCGGTGTTGCGCTCCATGGCGTCGACCAGGCGCAGCACCGTCTCTCCGGCCATGCCGCTGTCGGCGTCCAGGACGATCATGAAGTCGTAGGCGCCGCCGAACCGGCGGGTCCATTCGGAAATATTGCCTGCCTTGTGTTCGGTATTGGCGGTGCGGCGACGATAGAAGGCGCGGCAGGCGGCCTGGCTACGGAAGCCGACATAGGCCGCCGCCTCGGCCGCGGCGGTCTCCAGCTTGGTCGAGTCCGACAGGACGAAGATGTCGAAATGCTCGGCGGCGCCGAGGCGGGCGAGCGAAGCGTCAAGCGCGGCCAGCCGACCGAAGACCGCCGAAGCGTCCTCGTTGTACATCGGCATGAGGATGGCGGTGCGTGTGCGCGGCGCCGGCGGATGGGCGGCGAAGGACAGGTCCTCCTGCTCGCGTCCGGTCATCAGCACCCACAGGCCGATGGCCGCGCTGGTGAACCAGCAGGAGATGGCCGTGACCAGCAGCAGGAAGATCGTCAGGCCGATCACTTCCAGCGCCGAGAAGCCGTGGCGCGCGTAAAGGATGACCGGGGCGATCGCGACGCAGAAGGTCAGGAAGACCGTCCCGGTCAGCAGGGCGAGTCGGCGCACGACCAGGTCGGCCGGACGCGTCGCCCGGGCGCCGTCGTTCGACAGGGGCGCGGCCTCCAGCGACTGGCGCGGCATGGCAAGCGGCGTCTCCTCCGGCAGCCAGACGAGCGGGTCGCCGACAGCATCAGGGGACGTTCCGTCAAAGCGGATCGCGAAGTCGCCCATATCCAACTCTTCCCTCGATCCGATCCGCCTCCGACGGGGAGGGGAGGCAGGCCGGTTGCTGCGGCGCAGCATGCGTCGACACCATCGTTCACAACGGCGTGATTTTCAATCACGGAATCGTGATGACGCGGAAAAATGTCAGGCGCGCGTCAGGCTTGCGTTCGCCTCGTGGCGCAGTCGGCGCTCGAGGATGAGGGCGGCGACCCCGGCCCAGCCAATGAGGACGACGGCATAAGCCCGCTCCCACCAGCCGACGTTGGCGTCATTGACCGTGCCGGGCATGACCAGGTGCTTGGTGAACAGGGTCAGGATCGCCATCGCCACGAAGACGACGGCAAGGAAGATCTTGAGGCGCGGCAGGTCGCGGCGCTCGCGCAGTCCCCAGAGCAGCAGCAAAGGCGCGATCTGGATGCCGAGCGCCAGGCTGATGATCATGTGCCGCTCATCCGGCCACGGATAGAAGGTCGAGCCCGCCAGGCCGACGCCCGCAAGAATGAAGGCCCCGGCGGTCAGGGCCGCGGTGATCCAGGCGCGGGCGAGCGCGGTCAGCGCGAGGGCGAAGCCGAGGCCCGTGAGGCCCGCCATCACGCCCGCGAAGAAGACGCCGATGTTGAAGATCTCTGGCAGCCGGGCGGTCGCTCCGCCCAGCTCGCTCAGATACTGGGTCGCGTGATCGAAGCCCGGATAGGCCGCCACGGCCGCCACAAAGGTGACGAGCGTGAGCAGCGGTGCGGCCACACCCAATTTCAGCAGGACGCGCCGGCGATCATAGGGCCTGGGATCCCGCGCCACGGGCTTCAGGCCCCACCAGGGCCGCATCGCCGGGATGCGCCGCACGATCTCATAGACGAGGAAGCTGCCGCCGAAGGTCACCGCTATGAGGATCAGGGCCTCAGGCAACGCCGACAGTTCAGCTGGCCGGATGAGCCACACCGCCACGACCAGGATCGTCTGGTGCGCGAGATAACAGGGAAAGACCGCGTCGGTGAGATAGCGAAGAAGGGGGCCGTCCGCCTTGCGCAGATGCCGGCTGCCGAAGCCGAGGATGGCGGTGATGACCGCCCACTGGTCCAGCCCCTGAACGAAGTGCTTGGGAACACCGAGGAAGGCGCCGCCGCCTGGGTGTGACCACTGCAGCATCATCAGCGGCAGCAGAACCACCGCAGCGCCGAGCGACACCCAGCGGTAGCGCTCCAGGTCGGCCCAGACGCTCTCACGCCGAGCCAGCAGAAAGCCGAACAGGAAGGCGCCCAGCGACAGGAGGTGATTGTACGGGTCCCAGAACAGTCCGTTGGTGATGCCGAAGACCGGGAAAAGGGTGATCCGGATCAGCACCAGATAGGCTGCCGGGATGACCAGCACCCGCCAGCCGCCGATCAGGCTGGCCAGCTTTTCCTCCATCCACGGGATGAGGCCCTCGCGCCGCATGAGCAGCACGGCCACCAGGCTGTAGGCGCCGATATAGAAGACGAACCACAGGTGGTTCACCGGCACGCCGTTGAACAGGCCCGGTCCGAACTCCTTGGCGAGCCACGGGAGATACCCCTGGTTCCACCAGCCGTTATCCAGGGCCTCGATCCACGACTGCAGCGAGACCAGCAGGACCACGCCCATGAGCAGGGGCGGCCCCAGCCGTTCGAAGCGGGCCTTGGCGACCTGGCGAGGCGTGCGCCGCGCCGTCATGAACCTGAGCGCGGCGCCGGACACCAGGAACAGCAGTGTCAGACGCCACGGCCCCGTCAGCAGCAGGGCCTCCGGCATCCAGCCGAAGCGGTGCTCGGACTGGATGTGCCAGTCGTACGGGGCATAGACGAGGGCAGTGTGAAACAGGATCAGCAGGCCGAACGCGATCACCCGGATCCAGTCCAGGTCCGCCCGACGGCCGTTCACAAATGCGTGATGAGCGCTCACGCGCGCCCTCTATGATGGCCAGCGCCTCCTGTCCATCGGGCGTCACGCCTCCCGAACCGTTCCCCCGCGCGACATAGAGGCGCAGACGGTCCTTGGCCTGCTGAAATCATTGGAGGTCCGGCCCTCCAAGCTTGACAGTGAGGGCGATGTCGAACGGATGAGTAGTTCCCGCATAGGTATGTAACTCAGGGCAAACGACAACTAAAGATAGAAGTGTTCGGGCCCCGGAACACTTGGGGTTACCGCTACGTTACCCGCCTCGCGCGCCTTTCCATCGAGGGCCGTCGAGGGCGGCGGCCGCCGGCGCGCTGGGAGGTCACATGCCCCGCTTCTCCATGTTCGCCGCGTACCGCGCGGTCGTTTCCGATGAACTGTCCGATCTCGCCGCGGCGCCTGGGGCGCGCGCCTGGGGCGAGACCGCTAGCTTCGCGCCCCGGACCCAGTCGTTCGTGGAGCCGCAGATGCAGGATGCCGCCTTCGAGGTCGCACCCCTGATCCTGCCCGCCGAGGCGGACCCCACCCTGTCGCTGCGATGCGGGTGCAGCTACTGCCTGAAGTCGGTCGACCGCTTCGATCCCGACGGCGTGGGCGACGATAAGCCGGACGGGCCGCTTCAACCGGTGCTGCTCACCATCGACGCTCAGGCGGACGACGTCTCGACCACCGCGACCATCACGGTGGACGGTCCCCACATCGTTTCCACCACCGACACCATCGGTGACCAGGACTTCTTCGCCGTGAACCTGGTCGAGGGCCAGTGGTACAACATCGGCCAATATCTGACGCTCGGCGGTCCGAGCGGCGTGCCCCAGGCGGACGCCTACATCGAATTATACGATTCCGCGGGCAACCTGATCACCCAGGCTGACGGCGGAGGGCCCAACACGCCGTCGGGCCTCGACGCCTTGCTGACCTATCAGGCGGACTACACGGGCACCTACTACATCAACGCCCGCGCCTACGATCAGGATGGAACGAACGGCTCGACCGGCGACTTCGTCGGCGACTACGAGCTGTTCGTCGATACGGTCGACTTCGAGGCCAATCCCTACGCCTACCGGCCGTTCTACGACACAGACAGCCCGCTGCACTCGATCGACTGGGGCAGCCAGTTCGACCGCACGTCGCGCAACCCTGACGGGGACAACGGCACCCGGCCGAACCCCTGGGCGCCGGACGGCAATGGTCCGATCCTGACCAACAACTACGGGATCGAGGGCAAGAACGTCATCACCTACTACTACGCCAAACAAGGCGACGTTTACGTCGATGAGGACCCGCTGGATCCCGGGCTCGCGACAACGCTCCAGGCCAAGAACATGGAGGCCTGGGAGAAGGCGGCCTTCCGCCAGGCCTTCGACCTGTACGAACAGGTCGCCGACATCATCTACATCGAGGTCCAGAACCGGCACGAAGCCGACATCAACATCATCACCTACCAGGGCACCCCGGGCGTGGGCGCGAGCCTGCTAGGCCGGATGAGCCCGCCGAACGAGGCCAACGAAGGGCAGACGGAGATCAACGCCGGGGACGCTCGCTGGACTGAGGAAGGCGTGAGCCAGGGCGGCTTCTATTTCCCCACCCTGTTGCATGAACTGGGTCACGGCCATGGCATGGCCCACCCACACGACAATGGCGGCCGCTCCTCCATCATGCGCGGCGGAGACGGCGGCACCGGCGGCCTCGGCGGCGGCTTCGGCGACTTCGACCTGAGCCAGCAGGTCTTCACCATCATGTCCTACAACGACGGGTGGAACGAAACCGGTGGCGTCGGCGGCCGCCCCGCCGGCCACGGCGGGCCCCGCTCCGGCGGCATCACCGGGACCGAGGTCGACCACTTCGGCTGGATGGGCACGCTCGCCGCGCTCGACATCGCCGTGATCCAGGACAAGTACGGCGTCAACGAGGAATGGGCGACCGGCAACGACGTCTACGAGATCAAGGACTTCAACGGCGCCGGCAACTTCTACTCGACCATCTGGGACGCCGGCGGGACCGACGAAATCCGCTATTCCGGCACGGCCGACGCCACCATCGACCTTCGCGCCGCGACGCTCCGCTATGAGGAAGGCGGCGGCGGCCGCGTCTCCTACGCCTACGGCCTGTGGGGCGGCTTCACCATCGCCAACGGCGTGACCATCGAGAACGCCACGGGCGGGCGGGGCGATGATGTGCTGATCGGGAACGAAGCGGCGAACACCCTGAAGGGGGGGCTTGGCGCTGATCGAATCGACGGTGGGAACGGCGACGACGTCCTGAACGGCGGTTCCGGCGATGACATCTTGATCGGGGGAGCGGGTCGAGACCGTCTGTTGGGCGGCCCCGGATCGGACCTGGCCGACTACTCTTCCTCCAACGCCGCGGTCCAGATTAGGCTCGGCCTGAACCGGTTCGAGGGGGGGCACGCACAAGGCGACGAACTGCTGGCGGTCGAAAACGTGAGGGGTTCGAACTTTTCGGATCAACTCATCGGGTCCGATGCCGCCAACGCGTTCTACGGCGGCTCGGGCAAGGACTACCTCGACGGCGCGATTGGCGACGACCGTCTCGACGGCGGTGCGGGCAACGACCGCCTGCGCGGTAGTGAGGGAAGCGACACCTTCATCTTCCGCGGCGCCTCTGGCTCGGATCTCATCTATGATCTCGAAGTCGGCCAGGACGTCATTTCGCTCGATGGCTCGATCTTCGCGGACTTCGCCGATGTCCTGATCCATACGTCCGACGACGGTTCCGGCAACGCCGTCATCTCCAAGAGCGGCGTGACCATCACCCTGCAAGGCGTCTCGAAAGCACAGCTTCAGGCAGGTGACTTCGAGTTCGCCGTGGCGGCGCCCGCAGCGGCCGAGCCCAAGGACCTCGGTCCCCAGGTGCTGCCGGCCGAGAAGGACGGATCGGCGGATGACGCCATCATCTGTCCTGTCCTGGGCGACGTGAAGGCGACCTCCGACTTCGGCGATGATTTCGACCCGCTTGTCCTGCCGCTCGACATGGGTCCGAAGGACATCCAGGAGGCGCCGGTCGTCTGTCAGCCGGGGTCTGATGTGCTTGACCTGGGACCGGCGGACGTCACCTCGCTCTGGGACGACATCGGCCGCGGGCCGCATCACCGGCTCGCCCACTCGGACTGGGCGGTTCTGGTCTGACGCTTTCGGGCGGGCGTCGGGGTCAGGCCAGCTGGCCGAAGATCACGGCGCCCGCCAGCAGCGTCGCGGCCATGGCGCAGAAGCCGGCGGCGAACAGGGCCCCGACGAGGCCGTCGCCGGCCTTCGGATCGGCGAGGAGGGTCTTGGCCTGGTGGATCGCTTCGAGCATGGGGCGATCCCACCCGAACATGGTTAACGATCTCCTGCCTTGGCGCGGGTCGGGTCCGGCCCTAGAAGCCGGGGGCCATGATCCTCGTCGTCGATAACTACGACAGCTTTACCTACAACCTCGTCCACTACCTGGCCGAGCTGGGGGCGGACGCGCACGTCATCCGCAACGACGCCATGGGGGTCAATGAGGCCCTGGCCCTGGGCCCCGAGGGGGTGCTGCTGTCGCCGGGGCCCTGCGCGCCTGACCAGGCGGGAATCTGCCTCGACATCATCCGCCAGGCCCCGCCGCACCTGCCCATCCTGGGCGTCTGCCTGGGCCACCAGGCCATCGGCCAGGCCTTCGGCGGCGAGGTGGTGCGGGCCAAGCAGCTGATGCACGGCAAGACCAGCCCGATCCGGCACGAAGGCCGCTCGGTCTTCGCCGGCCTGCCCGACCCGTTCACGGCGACGCGCTACCACTCGCTGGCGGTTCGGCGCGAGAGCCTGCCGGACTGCCTGGAGGTCACCGCCTGGACGGAGGACGGCGAGATCATGGGCCTGGCCCACCGCGAGCGGCCCATCCATGGGGTGCAGTTCCACCCGGAGTCGATCGCGACCGAGCACGGCCACGAGCTGCTCGACAACTTCCTGAAGCTGGCGCGGCCCGCGCCGGCCCGCGCAGCGTAGGGACACCGCGCCGATGTCCGACGCGTTCAAGCCGTTGCTGTCGCGCCTGGCCGAGGGCCGGGTGCTGTCCGAGGACGAGGCCGAGGAATTCCTCACCGCCTGCCTGATGGGCGAGGCGACGCCCGCCCAGCTGGCCTCGGCCCTGACGGCCCTGCGGGTGCGCGGCGAGACGGTGGGCGAGATCGCCGCCTTCGTGCGCGCCATGCATGGGGCGATGATCCGGCTGGAGCACCCCTATGACGCCGTCGACACCTGCGGCACCGGCGGAGACGGCCAGCACACCTTCAACGTCTCGACCGCGGCGGCCTTCGTGCTCGCGGGCGCCGGCGTGAAGGTCGCCAAGCACGGCAACCGGGCGCTGAGCTCGAAGTCGGGGTCGTCGGACGTGCTGGCGGCGGTCGGGGTGAACCTACAGGCGTCGCTGGAGCAGCAGCGACGGGCGCTGGACGAGGCCGGCGTGTGTTTCCTCTTCGCCCCGGTCCACCACCCGGCCATGCGTCACGTGACGCCGGTCCGGGCCGAGATCGGCTTTCGCACCGTCTTCAATATCCTGGGGCCCCTGTCGAACCCGGCCGGGGTGCGCCGCCAGGTGATGGGCGTCTACGACTCGCGCTGGCTGGAGCCGATCGCCGAAACCATGGGCCGGCTGGGCGCGGTGCGCGGCTGGACCGTGCACGGCCAGGGCCTGGACGAGCTGACCACCACCGGCGAGACCGAGGTCTGCGAATGGCGGAACGGCGCGGTCTGCCGCTTCACCGTGACGCCGGAAGAAGCGGGCGTGGCGCGGACCACCATCGAGGCCCTTCGCGGCGGCGCGCCCGAGGACAACGCGCGCGCGCTGCTTGAGCTTCTGGACGGCGCGGCCGGGCCCTATCGCGACATCGTGGTGCTGAACGCCGCGGCCGCCCTGGTCGTGGCCGACCGGGCCGAGTCCCTGGCCGAGGGCGCGGACCTGGCCCGCCGTTCGCTGGATACGGGCGCGGCGCGAACTGCGCTCGACCGGCTGGTGGCGGTCTCCAACGAGCCCGTGGAATGAGCGACATCTTGGAGCGGATCGCCGCCTACAAGCGCGAGGAGGTCGCGGCGCGAAAGGCCGCGCGGGTCTTTGCGGAGGTGGAGGCCGCGGCGCGCGCCGCCGATCCGCCGCGCGGCTTCGCCCGCGCCCTGACCGAACGCGCAGCGCCGGGCCGGCCGGCCCTCATCGCCGAGGTCAAGAAGGCCAGCCCGTCGAAGGGCCAGATCCGCGCCGACTTCGACCCGCCCGCCCTGGCCAGCGCCTATGAGGCCGGCGGGGCCGCCTGTCTGTCGGTCCTGACCGATGGGCCGAGCTTTCAGGGCGACGACGCCTATCTGGCAGCGGCGCGATCGGCGGTCGGCCTGCCGTGCATCCGCAAGGACTTCCTGGTCGATCCCTGGCAGGTGGCCGAGAGCCGGGCGCTGGGCGCCGACTGCATCCTGGTGATTCTGGCCATGGTCGACGACGCGCTCGCCGCCGACCTGCTGGCCGAGGCGAAGCGCTTCGGCATGGACGCCCTGGTCGAGACCCACGACGAAGCCGAGATGGCGCGCGCCGGCGGGCTCGGCGCCACCCTTGTCGGGGTGAACAACCGATCGTTGCGCACCTTCGAGGTCGACCTGGCCGTGACGGAACGGCTGTTCCCGCTCGCGCCGGAAGGCGCGCTGCTGGTCTCGGAGAGCGGCCTGTTCACGCCGGCCGATTTGGCGCGGGTTTTTGCGGTCGGAGCTTCGGCGGTGCTGGTGGGTGAGAGCCTGATGCGCCAACAGGACGTCGAGGCGGCGACGCGGGCGCTCCTGGCGTAACCTCTCCTTAACCGGAACACCACAGGAACAGACTTGTGGACGTTTGCGGTTTGTTCCGCTAGGTTCCACGAACTGGATTCGGTTTCGAGGACCGCCATGCTGACGCGCAAGCAGCACGAACTGCTCATGTTCGTGCACGAACGGATCAAGGAGACCGGGGTGTCTCCCTCCTTCGACGAAATGAAGGAGGCGCTGGACCTGGCGTCCAAGTCGGGCATTCACCGGCTGATCACGGCGCTGGAGGAGCGGGGATTCATCCGCCGCTTGGCGCACCGCGCCCGCGCACTCGAAGTGGTCAAGCTGCCGGAGGAGGCCTCCATGGGCGGGCGTCCGCGCGGGCCTTTCCGTCCGCAGGTCGTCACCGGCGGGGGCGCGGCTCAGCCCGCCAACGACGTTCGCGAACTGCCCGTGCTCGGCAAGATCGCGGCGGGCACGCCGATCTCCGCCATCCAGCACGAGAAGGACCGCATCCCGGTGCCCGAGGCGCTGCTGGGGTCGGGCGAACACTATGTGCTCGAGGTCTCGGGCGACTCCATGATCAACGCCGGCATCCTCGACGGCGACCTGGCGCTGATCCGCAAGTCGGACACCGCATCGTCGGGCGAGATCGTCGTGGCCCTGGTCGAGGGCGAGGAAGCCACGCTCAAGCGCCTGCGCAAGCGCGGCGCCTCGATTGCGCTGGAAGCCGCCAACCCGGCCTATGAGACCCGCATCTTCGGGCCCGACCAGGTCGAGGTTCAGGGCAAGCTGGTCGGCCTGATCCGCCGATATCACTGAACCCAGGGGCGCTCGCCCCTGAGGTCGTCCGTCCAGACTCCGCGCCAGCCGTCGCCCTCGCGCCACAGCTCGACCGAGCCGCGCGCCAGGTCGCGACCGTCCAGCACCAATCGCCCATCGCAGGCGGTCGGCAGGTTCGTCACCGGCGTCCGCACCGCCACGACCTCGCCGGCCGCGCACAGTTCGGACAGTTGGGCGTCATCCGGCGCCCTACGCCCGAACCAGATCGCGGCCGAACCCGTCTCGGAGGTCAGCGCGCACCACGACCGTCGGCACACCCGCTCCGCCAGCTCCGGCGACGCCGGCTCCACTCCCCGTCGGCGGGTCCACAGGTCGACCGCGAACAGCCGCACATTGGGCCTCACCACCTGCACCGTGTCGCCCGCCCGCAGCGCCGCATTGGTCCCCTCCGGCCCGATCCACAGGTCGGGCGCGGGCGGCCGGGACCAGATGAGGACCGCGCAGGCGAAGGGCAGGCCCAGCCACCTCAGCCGGCCCCGCCACAGGCAGACGAACAGTATTCCAAGAAAGGCGATCGGCAGGGCGACCGCCGGCGCGCTCGGCACCGTCACCACCGCGCCGGGCAGGTTGGCGGTGAACCGGCCGATGCCCATCATCCAGTCGATCGATTGACCCGCCAGCCACAGGACCGGCCCGCCCCAGCCCGCCGCCTCCATGGCCGCGCCGACGGCCAGCGCCGGCATCATCACGAAGCTCGAAATCGGCGCGACCGCCAGGTTGGCCGCCAGGCCGAACACCGCCGAGCGGTTGAAATGGTGCATGGCGAACGGCCCGGTCGCCAGCCCGGCGACCAGGCTCGCCATCAGCGCCACGAACAGCCACGACCTTGCCCGCTGGAAGGCGACGATGGGCCAGGGCGCGGAGATCTCCTTCAGGCGCGGCGGCCAGGCTTCGGCCAGGGCCACCAGGGCGGCGGTCGCCGCGAAGGACATCTGAAATCCCGGCTGCACCACCGACTCCGGCCTGCGCAGCAGGACGATCAGGGCGGCCAGCGCCAAGGCGTTCATGCTGACCGCCCGCCGGTCCAGCAGGATGGCGGCGAAGGCGACCCAGGCCACGATCGCGGCCCGCTCGGCCGGCGGCGGCGCACCGGAGACGACCAGATAGATCCCCACGGCCAGGGACCCCGCCAGGGCCGCGATCTTCTTGCCCGGCGCCCTCAGGGCCAGCCACGGCCAGGCCGCCACCATCAGGCGGATGGCGAAGAAGACGAAGCCGCCCACGATGGCCATGTGCAGGCCCGAGATCGACAGGATGTGCGCCAGGCCGGAATCGCGCATGGCCTGTTCGTCGGCCTCCGCGATCCAGGCCTCATGGCCGGTGGTCATGGCCGCCGCAATGCCGCCGGACGGCTGGCCCAGGCGCTCGACGATGCGACGGCCCAGATCGAAGCGCATGCCGTTGATCGCCATCTTCAGCCGTAGCGGCCAGGGCGGCTCTCGCAGGATCACCGGCCGAGGCTGGCTGATGCTCAGCACCGTGCCGCCGACGCTCTGGAACCAGGCGTTGCGGCCGAAGTCGAAGGCGCCCGGACTGGCGGGCTCCGGCGGCGGGTTCAGCACGCCCCGGATCGAGACGGCCTCATCCGGCCGCATGGCTTCGCCGCGCAGGCTCACTGTCAGCCGGTGCGGGATCGCCTCGGCGTCCAGACCTTCGATCCAGGTCGG
Organism: Brevundimonas sp.; assembly: GCF_024711105.1. Lineage (GTDB taxonomy): Bacteria > Pseudomonadota > Alphaproteobacteria > Caulobacterales > Caulobacteraceae > Brevundimonas. The sequence continues at coordinate 2,988 of NZ_JANJTL010000176.1, read as the reverse complement.
GGCCAGCACTACGCGCGCGCCACGCGTCCCGGGGCTGGAAACGTCGACCACCCAGCCCTCGATCCCCACGATCCCCGCGTCCGCCGGCGCGATCGGCGCGGCGACCGCGTCGGACCTCAGCTTGGCGATGGCCAGTCCGCTCGCCAGGAAGGCCACAAGCGTCAACGGTATCAGCCAGGCGAGCCCCAGCCGCCGCCAGCCCCAGGCCAGCGCCGCGACCAGCAAGGCTCCAAAAACCAACAGCGGCCAGACCGGCGGCTCAATCGGCAGGGCGAAATAGACCGCGCACCCGCACCCGAAGGCCACCGGCGTCCACAGCCGCCAGCGATCGGCCTGGGCCAGGACCTGGTCGGCCAGCCAGGCGCGCACCCGGACGGCCATGCCCGGATTGGCGCTAGGCGCTTCGCCGTCGGGCGCTATAACCCGCGGCGCCATGACCCGCCCTGTCGTCACCCGTATCGCCCCCTCGCCGACCGGCTCCATGCACATAGGAACCGCGAGAACGGCGCTCTTCAACTGGCTTTTCGCGCGCCACCACGGCGGCAAGTTCTTGATTCGCGTGGAGGATACGGACCGCGAACGTTCAACCGACGCGGCAGTTCGGGTCCTGTTCGACGGTTTCGCCTGGCTGGAGCTGTTCTCCGACGAGGAGCCGGTCTTCCAGTTCCAGCGCGCGCCCCGCCACCGCGAGGTGGTCGAGGAGCTGCTGGCCCGTGGCGGCGCCTATCGCTGCTTCATGTCGGCGGAAGAGACCGAGGCCGCCCGCGAACAGGCCAAGGCTGAGGGCCGCGCCCTGCGCTCGCCTTGGCGAGACCGGCAGCCCAACGACATCTCGGCCCCGGCGGTGGTCCGCTTCCGCGTGCCGGACGTGGAGCACGTCGTCGTCTCCGACGCTGTGCAGGGCGAGGTCCGCTTCGCCGCCAAGGACCTGGACGACCTGGTGCTGCTGCGCTCGGACGGGACGCCGACCTACAATCTCGCCGTGGTGGCCGATGATCACGACATGGGGATCACCCACGTCATCCGCGGCGACGACCATCTGAATAACGCCGCGCGTCAGGCCCTGATCTATGACGCGCTCGGCTGGGAGCGGCCGGTCTTCGCCCACATCCCCCTGATCCACGGCCCGGACGGCGCCAAGCTGTCGAAGCGCCATGGCGCCCAGTCCGTCGGCGAATTCCGCGACATGGGCTACCTGCCCGAGGCCATGCGCAACTATCTGGCCCGGCTGGGCTGGAGCCACGGCGACGATGAACTGTTCTCCGACGAACAGGCCATCCGGTGGTTCGACCTCGACCAGGTCGGCCGCGCGCCGTCGCGGCTGGACTTCGACAAGCTGGCGCACGTGAACGCCCACTGGCTGCGGCTGGCCGACGACGACCGGCTGGCGAAGCTGACGCTGGAAGCTCTCATGCGCCGCGGCCACGACCTGGCCGAAGGCGACGAGGACCGGTTGACGCGCGCCGTGCCGTTCGTGAAGGACAGGGCCAAGACCATTCTCGAGCTCGCCGACCAGTGCGCCTTCGCGCTGTCACGACGACCTCTGGCTTTCACCGACAAGGCGCAGGCGGCCCTGACCGACGAGGCTCGCGACCGCCTGTCCCGCCTGCGTCAGCGCCTGGGCCTGTTCCGGAGCTGGGACGTCTTCGCGCTGGAAGCCGAGATCAAGGCCTTCGCGGAAGAAGAGGGCGTCGGCATGGGCAAGGTCGGTCCGCCCCTGCGCGCGGCGCTCACCGGCGGGGCTGTGTCGCCGGACCTGGCGAAGATCCTCGCGGCCCTCGGTCAGGCGGAAAGCCTGGCCCGTCTGGACGATGCGCTTTCCAGCGTGGCTTGAGCCGCTATAAAGCCGCCAACATTAGGCCGCTCCCCCGGCCCAGCAGGATTTCACGATGACCGACAAAGCCACGCTGACGTACCAGGACAAGCAAGTCGACCTGCCCGTGCTCAAGGGTTCGACCGGTCCGGACGTCATCGACATCCGCAAGCTCTATGCGGAGACGGACGCCTTCACCTACGACCCCGGCTTCACCTCGACGGCGGCCTGCGAGAGCGGCCTGACCTTCATCGACGGCGACAAGGGCATCCTGCTTCACCGCGGCTATCCCATCGACCAGCTGGCCTCCAAGTCCAACTTCGTCGAGGTCTGCCACCTGCTGCTGCGCGGAGAGCTGCCGACGGCCTCGGAATACGAGGCGTTCGAGCGCTCGATCACCATGCACACCATGCTGCACCAGCAGTTCGACCGCTTCTTCGAGGGCTTCCGCCGCGACGCCCACCCGATGGCGATCATGGTCGGCACCGTCGGCGCCCTGTCGGCCTTCTATCACGACAGCCTGGACATCAAGGATCCCGTCCAGCGCAACATCTCGGCCATCCGCCTGATCGCCAAGATGCCGACCATCGCCGCGCGCGCCTACAAGTACTCGGTCGGCCAGCCCTTCGTGTCGCCGCGCAACGACCTGAACTACGCCGAGAACTTCCTGCGCATGTGCTTCGCCGTGCCGGCCGAGGACTATGAGGTCAATCCGGTCCTGGCGCGCGCCATGGACCGCATCTTCATCCTGCACGCCGACCACGAGCAAAACGCCTCGACCTCGACCGTCCGCCTGGCCGGCTCGTCGGGCGCCAATCCCTTCGCCTGTATCGCCGCGGGCATCGCCTGCCTCTGGGGCCCGTCGCACGGCGGCGCCAACGAGGAGGCGCTGAACATGCTCAATGAAATCGGTACGCCGGAGCGCATCCCCGAGTTCATCGAGGGCGTGAAGGAAAAGAAATACAAGCTGATGGGCTTCGGTCACCGGGTCTACAAGAACTACGATCCGCGCGCCAAGGTTATGCAGGAAAGCGCCTACGAGGTGCTGGACGCCGTCGGCGATCCGAACGATCCGCTGCTGCAGGTGGCCCGCGAACTGGAGCGCGTGGCGCTGAGCGACGAGTACTTCCAGGAGCGCAAGCTGTTCCCGAACGTGGACTTCTATTCGGGCATCA
>NZ_JANJTL010000152.1 GCF_024711105.1 Brevundimonas sp. | reverse complement strand
CGGCCGCGCCGGCGGCGAAGGTTAGGGTGTCGACCGCCGCCTCGATCTGGTCGCTGCGATAGAGGTCGCCTTCGTTGATCGGCAGCAGAGCGCGCAGGAATTCCGGATTGAGGCGTTCGTTCTCGGTCTCGACCGTCAGGGCCCCGTAGTCATAGCGGTCGCCCTCGTCGACCGTGACGGTGATGACGAAGTCTTCCTGGTCCGGCGTCAGCTCGGCTACCGAGGAGACCACGCGGAAGTCGTAGTAGCCGCGGTTGGTGTAGAACTCGCGCAGCTGCTCCCGGTCGTACTCGAGACGGTCGGGATCGTAGTTGTCGTTGGACGAGAAGAAGTTCCACCACTGACTGCGCTCGGTGACCATCACGTCACGCAGGTCGTTGTCCGAGAAATCCTGGTTGCCGAGGATCTGGATCGACCGCACGCCCGTCGAGACACCCTCGTCGATCTCGAAGATCAGGTCGACGCGGTTCTGCTCCAGCTGGACCAGCTTGGGCGTGACAGTCGCCGAGATGCGACCCGAGCGGCGGTACAGCTCGACGATGCGCTGCACCTCGGCCTGAACGCGGGCGCGGGTATAGACGCCGCGCGGGCGCACCGTGATCTCTTCGCGCAGGCGATCTTCGTTGAGCGCGCTGTTCCCCTCGAAGACCACCTGGTTGATGATCGGGTTCTCGACAACCTCCACCAGCAGCACGCCGTTGGACTGCAGGCCGATCTGCACGTCGGAGAAGTGCTCGGTGCGGAACAGGGTGCGCACGGCCAGGTCGATGACCGCGTCGTCGACCGTGTCGCCGGGCTGGATCGGCAGGTAGGACAGGATGGTGGTCGGGTCGATGCGCTGGGCGCCCTGCACCTGGATGCGCGCGACGACGCCTTGGCGAACCTGAAGCGCCTCGGTCTCGATCTGCGGCTGTTCGGCCGGCGGCGGAGCCGTGGGACCCGTGGGCTGGGGCGCGTCCTGCGCGAAGGCGGGTCCGGCCAGGAGCGCGGAGGCGGCCAGGGCGGTCAGGCTCGACTGAAGGACGAGGCGGGAGCGGTGCGGCATGCAGGGGACCATCGGCGACGGGCGGAGGCGATTCACGAAGACCCGCCGAGGAAGGCGAACAGGTTAAGCTTGTTGAGGTCGTTCCAGGTGGCGAACAACATCAATCCCACCAGCAAAGCAAGACCGACGCGGAGCCCGGCCTCCTGGATTCCTGCGGCGAGCGGCCTTCGGGCCACGGCTTCATAAGCGTAGAAAAGCAAGTGACCCCCGTCCAGAACCGGTATCGGCAGCAGATTGAGGAAGCCAACTCCGACCGAAAGAAGGCCGGCGAGCGTCAGGAGCGAGAAAAATACGCCTTGGACCGCCTGACCGAACGAATCCGCGTTGTCCGCGGCCGCGCCGGCGATGACTCCGGAGGCCCGCGCGATGCCGATCGGCCCCGAGAGCTGGTCCCCGCTCTCCCGGCCGGTGAGAATCCGGCCGATGTAGGTCATGCTGGTGTCCAGGATAGCGCCGGTCTGGCGCACGCCGGCTGAGACCGCGCCCGGAAGCGTATAGCGGCCGCGTTCGACGTCCGCGGGATCCCCGCTGTTGGTCAGGCCCACGAACCCGAGCCGGACCGTCGACTGGTCGAGCGGATTGACGACCTCGCGCACGCCGGGGGTGACCGTCAGCCGCTCTGCCTCTCCGTCGCGCAGCAGGTCGACCTGCGTCGCCACCCCCGCGCGCAGCGAAACGAGCTGGGCGAACTCGCGCCAGTCATCGACCGAGCGGCCGTCGACCCGCGTGATCAGATCGCCCGACTGGAAGCCCGCCACCGCGGCCGGCGACCCTGGCTGCACGTCCCCCACACGCGGGACGAAACGCACGGCTTCGCCGAACGACAGATTGACGATCGTGAAGATCAGTATGGCCAGGACGAAGTTAGCCATCGGCCCGGCCAGGACGATCAGGGCGCGCTGCCAGACTGGCTTGAAGTGGTAATAGGCGCGCTCCGCGCCTGGACCCTCGCGCGCGACGATGTCCGCCTTCAGCGCCGCCAGGCCCTCGCGATCCGGAACACCGGTGACGTCGAGATCGCCCGAGAATTTCACATAGCCGCCGAGCGGCAGGGCGGCTAAGCGCCATTCGACGCCCGAGCGGTCCCGCCGGGACCAGAGCGTCTTGCCAAATCCGAGCGAAAACCGGTCGATCCGGACGCCGAACAGCTTGGCCACGCCGAAGTGGCCGAGTTCGTGGATCGTGATGACGAGAGCTAGGACCGCCAGAAAGGCGGCCAGCGTTCCCGCCGCGGACCCCAGGAAGTCGAGCATCAGGCCGAAATACCTCTCCAGAGTCAGGCCGCGAGCGCCCGGCGTCCGACCGCTTCCATGGCCAGCCGCCTCGCGCTCCGATCCGCCTGCAGAGCTTTGCCCAGCGGATCGGCCTCAGTCCCCCCGAACGACCCGCCCTCAGACTCCTCGAGCGTCTCGGCCACCGTCGCCGCAATATCGAGAAAGCCGATGCGCCGGTCAAGGAAGGCCTGGACCGCGGCCTCGTTGGCGGCGTTGAACACGGCCGGCGCCGCGCCTCCCGCCGACAGGGCCTGACGGGCCAGCCTGAGCATGGGGAATCGCACGTCGTCCGGCGCCTCGAAGGTCAACGAGCCCAGCGCCGCGAGGTCCAGTCTCGGCGCCGGCCAGGCGATCCGCTCGGGCCAGGCAAGGGCGCAGGCGATCGGCGTGCGCATGTCCGGCGGACCCAGCTGCGCCAGGGTCGAGCCGTCCACGTATTCGACGAGGCTATGAATGATCGACTGTGGGTGAACCAGGACGTCGATCCGCGCGGCGTCGACGCCGAACAGATAGGCCGCCTCGATCATCTCCAGGCCCTTGTTGGCCATGGTGGCGCTGTCGACGGAGATCTTCGCTCCCATGCTCCAGTTGGGATGGGCGACGGCCTGTTCCGGCGTCACGGCCTTCATTTCCGCCAGGGACATAGTCCGGAACGGGCCGCCTGAGGCCGTCAGCACCAAGCGGGCCACGCGGTCGATATTGTGCGGCTCCAGCACCTGGAAGATCGCCGAGTGCTCGGAATCGACCGGGATGACCTGTCCCCCGGCCGCCCGCGCGGCCTCGATCAGGGCCGGGCCGCAACAGACGAGACTTTCCTTGTTGGCCAAGGCAAGCGTCGCTCCGGATCGGGCCGCCGCCCAGGCAGGGCGCAGGCCCGCCGCGCCGACGATGGCGGCCATGATCCAGTCCGCGCCGCCGGAAGCGGCGGCCTCGACGGCCGCCTCCCCGCTGGCGGTGCGCACGCCGGAGCCTTCCAGCGCACGTTCGAGCTCGGCCTTCAGGTCGTCACGCCCGATCACCGCCAGGCGCGGCCGCCACTCCAGGGCCTGCTCGGCGAGCAGCCGAACATTGGCCCCGGCGGTGAGAGCCTCGATTTCGAACACGTCGCGGCCGCCCGCCTGCGCCATCAGGTCCAGCGTCGAGGTCCCCACCGATCCCGTGGAGCCCAGGACGGTCACGCGCCGGCGCCCGCTCATCCGACTAGGCCCCAGTCGATGAGGAATTTGATCACCGCGATGACCACAACCGCAAACATCAGGCCGTCGACCCTGTCGAGCAGGCCCCCGTGGCCAGGGATGATGGCGCCGGCGTCCTTGACTCCGAACCGGCGCTTCAGCGCGGACTCCCACAGGTCCCCCGCCATGGTCGCGAGCGCTCCCGCCAGTCCGACGACCGCCGCACCCGCAAGGCTGACGCCCGAGAACGGAAAGCCCGCGTCGGCCAGCACCCAGACGACCGCTACTGCCGCGATCACGCCGCCGATCAGGCCTCCGGCGAACCCCGACCAGGTCTTGTTGGGCGAGAAACGGGGCCACAGCTTGGGCCCCTTCAGCATGTTTCCGACCAGATAGGCCGCAATGTCCGCAGCCCAGGTCACCGAGAACAGCAAGATCGTCCAGCGGCCTCCGTCCGGCAGATTCCTCAGCCAGACCAGCAGCAGCATCGGCCAGCCGATATAGAGGACCCCATAGGCCGCATCGAGGCCGGACGCCTTGATGGCGCGGGCGAACAGGGCCGAGGCGATCGCGCCGAAGACCAGCAGCACCAGGGCCGCTGAAAAGTCCCCCACATAGGCCGCGATCATGGCGCCCAGCACCGCGAAGGCCACAGCCACGCCCGTCAGCACCGGGGCGCGGCGCTCGCTGATCGCGCCCCACTCCATGGCCAGGATGCCGGCGGCCAGCCCCATCAGGATGATGAAGGCCCAGCCGCCGGTCCACAGCGCGATGATGGCCAAGGGAGCCAGCACGGCGGCGGAGGCCGCGCGCATGCCGATATCGCGCGCAGGCATCAGCCGGCGGCCCGCTCGGGCTCGTTCAGCCCCCCGAACCGACGATCCCGGGTGCGGAAGGCTTCGATCGCCTGGGCCAGAGCCTCATAGCCATAGTCGGGCCAGAGCACGTCCTGAAACAGCAACTCCGCATACGCCGCCTCCCACAGCAGGAAGTTCGACAGCCGCCGCTCGCCGGAGGTGCGCACGATCAGGTCCACCGGTGGAGCGCCGGCGGTCGACAGAAGCGACTCGAACTTCGCTTCGTCCAGCAGGGCCGGATCCTCGCCGCTCTCGGCGAAACGGCGGGCCGCCGCCAGGATGTCGGCGCGGCCGCCGTAGTTGAAGGCGACCTGCAGCAGGAAGCGGTCGTTGTGGGCGGTCCTCGCCTCGGCGTTCTCGACGATGGCGCGGATGTCGGCGGGCAGGCCGACGCGGCTGCCGGGAACCTTCAGGCGAACGCCTTCGCGCACAAGCCGCTCCAGGTCGCTTTCGACGTAGGCCCGCACCAGGCCCATCAGTTCGGAGACTTCGTCCGCCGGACGGCGCCAGTTCTCGGTCGAGAAGCCGAAGACCGTCAGGCATTCCAGACCCAGGTCCGGCGCGGCCTCGACCGTGCGCTTCAGCGCCTGGACGCCCGCACGGTGGCCCAGGGTGCGCGGCATGCCGCGCGCCTTCGCCCAGCGTCCGTTGCCATCCATGATCAGGGCGACGTGGCGCGGACCTGAGGTCGGATCAGACAAGTCGCGTTCCTCCACGACCGCTCACCCCGGCGAATGCCGGGGCCCAGAGCATATGGAAGAGCCTTTGCCTGTTTCTCACTGCGTTTCGCTGGACAGCGCCGGCGCCTTGTCATCTGGGCCCCGGCGTTCGCCGGGGTGAGCGGGTGAGAGCGTTAGACCACAGGTCCTAGACCTGCATGATCTCAACTTCCTTGGCTTTCAAGGCCTCGTCGATCCGTTTGATGGCGGCGTCGGTGTCCTTCTGGACCTCGGCCTCCATCTTCTTCTGCTCGTCCTGGCCAATGTCGCCGGCCTTTTCGGCCTTCTTGAGTTCGTCATTGGCGTCGCGGCGGACATTGCGCACGGCGATGCGCTGCTGCTCGGCGTATTTGCCGGCGAGCTTGGCCAGCTCCTTGCGACGCTCCTCGGTCAGCGGCGGGATCGGCACCCGCAGGGTCTGGCCGTCGACGACCGGGTTCAGGCCCAGGCCGGCGGCCCGGATCGCCTTTTCGACCGAGACCACGACGCCGCGGTCCCAGACGTTGACCGTGATCATGCGAGGCTCCGGCACGGAGATGGCCGCCACCGAGTTCAGGGGCACCATCGAGCCGTAGGCGTCCACCTGCACCGGCTCCAGCAGACCGGCCGAGGCGCGGCCCGTGCGCAGACCGGCGAACTCCTCCTTGAGCGCGCTGACCGCCTTGTCCATCCGGTCGCGGAACGTCTTGAGGTCGGGCTTGGCCATGGTCGTCTCTCCCGTAAGTGTTCTTCTTAGACGCTGCCGCTGATGACGGTGAAGTGGCCCTCGCCGTTCAGCACGCGGCGCAGCGAGCCCTCCTCGCGGATCGAGAAGACCACGATGGGGATGCTCGCGTCGCGCATCATCGCGATGGCCGAGGTGTCCATCACCCGCAGATCGCGGGCCAGGACATCCTGGTAGGTCAGCCGGTCATAGCGGGTGGCGGTCTTGTCCTTCTTCGGGTCGGCCGAATAGACGCCGTCCACGCTGGTCCCTTTGAGCAGGGCGTCGCAGCCCATCTCGGCGGCTCTGAGCGCGGCGCCGGAATCCGTGGTGAAGAAGGGCGCGCCCACACCGGCGGCGAAGATCACCACACGGCCCTTCTCCAGGTGCCTCAGCGCGCGTCTGCGAATGTAGGGCTCGGCCACCGCGTTCATGGTGATGGCGCTCTGCACGCGGGTCTGGATGCCGATCTTCTCGAGCGCCGCCTGCATGGCGAGCGCGTTCATGACGGTCGCCAGCATGCCCATGTGGTCCGCCGTCGAGCGGTCCATGTCGCCCGCCGCCTTGGACAGACCGCGGAAGATGTTCCCGCCGCCGATCACCAGGCACATCTCGACCCCGCTCTCGACCGCCCGCTTGATGGCGGCGGCCACGGTGTCGACCGTCTTCATGTCGATGCCATAGCCCTGATCGCCCATCAGGACTTCGCCCGACACCTTGAGCAGGACCCTCTTGAAGTTCAGTTCTGTCATCGGACGGTCCAGGCGCGGCGGAATCGGCAGGGGCAACATAGACGAAGGGCGCGCCGGCCGTCAGCCAGCGCGCCCCTCGATTTCAGTCCGGTGCTGAAAATCAGCCCTTGGTCATGCTGGCGACTTCCTCGGCGAAGTCGGGGCCGACCGGCTTTTCGACGCCCTCGCCCAGGCCCATGCGCACGAAGGCCTTGAGCGTGACCGGCGAGCCCAGCTCCTTGCCGGCGTCGGCGACGAGCTGTTCGATGGTCTGGTCCGGGTTCATGACGAACGGCTGCTTGGTCAGGACCACTTCCTTCTGGAACTTGGCGATCTGACCCATGACGATCTTCTCGATCATGTTCTCCGGACGGCCTTCTTCCTTGGCCTTCTCGGTCAGGACCTGACGCTCCTTCTCGATCGCGGCCGGGTCCAGCGAGGACTCGTCCAGCGACAGCGGCGAGGTCGCGGCCACGTGCATGGCGATCTTGCGGCCCAGCTCGCGCAGCTTGGCCTTGTCGCCAGCGCCTTCCATGGCGACCAGCACGCCGATCTTGCCGAGGTCCGGCGACACGGCGTTGTGGACGTAGGAGGCCACGACGCCCTGAGACACCGACAGCTTGGCCATGCGGCGCACGTGCATGTTCTCGCCGATGGTGGCGACGAGGTTGGTCACGGCGTCCTGGACGGTTGCGCCGTCCATGGCGGCGGCGTTGACGCCGTCGACGTCTGACTGGTCCAGGGCGACGGCGGCGATCTTCTTGGCCGTGGTCTGGAACAGGTCGTTGCGGGCGACGAAGTCGGTCTCGGCGTTGAACTCGATGACGGCGGCGGTCTCGCCTTCGCCCTCGGCCCGGGTGGCGACGGCGATCAGGCCCTCGGCGGCGACACGGTCAGCCTTCTTGGCGGCCTTGGACAGGCCCTTGGCGCGCAGCCAGTCGATGGCGGCGTTCAGGTCGCCGTCGTTCTCCTGCAGCGCCTTCTTGCAGTCCATCATGCCGACGCCGGACTTTTCGCGCAGTTCCTTGACGAGCGCGGCGGTGATCTCGGCCATGTTCAATCTCCTCGGGAGTAATCGGATAGGGGAACGGCCCGGCTGGACAGCCGGGCCGCGTGTCAGTTCAACGCGCGGCCCTCTTGCGAAGGCCGGACGGGCTGGATCAGCCCGTGGCCTTCTCGGTTTCGACGGCGTCCAGAGCTTCCGTCTGGGCGGCCTGCTCTTCTTCACCGGCGACGGCGGGCGTTTCAGCTTCGGCCTCGGCGGCCGGAGCCTCGGCGGCCTGCGCCTGGGCTTCGTCCTCGGCGCTCAGCTTGGCCGGAGCGGCCTCTTCCTTCAGCGCCGGCTCGGCCGGCGGGTTGGCGGAGGCGCCCAGATCAACGCCGGCGGCGCCGGCGCCGGCGGCCAGGCCGTCCAGCACGGCGTCGGCGATCAGGTCGCAGTACAGTTGGATGGCGCGCGCGGCGTCATCGTTGCCCGGGATCGGATAGGTGATGCCGTCCGGATCCGAGTTGGTGTCCAGGATGGCGATGACCGGGATGTTCAGCTTGCGGGCTTCCTGGATCGCGATCGCTTCCTTGTTGGTGTCGATCACGAACATGATGTCGGGGATGCCGCCCATGTCCTTGATGCCGCCCAGCGACAGCTCCAGCTTGTCACGCTCGCGCTGGATGCTGACCAGCTCGCGCTTCACGCGGCCCTCGCCGCCGGCGTCCAGGATGGCGGTGGTGTCGCGCAGGCGCTGGATCGAGCCCGAGACGGTGCGCCAGTTGGTCAGGGTGCCGCCGAGCCAGCGGTGATTGACGTAGTACTGGGCGCAGCGCTTGGCGGCCTCGGCCACCGGGTCCGACGCCTGGCGCTTGGTGCCGACGAACAGGACGCGGCCGCCCTTGGCGGCGACGTCGCGGACGGCGACCAGGGCCTGGTGCAGCAGCGGCAGCGACTGCGACAGGTCGATGATGTGGATGTTCGAGCGCGAGCCGAAGATGTAGCGCTCCATCTTCGGGTTCCAGCGGTGCGTCTGGTGGCCGAAGTGGGCGCCGGCCTCGAGCAGACCACGCATGGAGATTTCAGGCAGAGCCATCTGTATTCGTTCCTTTATCCGATCAATCCGCCGCAGGCGCTTAAAGGTCCTTGCGGAACCCTCGGAATGGTGCGGACCGGGATGTCTCCCCGAAACGCGCCACGCCTGCGTGTGAAGTGCGCCGGGCAGATAGGCCGCAAAGCGTGGAATTGCAAGGCCCGTCTCGCTTGTCGCGAGGGCGCGCACGCCCCTATACCAAGGGCCTCAGTCTCGGGGACCCGTCATGAAGATCGCCGCCGCCGCCTTCGTCGCCTCGCTCGCCCTTTGCGGCCCCGCCGCCGCCCAGGAGCATGACCACGCCGGTCACGGCGCCCACGGCTCGCACGGTGCGGCCGGCCAGGAGGGCCACGCCCACGACGCGGCGCACTTCGCCACCGCCCGGCACGCCGAGCATCGCCTGCGCGACACCATCGTGGCCATGCAGGCCGGAACGCTCAACTACGACACCCTGACGCCGGACCTGGCCGCCGCCGTGCGCGGCGCGCCGGACGCCGCGGCCTTCCTGCGCGACGCCGGTGAGATTCAGACGCTGGAGCATTCCGGCGAGCCCGGACCGGGCGCCCACCAGTTCAACGTCGTCTTCGCCAACGGCGTCGAGACCACCTGGACCATCTCGATCAACGCCGAGGACAAGATTCAGGGCCTGCTGCTGCAGCGTCCGTCCTAGCCCACGAACCCCGCCGCCCGCTTCAGCCGGTCGTTGATCGCCTCGCCGAGCCCTTCGGCCGGTATGGGCGCGACCGCGATGCCGGTGGGCCGGGTCCGGTCGGCCTCGCGCAGCATGCGGAACAGGTTGGCCGCCGCCTCGCGTAGGTCGCCCGTGGGGCTCAGGTTGAACGGCCCCTGCCCCTCTCCGAACGCAAGGTAGGCCTCGCCCGTCCGGGGACCGTTCGCGTTCAGCCGCACCGGGGCGTCGGGCGCATAGTGCAGGGCCATCCGGCCGGGCGAGCGATGCCCCTCCCCGGCCCGGTCGAGCGGGCCGACGACGGCCTCTATCTCCTTGCGGGTGACCGAGCCGGGGCGCAGCAGGGAGACGCGGCCGTCCAGCACCGAGACCACCGTACTCTCCACCCCCACGGCGCAGTCGCCGCCGTCCAGGGCGACCGC
>NZ_JANJTL010000140.1 GCF_024711105.1 Brevundimonas sp. | reverse complement strand
GTGGCGGCCTGATCGACGTCATCGTCTCGGCGCACGCGCCTGCGCCCGCCGAGGGCAAGCGCCTGCCGTTCGCGGAGGCCACGCCGGGCGCGGTGGGGCTGGAGACCCTGTTGCCCGCCGCGTTGAATCTGCACCACGCCGCGGGCCTCGATCTGCTCGACATCCTGCGGCCCCTGACGCTCGGCCCGGCGCAACTCCTCGGCCTCGACAGCGGGCGCCTCAGCGTGGGGTCCCCTGCGGACCTGGTGCTGTTCGACGTGGGCGCGCCGGTAGTCATCGACGCCGAGCGGTTGATATCCCGGTCGAAAAACTCGCCCTTCGATGGGCGCAGGCTGCAAGGTCAGGTCTTGCTGACGCTCGTCGACGGCCGCATCGTGTGGCGTCGGGAGGGGTAAGGGCATGCAGGATCTCGCCGCAGCGGCGATGCTGACGATCGGTCTGGTGGCCGGGGCCTCCTATCTGCTCGGCTCGATCCCGTTCGGGGTGCTGATCACGCGCGCGGGCGGGGCCGGGGACGTGCGCGCCATCGGCTCGGGCAACATCGGCGCGACGAACGTGCTGCGCACCGGCCGCAAGGACCTGGCGCTGCTGACCCTGCTGGCCGACGCGGCCAAGGGGGCTATCCCGGTGCTGGCGGCGCGATGGCTCTTCCCGGAGACGCCCTTGCCCTACATCGCCGGCGGCGCGGCCTTCATCGGCCACCTGTTTCCTCTCTGGCTCGGCTTCAAGGGCGGTAAGGGCGTGGCGACCTTCTACGGTGTGCTCTTTGCCGCCGCCTGGCCGGTGGGGATCGTCGCGGCGCTAGCCTGGCTGGCCAACTTCGCTGTCACCCGCATTTCCTCGCTGTCGGCGCTGATCGCCGCGGCGGCCGCGCCGATCGCTGCATGGCTGATCGGGCAGGTCCCGGCCTGCGTCGTGCTTGTCATCCTGATGGCCGCGCTCATCTTCGTTCGGCATCACGAGAACATTGGCCGCCTCATCAAGGGCCAGGAGCCGCGCTTCGGCGCCAAAAAGGACGCCGCCTCCTGAACGCCCTTTCCGAGCAGGAGCGTCTTGCTCGTCTAAGGCTAGCGCGTACGGATCGCGTCGGCCCCATCACCTTCATCGAACTCATTCGTCGAGAGGGCTCGGCGGCGGAGGCGCTGGAGCGCCTGCCCGAGCTGTCGCGACGGGCCGGCGGGACGGGCGTGACGCCCCCGCCGGAGGCTCGGATCGATGAGGAGGTGAAACGCGGCGCAGCGCTGGGCTGTCGCCTGATCGTCTGGGGCGACGCCGATTATCCCAAGGCGCTCGCGGCGCTGGACGCGCCGGCCCCGGTGCTGTGGACGCGCGGCCGGACAGATCTTCTCAGCCGAGACGCCCTGGGCATGGTCGGGGCGCGGGTCGCCTCCGCCTCGGGACAGCGATTCGCGCGTGGCCTGGCCGCCGAGCTCGGTCGCTCGGGTTTCGTCGTCGTTTCGGGCATGGCTCGCGGTGTCGATGCGGCCGCTCACGAAGGCGCCCTGCCGACAGGGACCGTGGCGGTGCTCGGTGGGGGAGTCGATGACATCTATCCGTCCGACAACGCCACCTTGTACGACCGGCTGATCGAGGACGGCTGCGTCGTCTCGGAAAGCCCCGTCGGTGCGCGGGCCCAGGCGCGCGACTTCCCCCGCCGCAATCGCATCATTGCGGGCCTGTCGCGGGGAGTGATCGTGGTCGAAGCCGAGCTGCGCTCCGGGTCGTTGATCACGGCGCGGCTGGCGGCCGAGCAGGGCAGGGAGGTCTTCGCGGTGCCCGGGTCGCCGCTCGACCCCCGCGCGAACGGGACCAACGATCTGATCCGCCAGGGCGCGATCCTGTGCGAGGGGCTGGACGATGTCCTGCGCGGCCTTGAGGGTCAGGGCGGCCTGTTCGAGCCCCGCGACCGCTGGGGCCAATCCGACCGGCGCCGGGAGCCCGAGGCCGACCTAGCGGATCGTGTGCTTGCCCTGCTGGGCCCGACCGCCACGTCGCGAGATGAGATCATCCGCGCCACCTCGGCTCCGGCGGGCGCGGTGGCGGGCGTACTGCTGGAACTGGTTCTGTCGGGCCAGGCGGCCTTTACAGAGACGGGCGGGGTCCTTCGTCTCTGATCGTCTCGGGACGCATCTCGGCGAAGGCGGCCGCCAGGTCGAGAAGGTGGCCGAGCCGCCGGTCGCCGATGTCGCGCGCGACTTCCGCGAGCTCGGCGCAGGTCGCCGCCAGATACTCGCGCGTAGGCTGCAATCCACCGTTCGACCGCTGATCCATCCGACCTACCATCCAGACTCGGCCCGGAACATGCCCGACGCGAGAAAGCCCGGTGAGCAACCAGAGGTAGAGAAACCGCTTCATTGACACTCCGCAGCGCCGCCCCCAAGTTCCCGCTCCTTTTCAGGGGAGGCCCCAGGCCCACATGAACGTCGTCGTCGTCGAGAGCCCGGCCAAGGCCAAGACCATCAACAAATATCTGGGTTCCGACTACCACGTGCTGGCCTCCTACGGGCACGTGCGCGACCTGCCGCCCAAGGACGGCTCGGTGCGTCCCGACGACGATTTCGCCATGGACTGGGAGATCGACGCCAAGGCTGCGAAGCGGGTGTCAGAGATCGCCGAGGCGATGAAGGGCGCAGACCGGCTCATCCTGGCCACCGACCCGGATCGCGAGGGCGAGGCCATCAGCTGGCACGTGCTGGAGATCCTGCAGAAGAAGCGCCTGCTGAAGGACAAGCAGGTCCAGCGCGTCACCTTCAACGCCATCACCAAGACCGCCGTGTCCGAGGCCATGGCCCGGCCGCGCGACATCGACATGGAGTTGGTGGAGGCCTATCTGGCGCGCCGCGCGCTCGACTATCTGGTGGGCTTCACCCTGTCGCCGGTGCTGTGGCGCAAGCTGCCCGGCGCGCGTTCGGCCGGCCGGGTTCAGTCAGTCGCCCTACGCCTCGTCGTCGACCGCGAGATCGAGATCGAGAAGTTCCGGGCCCAGGAATACTGGACCGTCGAGGCCGACGTGACCGCCGAGGGCCCGCCGTTCCTGGCTCGCCTCGTCACCCACGAAGGCAAGAAGCTCTCCAAGTTCGACCTGGCGAACGAGGCCTCCGCCCAGGCCGCACGCGCCGCGGTCGAGCACGGTGGCTTCACCGTCCGCTCGGTCGAGAAGAAGCCAGCCCGCCGGACCCCGCCGCCGCCCTTCACCACGTCAACGCTCCAGCAGGAGGCGTCCCGCAAGCTCGGCTTCTCTGCCCAGCGCACCATGCAGGCGGCGCAGAAGCTGTACGAAGGCGTCGACGGCGAGGGCGGCCTGATCACCTACATGCGGACCGACGGGGTCGACGTGGCGCCCGAGGCGCTGGCCGAGGCGCGCGAGGTCATCAAGGACCGTTTCGGACCGGCCTACGTCC
Organism: Brevundimonas sp.; assembly: GCF_024711105.1. Taxonomy (GTDB): domain Bacteria; phylum Pseudomonadota; class Alphaproteobacteria; order Caulobacterales; family Caulobacteraceae; genus Brevundimonas. The sequence continues at coordinate 9,625 of NZ_JANJTL010000140.1, read as the reverse complement.
CGGACGAACCGCGCCGCTACAAGTCCAAGCAGAAGAACGCCCAGGAGGCCCACGAGGCTATCCGCCCTACCAGCCTGGCCCGTCGGCCCGAATCCCTGCGGCTCGATGACGACCTGCGCCGCCTCTACGAGCTGATCTGGCGCCGCATGGCCGCCTGCCAGATGGAGGCCGCCAAGGTCGAGCGCACCACCATCGAACTGGAGACCGCCGACGGCCGCACCGGCTTGCGCGCCACCGGCCAGGTGGTGACCTTCGACGGCTACCTCGCCGTCTATGAAGAGGGGCGCGACGACAGCGACGACGAGGAGGGCGGCCGCCTGCCGTCCGTCCGCGAGGGCGCGACCGCGAGGGTCGAGGCCGCCCGCGCTGACCAGCACTTCACCGAGCCGCCGCCGCGCTATTCCGAGGCCAGCCTGGTCAAGCGGATGGAAGAGCTCGGCATCGGCCGGCCCTCGACCTACGCCTCGATCCTGACGGTGCTGCGCGACCGGCAATACGTCCGCATGGACCGAAACCGGTTCGTGCCGGAGGACACCGGGCGGCTGGCCATCGCCTTCCTCGAACAGTTCTTCCCCAAGTACATCGGCTACGACTTCACCGCCGGGCTGGAGGAACAGCTCGACCGCGTCTCGGTCGGCGACGTGGACTGGAAGGCGGTGTTGCGCGACTTCTGGACCGACTTCGGTCCCTCCGCGCAGGAGGTCATGGCGCGCCAGGGCGTCATCGACGCGCTCGACGAGGCGATCGGTCCCTACCTCTTCCCGCCAAAGGCGGACGGCTCGGACAGCCGCGTCTGCCCAAACTGCGGCACGGGCCGTCTGCACCTGAAGGCCAGCTTCAAGATGAAGTCGACCTTCATCGGCTGCTCCAACTATCCGGAATGCCGCTACACGCGCGGCTTCGGCGCGGGGGGCGAGCAGGGCGAAAGCCTGGACCAGGACCGCGAACTTGGGATCGACCCGGCGACCGGCCAGCCGGTGATGCTCAAGATCGGTCGCTTCGGCCCCTATGTCGAAACTCCCGTCGAGGGCGACAAGCCGCGCAGGTCCTCCATCCCCAAGGGCTGGGAGCCGCGGTCGCTGGACCTGGAGCAGGCCCTGCGCCTGCTCAGCCTGCCGCGTGAGGTCGGGCCTCACCCCGAGGACGGCAAGATGATTACGGCCGGGCTCGGCCGCTATGGCCCCTTCATCGCTCACGCCGGCACCTACGCCAACGTCTCGGACATTCAGGAGGTGTTCGACATCGGTCTGAACCGCGCCGTCACCCTGCTGGCCGAGAAGCGCTCGGGCGCCAACCGTCGCGGGGGCGCCTCGACCAGCGCCTTGAAGGACCTCGGCCCGCATCCGGAGACCGGTGACGCCATCCAGGTCATGCCCGGCCGCTTCGGCCCCTATGTGAAGTCCGGCAAGATCAACGCCACCCTGCCCAAGACGCTCGACCCGGCCGCCGTCACGCTGGAAGAGGCTGTGGCGCTGCTGGCTGCCAAGGCCGCGAAAGGACCGGGCAAGAAGCCGGCTCGCGTGGCCAAGCCTAAAACGGCCGCCAAGCCGAAGGCCAAGAAGGCCCCGAAAGCCAAGTCCTAGGGTCCGGAAAACCGCCGGCGAGTGAAGCTCTGTCGAATTCCGGCGGAACTCGAGCGCCTATGAAGGCGTTCCTACTTATCGTCTGCCGTTCTGGCTTGCGGGCGACTGAGAGATTTCAGCCTCGGCTGCGCACTCCCGCCCCAAGCGAATGAGTGCACGAATGCTCCGAAACCTCACCCTGTCGGCCATGGACCCTGCGGACCTGGCGGCCCTGATTCCGCATCTGACCGAACGACAGGTGCAGAAGGGCGACGTGCTGATCAGCCAAGGCGCGCTCGTCGAGACGGTCGGGTTTCCCAGCACGGCTTTTCTCACGAACACCGTGTCGTTTTCCGATGGCCGGTCGGCGGAGACATTCGGGATGGGGGTCGAAGGCGTCACCGGCCTGGCCCCCTTTCTCGCCGAGAGGCCGTGCGCATGGTCGGTGGAGGTGAAGGCGCCGGGCGCGGTCTATGAGGCGCCCGCCGTCGTGCTGCGACGGATCGCACGGGACAGCCCCACCCTGAATCGGCAACTGATCCGTCTCGTCAGCGATTATCACGCGCTGGCCTCGATGGGCGCCGCCTGCGCAGCGCTTCATCATGCGACGGGACGGCTCGCCAGGTTCCTGCTGGTGGCCGCCGATCGTACCCGATCCGAGCAACTACAGTTCACCCAGGAGGACATCGCAGGTCTGCTCGGCTTTCAGAGGACCACCGTCAACGCCTCGGCCAAGGAGCTGAAGTCCGCTGGAGCGATCTCCTACGTTCGGGGCAGGCTACGCATTACCGACCGCACGGCCCTGACCCGGGCGGCGTGCGAATGCTACCGGCTCCAGTCCGACCTGCTTCACTAGGCCAATGAAAAAGGGCCCGGCGGTCGCCCGCCAGGCCCTCTCTTCGGTGTCCGTTCCCGGCTTTGGCCGGGACCGCCAGCTTACTTGATCTGGACGGTGGCGCCGGCTTCCTCGAGCTTCTTCTTGAGCTCTTCGGCGGCCTGCTTGGAGACGTTTTCGACAACGTTCTGCGGAGCGCCTTCGACGAGGTCCTTGGCTTCCTTGAGGCCGAGGTCCGGGCGAGCGCCGCGCACTTCCTTGATGACGTTGATCTTCTTGTCGCCGCCGTTGGTCAGGACGACGGTGAACTCGGTCTGCTCTTCAGCGGCTTCCGCCGGAGCAGCGCCACCGGCGCCGCCGGCCGGCATGGCCATGGCGACCGGAGCGGCGGCCGAGACGCCCCACTTCTCTTCGAGCAGCTTGGACAGCTCAGCGGCTTCCAGCACGGTCAGGCTGGAGAGGTCTTCAACGATCTTGTCGAGCTTCGACATGGTTCAGTTCCTTGGGTTTCAGTTGGTTTCGATGGAAGCGGAGATGACCTAGGCCGCGTCCTTGGCGCCATAGGCGCTGAAGACACGGGCCAGCTGGCCGGCCGGGGCCTGCAGGACGCCCGCGACCTTGGTCGCCGGAGCCTGGATGAGCCCGATGATCTTGCCGCGCAGCTGGTCGAGCGACGGCAGGGTGGCCAGGGCCGAGACGCCCTTGGCGTCCAGCACGGTGGTGTCCATGATCCCGCCGACGACGACGAACTTCTCGTTGCCCTTGGCGAAATCGGTCACGACCTTGGCGGCGGAGACAGGGTCCGGCGCATAGGCGATGGCGACCGGACCGGAGAACAGGCGTTCGCCCGCTTCACCGGCAGAGCCGTCCAGAGCCTTCTGGGCCAGGGTGTTCTTCACCACCTTGAGCGCGGCGCCTTCGGCACGAAGCTTCAGGCGCAGGTCGGTCATTTCCGCAACGGTCAGACCCAGGTTGTGGGTCACGACCACGGCGCCGGACGAGGCGAAGACACCCTTGATGTCCTCGATCGACGCGGCCTTTTGTGCGCGGTCCATTGCGGTCTCCTACGAAGTGACGCCCGCGGGATTGCGGACGCCGAACGGCCCGTTCGCCCCGGGGAGGTCCCTGAGGCGGCGCGCCGCGAAAACTGTCCGAAGGAACGCCCGTCGCCGCCCGGCCTGGTGGCCTGGACCGGTTCGGGACTTTCCCCGTCTCCCCACGGCGTCAAAGGGCTCTTTGACGGTTATGATCCAGGTGGCCCCTGGATCCCGAAGTTCTCGGACAGGACCGCCGACGCCCGAGGGCCCCGACGGAAGCGGCGCTCTATACACGCCTGCGCCCGGAAATCAACCGGCGGGCGGGCCGCAGAGCCGACGTGCGCTGGCGCGGCTTTCGTTTCCTGCCGCACGCTTGCCGGGGCTGCGTCGAGGAGACCCCGTTGAGCGACGGAGGGGGGACCCTCCCGATTGTCATCCCGGAAGCCGCGCAGCGGCTGTCCGGGACAAGCGCGCCGCTCCGACGGTTGTCCCGGCTCTGCGCTACGCTTCGGCCGGGATGACATGGAGGGGGGCTCACCCGGCCCCAAAGCGGACATTCCGAGAGTCCGCTTTCGACCCATTGCAGACATTCGGCCCTTGCGCGAGGCTCGGCTGGCCCGCACGCCTACGGCGCGGCCATTCAGAAGACGTGGGGGAATATGGCGCTTTACCCGTGTCCAGACCCCAAGAGTCTCAGAGGCCAGATAGTGGTGGTTTGGACCTATGCCATCGAAGGCATGGATAAGTTTCCGAGCGACATGTCGTTCGAGGAGGGTTTTGAAAGCATACGGCTCGGTATCGAGAACCTGAGATGGCGACTGTCTCCTGCCGTGGCCGATCAACTTTCCAGCATGGCGGAACAGGCGAAGGCCCACTTCGATGCTGGCGAGATTAAGCTCGGCGCACGCTTGATGCAGGACATGGAGCGCGTTGTTGGAAAACAGCCGCCGTTCGCCTATCCGAAGGAGTTGTATCGCTGGACGAGGTAAAGAGTCCGCTTTCCACCCATAGCAGACATTCCCCAATCCCCTCACAGCGCCCGCACCCGCGGACGGCCGCCCGCCCGCTCCACGAGCAGGTCCGTCACGGCCCAGACCAGCGCATCCGCCCGGTCCGGGCTCGCTCGCCGCCCGCGCGTCTCGGGCCCCAGGGCCATCAGCTCCTCCTCCAGCGCCCGGAAGTCGCCGCAGTGGACGACGCGCCCCTGTTCGTACAGGGCCGCCACCGGCTCGGCGCGCGCCGCCTTGCCCCGGCTGGCGTGGACCAGGCGGACCGGGCAGGGGCACTTCGCCGTCTCCAGCACGTGGCGCACCATCTCGCCGCCCTGGTTGGCCTCGGCCACCACCGCCTGGGCCGTGAACATCCGCGCCGTCTCGGCGACCCGCGCGCCCCAACCCGCGGGCGTCAGGGCCCCTGAGGTCCGGTCCGCCAGCACATAGGCGACCTCGCCGATCCGCCCGGCCGCGACGATCCCGCAGGCGTCGCCGTGGTCGCCGGCCGGCGGGTCCACCGCCACCACCGTGCGCTCCATCGGCCCCGGCGCCTGGCCCCGGCATCGCGCCAGGTCCTCGGCCCGCCACAGGGCGCCCTCGGCCTCGACCAGCCGCCCCTCCAGCTCCTGCGCCTCCAGCCGGGTGCCGCCATAGAGCGCCCGCAAGCCCTCCAGGAAGGCCGGGCTCAGGTTCGGCGCGTTCACCGCGCTGGCCGCGTCGGTCCGGACGCAGCCGGGCTCGTCCAGCAGCCGCCTCAGGGCCGGGATCGGCTTGGGCGTCGTCGTCACCACCAGCCGGGGATCGTCCCCCAGCCTCAGTCCCATGCGCAGCAGCGCCAGCGTCTCCTCGCCGCGCGGCCAGACGCAGAACTCGTCCGCCCACGCCCCCATGAACTGGGGCCCGCGCAGGCTCTCCGGGTCCTCCGCCGAAAAGGCGAAGGCGACGCTGTCGCCCATCAGCAGCCGGCGCCGGCTCGGCTCATAGACGGGTCTCGGCCGGCCGATCAGCGACCTCAGCCCGCTCGGCCCCTCGATCATCACCTCGCGCACGTCATGCAGGGTCGGCCCGACCAGCGCATAGCGCCCCGGCCGCCGCGCCGCCTCTCCGGCCAGCCACTCGGCCCCCGCCCGCGTCTTGCCCGCGCCCCGGCCGCCCAGGAACACCCAGGTCCGCCATGCGCCCTGCGGCGGCCGCTGACCCGCGTGGGCGCTCAGGCGCCAGAGGGCGTCGGCTCTGTGACGCCCGCTCAGCTGAGGCAGCAGCAGTGTCGCCTCCGCCTCGGTCATCGCCTCGAAAGGATCGATCACTGCGGCGATTCACCCTGGCCCTCGGCGCGCACGCGCCTCAGGTCCGCCAGCCGCGCCGTGAGCAGTTCGATCACGTCCTCGCCCCCGTCCGGGTCGGGCTCCGCGTTTGTTTCCGCTGCGGGCTCCAGCCGCTCGGCCACCCGGGCCAGCACCTCGGCCAGCCGCGCGAACTCCGCCGCCGACCGGATCCGGCCCGTCGCCAGGGCGTGCGCGGCCTGACCGGCCGCCGCCGTCGCCGCCTCGCGCGGCGACCGCGCCTCCCGCATCGTCTCCGGCGCCGGAGGAGGGCGCTCTCGCGGGTTCGCAGCCTTGGTCCAGCCCTCGGTGCGCGACCGGTTGTAGATGGTGTTCCGGCTGGGCCCGTAGTGCTCCTCCAGGACCCTGGCCGTCTCGCCGCCCAGGTATTCCTCCCGGATCCGCTCCCAGACCAGCGCGTCGACCTTCACATACGTCCGCTTGGGCTGCTCTTGCGTCATGCCCCCATGATGCGGGCGTCGCGGACGCGGAGGGCCACCGACCCCTCAATTCGTGTAGGCGGCTGTTTTCCCGCCCGTTCCTCACGGCAGATGCGGGACGCCCTGCACGGTCCCCACCGCTTTGCGGCTCCTTCGGTGAAGTGGGTGAACAAGGTCGCCGGGTCGGTGAGGAAGGCGAAAGCGAAGACGGTGAAGTGGGCCACCCCCTCCCGTCACCCTCGGAACAAGCCCGAGACCGACAGACCCTAGACGGGCGCGAAGCCCCGGATCAGCGCCTGCAGTTCCGGCTCGTCGACCTTCTGCGCGGCTTCCGTGGCCGGGAACCACTGGCGGGTGCGCTCATGCGCCTCGTCCCAGCGGTCCAGTTCGGCCTGCACACGGAGCGGATAGACATCCACTGCCGTCAGCCGCCGGGCCTTGCCCGCCAGCCGCTTCTCATAATGGAAGGTTCCCGCAGGCCGCTCGTCCAGATCGCCGGTCACGCCGGCTTCCTCCAGCGCTTCCTGGGCCGCCGCCTGGGCGTCCGGAACGCCCGACATGCGTCCGCCCTTGGGGATGATCCAGCGGCCGGTCTCGCGTGAGGTGACCAGCAGCACCTCGCGCCCCGAGGCGCCGTCCCGCCAGCACAGGGCGCCGACCTGGCGTCGGCTGGCTCTCTGGCTGCGATCGGCGGGGGGACTCATCCCCGCATGAACGCACGCCTGCAAGGGAGGGTCCAGTCGTTCAGAACACGGAGGATTGCCAGAGGCAGGCGGGCGGCGCCCCTCAGCGTCTCCAGGCTCAGTCCAGGTTCAGAAACTCCGTCATTCCCGGCCTTGTGCCGGGAATCCATCACCTCAATCGGGGTCCGGACACGCCTCATCCTGGCCGATCAGCGGTGATGGATGGCCGGGATTAACCCGGCCATGACGCCGGAGGCGCGGAACGGCGATCCCGACCTCGATCTGAACGTGGTTGAACCTAGTGCGCCGTCGCTGGCCGCGCGCCGCTGCTCCCGCCCCCGGAACGCGCGGGCTCGCCCGCCGCCGGCGTATGGGAGTCCTCGCTTCGCACGCCCTGCATATGGTGGGCCGCCTCCTCCTCCCCGATGTCGAGGAAAGCCGGGGCCGCGCTGTTGAACTGTTCGAGGTTTCCGGTTCGGACCACCACCGAGCGGGCGCCGTCCCAGATCATGTGCAGGGCGACGTACAGCACGACCAGCAGGCCGACGTAGCCGATCCACCGGTGCTTGTTCAGGATGCGGGCGATGAAGGTGGCGGCCACGCCCATCAGGGCGATCGACAGCACCAGGCCGAACACCATGATCCACGGGTGCTCGTGCGCGGCGCCGGCCACGGCCAGGACGTTGTCGAGGCTCATGGTCACGTCGGCGATCATGATCTGCAGAAGCGCCGCCCCGAAGGTCTTGCGCTTGATGCCCAGCGCCTCGGGCGGCAGGCCCTCGCCGTGGTGGACGGCCAGCGCCTTTTCCATCTCCAGCTCGGACTCGGCCTGGTCGTGCGTCTTCTGCTCCTGCAGCTCCCGCCACATCTTCCAGCACACCCACAGCAGCAGGATTCCACCGGCCAGCAGCAGGCCGACGATGGCCAGCAGCTGGACCGTGATCAGGGCGAAGCCGATCCGCATGATGACCGCTGCGGCCAGGCCGATGAGGATGGCCTTGCGGCGCTGCGCCACCGGAAGGGCGGCGGCGGCCAGGCCCACGGCCACGGCGTTGTCGCCGGCCAGCACCAGGTCGATCATCAGCACCTGGCCGAGCGCGGCGAGCTGGCTGGCGAATTCGGGAGAGCTCAGGAATTCCATGTTCGCGCTCTAGGGCAGGCGAGGGGCGTCAGGCAAGCGGTGAGCGGCGCCTCAGGTTCCGCCGCGCGCGCGGACCGACTCATAAAGCGCCACCGCCGCGGCGTTGGAGACGTTCAGGCTCTCGAACCCGCCGGGCATGGGGATCCTGGCCATCTGGTCGCAATGCTCGGCGACCAGGCGGCGCACGCCTTCGCCTTCGGAGCCCATGACCAGGACGGTCGGCCGGGCGTCCAGAGCTTCGGCCAGGGTGGCGTCGGCCTCGCCGTCCAGTCCCACGGCCCGCCAGCCGAGTTCGGCCAGCCGCTCAAGCGCGCGCGACAGGTTGGTGACTCGGGCATGCGGCAGGCGTTCGGTCGCGCCGGCCGCCGCCTTGGCCAGCGGCCCGGCCAGCGCCGGCGAGTGGCGGTCCTGCATGACGATCCCGCGCGCGCCGAAGGCCAGCGCCGAGCGGAAGATCGCGCCGACGTTCTGGGGATCGGTGATCTGATCGAGCATGACGATCACGCCTTCGGCGGGTTCGGCGAGGTCTTCGAGCGCGACGCCGTGCAGCGGCGCGACCTTGAACACCAGGCCCTGGTGGACCGCGCCTTGCGGCAGCATCCGCTGCAGCGCCTGGGCGTCGACGATCTCCGGCCGGTGACCGTGCGGCGCCAGCGCCTGGCGCTCGATCTCGGCGGCGCGCTCAGCCGTGGCCAGCAGCCGGCCCATGCCCTTGCGCGCCGGATTGGCCAGCGCCGCGACCACGGGATGACGGCCCCAGATGAGGTGGTCGACGTCCGGCTTCTTCGGGCCGCGCGGGGTGGAATCAGAGTGGCGGACAGCGTCGCTTTTCGGGGTCCAGCCGGCCCTGACGGGCGCTTCCGAACGCGGCTTGAAGCCTTGCTTTTTACCGCTTCCACGGTCGTTGCGTTCGCGTTTCGACGACACTATAAGACGCGCTCCGATTTGGGGCCCCAGGGCTTCCGGGTCAGGCGCTCCCTACCAAGGCGATGTCGTCGGGTCACGGAACTCCTTCGTTCGCCTCCGGCTTGACGGCCGGAGAGGACGCCTCGATCTCATCACCGGCGCGCTGGGGGAATGTCCCGAGCGGCAAAGGGGGCGGACTGTAAATCCGCTGCGTAAGCTTCGCAGGTTCGAGTCCTGCTTCCCCCACCACGCACCGGTCGAGTTCGAGAGGGCGGCTTCAGGCTCGGTGCGGGTATAGCACAATGGTAGTGCAGCAGCCTTCCAAGCTGAGGATGCCGGTTCGATCCCGGCTACCCGCTCCAGACATTTGACGCGAACCATCCCGCCAGAGGCGGTCAGGAGTATTGGCCATGGCCAAGGAAAAGTTCGAACGCACCAAGCCGCACTGCAACATCGGCACGATCGGTCACGTTGACCATGGCAAGACGACGCTGACGGCGGCGATCACGATGACGCTGGCCAAGGCCGGTGGCGCCAAGGCGATGAACTATGCGGACATCGACGCCGCGCCGGAAGAGAAGGCGCGCGGCATCACGATCAACACGGCTCACGTGGAATATGAGACGGCCAACCGTCACTACGCCCACGTCGACTGCCCGGGCCACGCCGACTATGTGAAGAACATGATCACCGGCGCCGCGCAGATG
>NZ_JANJTL010000126.1 GCF_024711105.1 Brevundimonas sp. | reverse complement strand
ACGTCCGAGACCGCCGCGTCCGAGACGCCGGCGTCGGCGACCGAAGGTGAAGCTGACCAGCCCCCGGCCGCCCAATGAGCCGCAAGCCTGGCCGTAGCGGCGGCGTCCGCGACAGCGTCGAGGCCGTTGGGCACACGATCGAGCGCGCGCTCGATCCACTGACGGCCGCGCTCAAGAAGGCTGCGCTCGATCGCGCCGACCGCGCCCAGCGCCAGTATTCCGGAGGGGCTGAGGCCAAACCCGCCGCCACGACGGCCGCAACCGCCACCCCGGGCAAGCCGGGCCTGGCGGTGTCACCGCTCGCCGTCCCCTTCCCGCGTATGGAGGCCGTGCCGGGTGTCGAGGTCGCCATCGCGCGGGCGGGCTTCTACAAGCACGACCGGCCGGACCTGGTGGTCTTCCGGCTGGCCGAAGGGACGACAGCGGCCGGTGTCTTCACGCGCCACAGCATCGGCTCGGCACCGGTGGACTGGTGCAAGAAGCAGCTTGAGGGCGACCGCTCGAACGAGATCCGGGCCCTGGTGATCAACGCCGGCTGCGCCAACGCCTTCACCGGTCGGCCCGGCGCAGATGCGGCGCGCCGGACCGCGTCCGAGGTCGCCAAGCGTTTCGACTGTCGCCAGCGGGACGTGCTGCTGGCCTCGACCGGCGTGATCGGCGTGGTGCTGGACGACCGCAAGATCGCCGCCCGCATGGCCGATATCGAAAAGGGGCTTCAGCCTGGCCGCTGGCTCGAAGCCGCCCAGGCGATCATGACAACCGACACCTTCCCGAAGGGCGCCTACGCGGAGGCCAAGATCGACGGGACCACGGTGCGCATCGCCGGGATCGCCAAGGGCTCGGGCATGATCGCGCCGGACATGGCGACCATGCTCGGCTTCATCTTCACCGACGCCGCCCTGTCGCCGGCGGTGCTGCGCTCCATGCTGAGCGTGCACGTGCGCTCGACCTTCAACTCGGTGACGGTCGACGGCGACACCTCGACCAATGACACGGCCCTGATCTTCGCGACCGGCCAGTCCGGCGCGCCGCGCATCGGGCGGGTGGGAGACAGGCGGCTGGCGGACTTCTCGGCCAAGCTGGAAGGAGTCATGCTCGACCTCGCCCACCAGCTGGTCCGCGACGGTGAGGGCGCGCGCAAGTTCGTGAAGGTCCAGGTGACCGGCGCGGTCAGCCCCGCCTCGGCCCGCAGGATCGCCAAGTCGATCGCCGAAAGCCCCTTGGTGAAGACCGCCATCGCCGGCGAGGACGCCAACTGGGGCCGCATCGTGATGGCCGTCGGCAAGACCGACGAGCCGGTCTCCCGCGATCGGCTGGCCATCCGCTTCGGTCCCCACCAGGCGGCTGTCGACGGGGCCCCGGCCCCGACCTACGACGAGGCGAAGATGAGCGCCTACATGAAGAAGCCGGAGCTCGAGATCTCCGTCGACGTCGGCGTCGGCCGCGGGCAGGCGGCGGTTTGGACCTGTGACCTGACTAAGGGCTACATCGAGATCAACGGGGACTACCGCTCTTGACCCTGCCGGTGGTGCTGGTCGCCGCGGCCGCCCTCGTCGACGCCGATGGGCGGGTGCTGATCGCTCAGCGGCCGGAGGGCAAGCAGTTGGCCGGCCTGTGGGAGTTTCCCGGCGGCAAGGTCGAGCGGGGCGAGCGGCCCGAGACGGCCCTGATCCGCGAGCTGGACGAGGAACTCGGAATCCAGGTGAAGGAGGCCTGCCTGGCGCCCTTCGTTTTCGCGAGCCACGCTTACGAGTCCTTTCACCTTCTCATGCCACTGTGGCTGATCCGGCGCTGGGACGGCGTGGTGACCAACCGGCACCACGCGGCCCTGGCCTGGGTTCGGCCCAACCGGCTGCGGGACTACCCGATGCCGCCGGCCGACCTGCCCCTGGTCGCGCATCTCTGCGACCTGCTGTGAGGAAGGGAGGCGTGCGTGAGAGAGCTTGTCCGCCGCTTCGTCCGCGATGAGAGCGGGGCGACCGCCATCGAATACGGCATGATCCTGGGGCTGATGTTCCTGGTCATCCTCGGTGCGGTGCAAGCCTTCGCGGGGTCCGGGACGGGCATCTTCAACACCGCCATGAGCGCCCTGAACGCGGCCATGGGCGGCGGCGGAGGCGGCGAGGGGGCCTGATCCCTCGGCGAACCCCGGCCCCGCTTCGGGGGTTAGGTTCGCATGGATGTCCTCAACATGCTGTTCCAGGGCTGGAGCGGGCTGGCGCGCACGGCGCTGGTCGGGACCCTGGCGTACGCCGGCCTGGTGCTGTTCCTGCGCATCTCGGGCAAGCGGACGCTCAGCAAGCTGAACGCGTTCGATCTGGTGGTGACGGTGGCGCTGGGTTCGACGCTGGCGACCATCCTGCTGGACGAGAACGTCGCCCTGGCCGAGGGGCTGGTCGCCTTCGCGACCCTGATCGGGCTGCAGTGGGTGGTGACCTGGACGTCCGTGCGGTGGAGGGGGTTCAGCCGCGCGGTCCGGGCCGAACCGGCCGTGCTGGTCCGCGACGGAGCGCCGGTCGAGGCGGCGCTGAGGCGCGAGCGCATCACCCATGACGAACTGCTGAGCGCCGTGCGCGAATCCGGCGGCCGCGAGATCGGCCAGGCCGAGGTGGTCCTGCTGGAGGGCGACGGCTCCCTGACGGCGATCCTCCAGGGATGATGGAGCCGCTGCACGCCCTGGTCGGGACCAACGGCGAGGACATCGCCTGGTGGCAGATGGCGGTGCGCGGGGTGCTGGTCTTCGTCATCGGCGTGGTCATCGTGCGGCTGGCGGCGTCGCGGGCGTTCGGCAAGTGGAGCCCGCTCGACATCATCCTGGCGGTGGTGGTCGGCTCCAACCTCAGCCGGGCCCTGACCGGCAACGCGCCCTTCGTCTCGACCCTGGTGGCCACCTGCGTGTTGGTGCTGCTGCACGCGGCCCTGGCGCGGGCGGTGATCCGCTGGCCGGGGCTGTCGACCCTGCTCAAGGGCCGGTCGGTGCGCCTGGTCGAGGACGGGGTGCTCAGGGCCGACGCCATGCGCCGCCACGGCATCGGCGAGGGCGACCTGCGCATGGCCCTGAGGGCCCAGGGCGTGACCGACCTGGGCGAGGCCCGGACGGTCTGGCTGGAGCGCAACGGCGACATCAGCGTGGAGCGCAAGGAGGGGTAGCGAGCGCCCCTCACCCTCCCCTTTGTCATCTCGGCCGGAGCGCAGCGCAGGGTCGAGGTGTCCGAGCCCTTCTCCCCTTGCGGGAGAAGGTGGCCGAGCGCAGCGAGGTCGGATGAGGGGTCGACGAGGCCTATCCGGCCTGGACCGCGCCGCTGAGCCGCCGTCCGAAGCTGAAGCGCCGGCGC
>NZ_JANJTL010000095.1 GCF_024711105.1 Brevundimonas sp. | reverse complement strand
GGCAGGCGGCCGAACCGTCGACCCGGAACCAGGCGGAGCTCGACCGCTGGGTCGGGGTCTATCGCCAGGCCGCCGCGGGACTTTCCCTGAGCGAAAGCCTTCTTTCCGAGCAACTCGCCGCGGCTCAGGTCGAGGCGGAGGCTCAGCAGCCGCTGCTGCCGCATTGCAGAGTGGTGCGGGACGCGAACGGCCGCGCCGTCATCGACGACCCGCGGGACTGACCACCGGCGATCTAGCCGCCCTGTGACACCGATCGCAGGCGGCGGAACTGGTATTCGGTCAGGTTGGTCAGCAGCTGTCCGTCGGGCCCGGGCCGAAACGTGTCGGATTCGACGGCGCGCAGACCGCCTTCGCCGTCACGGATGACGCCGTACCAAAGCCCGGTGTCCTCGGCCTGCACCAAGCCGATCAGAGAGCCGAGGGCGTCTCCATTGCGCGCCAGCACGCTGGCCCCAACCGGCAGGTCGGGAGCCGGCCTCGATCGTGGGTCCTGAAGTTCCTCGTTCTCGCGGTCGACCTCGCGGCCGGCCTCGATCCCCGTGCCCGGATCGGGCGCACGGTAGTAGGGGGAGCTGCCGATCCTCTCCCAGGTGCGTCCCGGTATTGGCCACTGGATTGTCTGAGCGGCAGCGTTCCCGGCGCCGAGCGCGAACAAGGCTAAACCGAAGATCAGGCGCATCTTTCGCCCCTTCCCTGGGTCCGCTCCAGCCTAGTCCTGCTCGAACCCTGTCGCAACAAGCCAGAAGGTTGAACCCAAACGAAAACCGCCCGCCAGTTTCCCGACGGGCGGTAATCAACCCGGACGCTTACTGGTGAGGGTGGATCAGGCGGCGACGCTGCCGGACCCTTCCTGGGGGTCGCGCAGCACGTAGCCACGGCCCCAGACGGTTTCGATGTAGTGCTTGCCGCCGGCGGCGGTCGCGAGCTTCTTGCGCAGCTTGCAGATGAAGACGTCGATGATCTTCAGCTCCGGCTCGTCCATGCCGCCGTAGAGGTGGTTCAGGAACATCTCCTTGGTCAGGGTCGTGCCCTTGCGCAGGGAGAGGAGCTCCAGCATCTGGTACTCCTTGCCGGTCAGGTGGACGCGGTGGCCGTTCACCTCGACGGTCTTGGCGTCCAGGTTCACCGCGATCTCGCCGGTGTGGATGATCGCCTGGGCGTGGCCCTTGGAGCGGCGGACGACGGCCTGGATGCGGGCCACCAGCTCGTCCTTGTGGAACGGCTTGGTCATGTAGTCGTCGGCGCCGCCGCCGAAGGTCTTGACCTTGGTTTCGATTTCTGAAGTGCCCGAGAGGATCATCACCGGAGTGTTGACCTTGCCCACGCGCAGCTGGCGCAGGACCTCGAGACCGCTCATGTCGGGCAGGTTCAGGTCCAGAAGAATGAGGTCGTAGTCGTAGATCTTACCGAGGTCGATGCCTTCCTCACCCAGGTCGGTGGTGTAGACATTGAACCCTTCGGACTTGAGCATCAGTTCGATGCTCTGAGCCGTGGCGCTGTCGTCTTCGATCAGCAGAACTCGCATAAAGCCCCCTCCAGGCGAAGCTTGGCCACACGTCCGGTGTCCGAAATCGTTACGGACCGGTTTCCCGAACGCTCACTCCGAAAGACTTAAGAAAGGTTAATCCCAACCCTCAAATCGAATCGTAGGGTGATTTGCGAGTCGCCGTCCAGCGCCGGAGTCAACGATTCGAATCCGGAGACGAAAAAAGTCGCCGAAGCGCTCACCGACCCCCTGACGGGCCGTGCGGATGGGCTAAGAGGACGGGCGATTCAGGAGACCCGTCCCGTGCTCTTCCTCCTCTCGCCGGCCAAGCGGCTGGACTTCAGCGACCATCCCCTGGGGGCGCACGCGACGCGGCCGCGGATGATGGAGGAGACCGCCGCCCTGGCGCGGACGGCCAAGCGGCTCACCGCGCCGGACCTGAAGCGGCTGATGCACCTGTCGGACGATCTGGCGAAGCTGAACCGGGAGCGGTTCAGGGCCTTTGATCCGGAAGCCGAGGGCGGCCTGCCGGCGGCCTTGGCATTCGCCGGCGACGTCTACATCGGCCTGGACGCCCGCAGCCTGGACGGGGCGGCGATGGCCTGGGCGCAGGACCATGTGCGCAGCCTGTCGGGCCTGTACGGCGTGCTGCGGCCGCTGGACGCCATCCAGCCGCACCGGCTGGAGATGGGCACGCGGCTGAAGACGCGGCGGGGATCGAGCCTTTACGACTTCTGGGGCGACCGGATCGCGCGCAGGCTGGATGCGGACCTGGAGGGCCATGCCGACGGGACACTGGTGAACCTGGCCAGCGAGGAATATTTCGGCGCGGTTGACCGCAAGGCGCTGAAGGCGCCGGTCCTGACCATCCGCTTCCTCGAGGAGAAGGACGGTGAGCGCCGGCCGGTGTCCTTCTTCGCGAAGAAGGCGCGCGGACTGATGGCCCGCTGGGCGATCGACAACCGGGTCGAGCGGGCCGAGGACCTCAAGGCGTTCGACGTCGACGGATACCGGCTGGACGAGACCGAGCGCGACGAATGGACCTTTGTGCGGGCGCAGCCTGAGCCCGTCGGGCGTCGGAGAGCCGCCTAGGAGACTGACATGGCGGACTCTCTGGGTTAGAGGTCCGTCGAGGGAGGAGTTTTCATGGCCGACGTGTTCGTCAGCTACGATCGCCGCGATCGGGAGCTTGCGCAGAAGGTTGTTCAGGCGCTGACCGAACAGGGCATGACGGTCTGGTGGGACGACCGGATCACGCCGAACGAGACCTGGGACAAGACCATCGAGCGCGAGCTGGATTCGGCGCGCAAGGTGCTGGTGCTGTGGACCGACTATTCGGTTCAGAGCGACTGGGTGCGGACCGAGGCCGGCGCGGCGCGGGAGGCGGCGTCGCCCAAGCTGATCCAGGCGCGGTTCTCGGACTGCAAGGTGCCGCTGGCCTTCCGCCTGATCCAGGCGGTGGACCTGATGGGCTGGACGCCGCGGCGCAAGCACGCCGGCTGGGACCGGCTGGTGCAGTGGCTGAAGGACGGCCAGGAGGAGAAGGCCGCCGAGGCGCCGGCGGCGCCGGCCGCGCCGGCCGCCGTCAGTTCGGAACCCGCGGCGGCGAGCCAGCCGGTCACGCCGGACCCCATCAGCGCGGCCGAGCCCGCCGAGCCCGTTCCGGCCGAAACGCCCGCCCAGGGCGGGCTCGGCCTGGGGTCCTTCCCGAAGGTCGACCTGCCCAAGGTCGAGATCCCGAATGTGGAGATGCCCAACCTCGACGAGGTCAAGGCGCGGGTCGGCGGCATCGACCGGAAGTGGCTCCTGATCGGGGGCGGCGCTGTGGCGGCCGTGCTGTTGATCGCAGTCCTGGCCATCACGCTGGGTGGCGGCGGTGGGGGCGGAGGCGGCTTCTCCGCGGAGGAGCGCACCACCCTTGGCGGCTATCTGGACAGCTACGCCACGCAGTACGCGCCCGGGCTGGAGGCCGTCATGGACGACGAGCTGGCCCGCATCGCGCCGGGGGCCGCCTATGACTTCGAGGTCGAACTGGGTCAGGGGGACACGGTGCGCGTGCTCGGGGCCTGCGACACCAACTGTTCGGACGTGGATCTCTATGTGACCGGTCCGGACGGGGTCGAGATCGGCAGCGACACCCTTCTGGACGACTATCCGGTCGTCGAGATCCCGAACACCGTGGGCGGCGTCTATACGATCCGTATCGCCATGCCGACCTGCTCGGCCGAGACCTGCATCGGGGCGGCGCGGCTCTACGCGGTCCAGTAGGGCCTAGGCCCGTTCCTTGGTCTTGAAGAAGGCGACCTTCGGGAAGCGTTCGCCGACGTAGCCGGTCTCCCAGGATGACTTGGCGAGGAAGACGGGGGCCTGGTCGATGTCGACGGCCATCTGGGGCCGGTACTTGCCCATGAAGTCCTCGAGGTCGGCGCGGGCGCCGGAGATCCAGCGGGCCTCGGCGTAGGGGGAGGGCTCGAACAGGACCTCCAGGCCGTATTCCTCGCCCAGCCGGTCGGCCATGACCTCGAACTGGAGCTGGCCGACGGCGCCGACGATGAAGTCGGAGCCCAGCTCGGGGCGAAACAGCTGGGTGACGCCTTCCTCGGCCAGGCCTTCGAGCGCCTTCTTGAGGTGCTTGGCCTTGAGCGGGTCCTTGACCCGCACGCGCTGGAGGATTTCCGGCGCGAAGTTGGGCAGGCCGGCGAAGCGGACCAGGCCGCTCTCCGACAGGCTGTCGCCGACGCGCAGCACGCCGTGGTTGGGGATGCCGATCACGTCGCCGGCGTAGGCGTCCTCGGCCAGCTCGCGGTCCGAGGCGAAGAACATGATCGGCGCGTTCACGCTCAGCTGCTTGCCGGTGTTCTGGACCTTCAGCTTCATGCCGCGGCGGAACTGGCCCGACGCCATGCGGAACATGGCGATGCGGTCGCGGTGGTTGGGGTCCATGTTGGCCTGGACCTTGAAGACGAAGCCCGTGACCTCGGCCTGGCCGGGTTCGACCGTGATGGCCTGGGGCTCGGGCGCGTTGCGGGTCTCGGGCGGGGCCTCCTTGCGGGCCTGCATGACCTTGGGCGGCGGGGCCCAGTCGCCGATGGCCTTGAGCAGCTCGTCGATGCCGAAGTGGCGCAAGGCCGAGCCCCACAGGACCGGCGTCATGTGCCCCTCGAGGAAGGCCTGGAGGTCGAACGGCTTGTAGCCGCCCTCGACCAGTTCGAGCGCCTCGACGAGGTCGGCCTGTTCGGAGCCCTCGAAATAGCGGTCGGCGTCGGCCAGGGGCAGGGCGGCCGGATGGTCCGGGTCCTCGTCCGAGCCGGCGACCTTTCGGGCGTAGGGCTGGAAGCGGCCGGTGCCGATCTCGGCCATGCCGCGCAGGCGGTTTCCGCTCTCGGCGGGCCACCAGATGGGCGAGGGGTCGAGCTGAAGCCGGCTGGCGATGTCGTCCAGCAGGGACATCGGGTCCTGGGCCTCGCGGTCCAGCTTGTTGATGAAGGTGATGATCGGGATGTCGCGCAGGCGGCACACCTCGAACAGCTTCAGCGTCTGGGGCTCGATGCCCTTGGCGGCGTCGAGCACCATGATGGCGCAGTCGGCGGCGGTGAGGGTGCGGTATGTGTCCTCGGAGAAGTCCTCGTGGCCCGGCGTGTCGAGCAGGTTGAACATCTTGCCGTCGTGCTCGAACGTCATGACCGAGGCGCTGACCGAGATGCCGCGCTCCTTCTCGATCTTCATCCAGTCCGACCGGGTGCGCCGCGCCTCGCCGCGCGCGCGCACCGCGCCGGCCGCGCGGATGGCCCCGCCCGCGAGCAGGATGTGCTCGGTCAGGGTCGTCTTGCCCGCGTCGGGGTGCGCGATGATGGCGAAGGTCCGCCGACGGGCGGCCTCCTCGGTCAGGGAAAGCTTGGACATGCGGCGGCGCGCTTAGCGCGGCGGGCGGGGAAAGTCACGGCGTGAGCCTGTCCAATCCTTAAGCTGCGCCGCCGGTGATGGGGCGCCAATGTGAGGCGGGACGGGAGGACTGCCTATGTTCGCGGCCACTTTGCTCAGCCTGGCCTTGATCACCCAGGACCCGCCGGCCCGCCCCGCGCCCCCGGTGGCGCGGGAGATCGCGCCGGAGGTGTGGCTGATCCCCGGGGGCGTGACGGAGGACCGGGAGCCGGACGGGAATACGGTGGTGTTCGGCTCGGGCGCCGGGCTGGTCGTGTTCGATACGGGGCGGCATCCCTGGCATCGGGAGGCGATCGAGGCGCGGGTCACGGCGGACGGGCGGCCGCTCGCGGCGATCGTGAACAGCCACTGGCACCTGGACCATGTCACCGGCAACCTGGCGCTGGCCGAACGCTGGCCCGACGTGCCGGTGTTCGCCAGCCGGGCCATCGAGGGCGCGATCGAGGGTTTCATGCGGCCATCGGTGGCGCGCGGGCAGGCCTTTCTCGACAGTGGCCAGGCGCCGCCGGCCCTGGCCGAGGACGTGCGCGGCGACATCGCGGTGATCGCCCGCGCCGAGGAGCTGATCCCGGACCGGGCGCTGGAGGCGGACGGCTCGCTGCCGGCGGGCGACGGGCGGTTGCGGGTCAGGATCGCCGAGGATGCGGCGACGGAGGCCGACGTGTGGCTGTTCGACCCGACCTCGGGCGTGGCGGCGGTGGGCGACCTGATCACCTTGCCGGCGCCGTTCCTGGACACGGCGTGCCCGGACGGATGGCTGGCGGCCCTGGACGAGGTGCTGGCCGAGCCGTTCCGGCTGGTCGTGCCGGGCCACGGGCCGGTCATGGGGCGGGCGGAGGTGGAGCGCTATCGCGCAGCGCTGGGCGCCTTCATCGACTGCGCGCGCGGGACGGCGGAGGCGGCCGTATGCGCCGATGACTGGGCCACGGCGGTCGACGAGTTGCAGGAGACAGCCTTCAACCGCGGCCAGGCCGCGGGCTTCGCGGCCTATTACGTAGGGATGCTGCGCGAGAGCGGGGGGTCGAGCGCCTATTGCCGGGCGCCCGCGCCCTAACCCTCCTCGTCGCGGGGATCCACGATGCGCATCTGGCCGTCTTCCTCGATGAGGCGGCAGGGCGGCCACATGGGGTCATCGAGGGTGGCGTCCTCGGTGCTTCGGGCCAGCGCGTCGGCGGCGGCCTGGGGGGAGGGGTAGGCGCGGACAAGCCGGTTGAACAGCTGGGTCCAGGTCTCGGCCTCGCGAACGGTCTCGGTGTTGGGGTCCACGGCGCGCCAGGCCAGAGCTAGGCCGGTGCAGAACTCGATCTGGGAGACGTTGATCGGACCTGCGCCCAGGGGCGGGCCGGAGCCGCCCGGCGGACCGCCCGGGGCTACGGCGGCGCCCGAGGGCGCGCCGCCCGCCATCCGGGCCTGGATGAGGCCGACCAGGCTGCGGGCCGCCGCCGCGGTTTCGCCGCCGTGCGGGTCGCTGACCAGAGGCGCGAGCAGGGTCAGGGCGTGCCCGAACTCGCCGGCCTGGATCAGCGCCTGGGCGCCCTCGATGCGGATGCTGGGCAGCTGGGGCGCCATTTCATTGGCGGCGAGCCAGGTCTCCAGATCGTTGTCGGTGGGATAGTCCGGGGCGATCCGGCGGCTGCGCGCCAGCGCATAGAGGGTCTGGAAGCTGCCGTTGTCGGCGGCGTAGGCCCGGGCGAGGAAGGCGCGGGCGCGGCCGTAGAGGGCGGCCTGCTGGTCGGGCATCTCGTCGCCCTGGGCCATGAGGCGCTCGGCCTTGAGCTGAAGCGCCTCGACGTTTTCGGGATCGGCCTCGAGCACACGGTCGAGGACGCCGTCGGCGACGGCCGGATCGCCGAGCATGAGCTCGGCGCGGGCCAGCACGACCTGGGCGAAGGGATCCGCCGGGTGGCGGGCGGCCCGCTCGCGCACGCGGGCGAGAAGCTCGGGTCCGCGCGCCTCGTCGACCCAGCTGCGCAGATGCTGGGCGTCGAGCAGCAGGTCGTCGGCGGAGGCCGGCAGCTGGGTGATGGTGACGGGCGGCGGGGCGGACTGGTCCGGCGTCAGCTCCAGATACGGCATGCCGCCGCGCATGTAGGCGCGCAGGACGGCCTCCAGCTGGTCCACGGGGATGCCGGTGGTCTCTGTGAAGGCGGCGACCGGATGACCGCCCTGGTTGAGACGGCGCACGTAGTTACGCAGCTGGGCCATGCGGTTCGGGTCGCTGAGCATGTAGTGGGTCAGCAGCCAGGCCTGGGCGTAGTAGAGCGATCGGGCCTCGGAATCCTGCAGGGCCTGCGGACCGTTGGCCAGCACCTGATCCCACGGCAGCCAGCGGCGGAAATAGTTCAGGGTGTCGGTGCGCCCCGGCGCGTGGCGGCCGACGTAGATGCGCCGCGGATTGATGTCCGTGGTCATGTAGTATTCAGCGTACCCCTCCACGAGCCAGCCCGGATAGCCGGAGGGGAAGTTCGCCAGCATGAAGTGGTGCACGTATTCGTGCATCAGGGTGTCGTCGTCCTCACGGTCGCGGATGGCGATGGCGAAAACGTCGGAGTTGGACCGGACGTAGAGCCCGGCGATGCCGTCGTCCGCCTCGGGCCGGATGGTCCTGAGCTGATCCGAACCGCGCACGAGGTAGATGGGCAGCTTGCGCGCCGGGACGCCCGCGGGGTCCAGGTTGTGCCGGGCCCGCAGCATGGAGTCGAAGGTCTCCAGCTGGAGCACATAGTCGCGCAGGGTGCGCTGGTCGCCCTGGGAATAGACGATGAAGCGAGGACTTTCGGCTCGCAACCATTGGGCGAGAGCCTGGGAGGGGAAGGCGAACAGCCCGATCGCCAGGACGCACACGAGCGCGCCGCGCTGCAACCAAGTCATTGAGGTCGCCCTCCCTTTCCCCGACGGAAGCTATAACGGCCGCGCGGGAGGGTCGAGTCTGGCTTTACCCTGGGTTGCAGGGTGGTGGGGGCTCGGATGGACCGAACCCCCGCTCCCGGGGGCTCAGCCCGCCAGCTGGGCCTCGGCCAGCGCCACGCGGGCGCGCAGGTGCTCCTCGGCGCGGATGGCGGCGCCGATGGCGTTGAAGCGCTCGACGGTCAGGCCGGTCGAGGTCGCGGCCTCGGCCATGGCGGCCTGCTGTTCGGCGGTGGGGGAGCTGGAGCCGCCCGAGGCCGTGCGGACGGCGACCATGGCGCGGGCGAACTGGTCGATTTCGGCGTCGCTGGTGGCGGCCGAGACGCTGGTGGCGGCGGGCTCACCGGCGGCGGCGAGGTCGATGCGGGCGCGAACCACGGCGTCGGACTGGCTGGCGGTGGCGATGGCGTTGAAGCGCTCGGCGGTCAGGCCGGCGTCGGTGACGGCCTGGGCCATCTGGGCCTGCTGCTCGTCGCTGGGCGCGCCGCCGGCGGCCTGCGCGATCGGCATGATCACGTCCAGCGCCTCGGCGTAGGCGGAGAGCTCCTGGTCGGTGAAGGACGGGCTCTGGGCCAGGGCGGAGCCGGCCCCGAACAGGGCGGCGGCGGCGGCGACGGCGGCGATGGTCGAACGCATGAGGTACCTCTCACTGGAAATGAAACGAGGCAGGGGACGGGTCCGCCTGCCTCGCGATCAGTGGGGGGAGCCTAAGGGGGTGATCCCAAAGGGGCAACCCGAGTGCGGCGATGGGCCGCCGTGGCTGCGTCAGGCCGACAGGCTCTCGATCTGGCCGCGGATGTGGGCGGCTTCGGCGGGGGTGTTGGCCAGCGAGACGGCCTGGGAGAAGGCGGCGCGGGCCTCGGAGGCGCGGCCGAGCTGCTTGAGGAGCGCGCCCTTCAGGCCGTGAAAATAGAAATAGCCGGAGAGCTGGCTGGCCAAGGGCTCGATCATGGCGAGCGCGGGCTCCGGGCCGCGGGCCTTCATCACGGCGACGGCGCGGTTGAGCGTGACGACAGGCGACGGCTCCATGTGCTCGAGCGTGGCGTAGAGGCGCTCGATGCCGGCCCAGTCGGTGCGGTCGGCGGAAGGGCTGCGGGCGTGAAGCGCGGCGATTGCGGCCTGGACCTGATAGGGGCCGGGGCGGCCGTGGCGCATGGCCTTGTCGAGCAGCGCGAGACCCTCCGCGATCAGCTTGGGGTCCCAGCGGGCGCGGTCCTGGTCGTCGAGCAGGATGGCGGCGCCCGAGGCGGAGAAGCGGGCGGCGGCGCGGGCGTGCTGGAGCAGCATCAGCGACACCAGCGCCATGATCTCGGGCTCGGCGGGGAAGAGGCGCAGCAGGAGCCGGCCGAGCCGGATGGCCTCCTCGGCCAGGCCGCCGCGTTCCGACGCCGGGTCGGGCGCCGTGTAGCCCTCGTTGAAGATCAGATAGACCATGGCCGCGACGGCCCCGAGCCGCTCGGCGCGTTCGACCTGGCCGGGGGCCTCGGAGGGGACGCCGGCGGCGGCGACCTTGGACTTAGCGCGGGTGATGCGCTGCTCCATGGCGCTCTCGCCGACGAGGAAGGCGCGGGCGATGCGCGGGACCGGAATGCCGGAGACGATGCGCAGCGCCAGCGCGATCTGCTGGGTCGAGGGCAGGTCCGGGTGGCAGCAGACGAAGAGCAGCCTGAGGATGTCGTCGCGATAGTCGGCCTCGTCCAGCCGGTCGGCGAGCGGCGTCTCGGCGTCGTCGAGGTCGGAAAGTTCGCGCTCGTCCGGAAGGGCCCGGGATTTCGAGCGGCGGCGCACGCCGTCCACCTCGGCGTTCCTGCCTACGAAGATCAGCCAGGCGGCGGGGTCGCGCGGCGGGCCCTTGGAGGGCCAGGCGGAGAGCGCCTTGAGGCAGGCGTCCTGGAAGGCCTCCTCGGCCAGGTCGAGGTCGCGGAAGTAGCGGAGCAGGGCCCCGACGGCCCGGGGGCGGGCGGCGACCAGCGCCGCCTCGATCCAGGCCAGGTCGGTCACGCGGGCGGGCTTTCCTTCAGGGCCTTCCAGTCGTGGAAGAAGCCGACGGGGCGCAGCTCATACGACCCGTGCGAGCCCGAGGCCTTGGCCAGGTCCTGCGCGACCGCGACCGCGCCTTCGAGGTCGTCCGCGTCGATGATATAGAAGCCGAGCAGTTGCTCCTTGGTCTCGGCGAAGGGCCCGTCCAGCACCATGGCGTCCTTGCCCTTGCGGACGGTGGTGGCGGCGGTGGTGGGCAGCAGGCGCGCGACCGGCCCGATACGCCCCTGCGCGGCGAGCTTGTCCTGCACGGCCATGAGGCGGCCCATGACGGCCTCGTCCTCCTCTTTGGACCAGGCGCCGACCACATCCTCGCGGTCATAACAGAGCACGGCGTAGAGCACGGGCGATCCTCCTTCGGCGATACGACGCCGGAGGATGGCCGAGGCCGACAGGCGAGGGAAGAAAAAGCGGGGGCCTCACCCGCCCGGGATCGAGATGCGGAAGTTGTCGAGGAGGCCGAGGCCGCGGCGGTCGGTGGAGTTGGTGCGGACGGCGGCGTCGACTTCGCGGCGGGTTTCGGGGGAGAGGTTCTCGTACTGCTGGGGGTCGTTGGGCGACAGGGCGGCCAGGGTGCAGTCCTGGGTCAGGCGCTCCTCGGCGTAGGCGCGGCAGCGGCGCAGGTAGACGAGGCCCTCGCGCTCCTGCCCGTCGGCGAAGGAGACGGCGACCAAGGAGGGCAGGAAGGCCTTTTCGCCGAGCTCGCCGCCGCCGAAGCGGGCGGCGCCTTCGTGGATCACCTGGCGGGCGCGGTCGCGGCGGCCGGCGCGGATCAGCATGCGGACGTGGGCGACGTAGCCGTCGAGCCCCTGTTCCTCCTGCCGGTTGGCCTGGGTGTAAAGGGCCTCGGCCTCATCGATGCGACCGAGGTCGGCGTTGATGCCGGCCGCGGCGTTGAGGATGACCGCCGAGCCGCCGTAGGGGGTGGCTTGGGCGCGCTGGATCTCTGTGAGGGCGCCCTCGAGGTCGCCTTCGCGCCGGAGTTCCTGGGCGGCCTGGAGGGCGTCGACGGCGACGATGGCCTGCAGGTACTCGTCCGAGGCGCGGATCGCGGTCAGACGCTGTTCCTGCGGATCGCGGAAGGCGGCGAGGTCCGGATAGGCGCGGTCGGCGTAGGTCGACAGGCCTTCGCTGCGGGCGTCGGGCGGGCGGTGCCGCTGGCCGAAATAGCCGGAGGCGAATTCGAAGGCGCGCCGGCCGCCGGAGCGGGCGAGGCCGTTGAGCAGGCTGTTCCCCACGCTGCGCAGATCACCGGCCGCGACGGCGTTCAGGTTCACCTGGGAGGAGGCGTCGGCGACGGTTTCGCTGAGCTGTCCCTCCATGGCCTCGGCCAGGGCGCGGCGGGTGTTGAAGTCCGCCTCCATTCGGCCGAAGGCGGCGTCGGCGGCGTCCAGCGCATTGAAGCCGGCGGCCTCGGAGAGGTCGAAGGCAAGCGCGTCGGCCTCGTCCTCCTGGCCGCGCGCCCAGGCGGGTTCGGCGAAGACGTTGATCAGGGTGTTCAGCTGGTCGCTGGCGGCGGCGGCGCGGACCGAGGAGCGATCATCGCCGCCCACCGCGATGCTGCCGTCCTCGCGCGGGCGCATCTGATAGAGCATGGAGGCCATGCCGTAGGCGTCGGCGAGACGCTGGCCATTCCGGCGCTGCTCGCGGAAGCCCTGGTCGTCGGCGAAGTGGCCAAGGCGGACATGGGCCAGTTCGTGGCCGAGAATGTAGGCCAGTTCGTCGTCGGTCTCGGCCTGGGCGATGAGGCCCAACGGCACCATGATCGACCCGTCCGGTAGGGCCATCGGAGCGTAGAAGCCGCTTGCGAGGATGTGGACCTGAACGGGAAGGCGCGGGTCGTGCGGCCAGGGCGCGTCCAGCTCGGCGATCAGGGCGGCGATGGCCGCCTCGGTCCGGGGCATGCGCAGGCGCTGACCGCGGTGAGCGCCCTGGTTGCCGGCCTCGGATGCGAAGGCCAGGCCCGGGCCCGTGCCCACGCGCTGGCTGATTTCGCGGGGGTCGACCTGGGTCAGGTAGGGGCCCTCCCGCCCATCCACCGCATAGCCCCGCCCAGGCAGGAAGCGGCCGAGCTGGGCCGAGGCGGGCGCGGCCGCCGCCAGCAGCGCCAGGGCCCAGGCGAAGCCGAGGAGCCGGCCCCGCACGGTCAAGACCCGCCGAGCCGGCAGTCGCGGCTGGAGCCGCCGCCGGCGTAGGTGCCCGTCGAGATGGCGCCCGACTCGCGGGTCGCGCCGCTGGCCGCCAGACACTGGGCCGAACCGGACTCGTTCAGCTGGAACTCCACATCGATGCCGCGCAGGAAGATGATCTGGCCGCCGTGCCGGATGCCGACGCCCCCGCCGGGCCGCAAGGCCACTATGGGCGCATTGGCCGGGAGATCTCGGCTGCGGATGGGCTGGCCCAGGGGCCGGCCATCGGAGTCGAAGGCGCGCAGCTCGGCGCGATTATAGGCGGTGACGCGGCCCAGCACCGTGTCCTGGGCCTGGACGAACGCGGGCGTGGCGGCGAGCAGGGCGGCGGCGAAGGCGAGGTTACGAAGCATCGGGGGTCTTCTTTCGTCTGGAGCGGGGGCGCGCCGGGGCGGGCGCGGGGTCTGGCTCGGCCGGGACGGGCCGGCGGCGGCGCGACAGGGTGTCGGTCTCGAACTTGAGGCGATCGCCGATCCGGGTGGTCCAGCGCAGGCTCGAGCCGGCGTCCTGGAGCAGGGTGGTGCGGGCCGCCATGACCAGGACGCTGAAGGTCAGCGACAGGATGCCCAGCCAGTTGATCACGGCGCGCTGCCACACTCCGGCGCCGAGCCAGGTGACCAGACCGGTCAGGCCGAGGATGAGAACCGCGAGCAGTCCGTAGTAGATCGGCGTGGCCCATAGCGGCAGCCGGCCTTCGCGGTCGGGGAAGACCTCCTCGAGGATGGCGTTCCTGGCCATGACCGCGACGATCACCGTGAACAGCAGGATGAAGGTCAGCAGCGACTTGAGGATGTCGTCGGTGTTCAGGAAGGTGGTTTCGATGCGGCGGTAGTCGGCGCCGAACTGGACGAGGTTGTCGAGCGCCATGGCGTGGTAGTGGACGCCGGGCAGCTGGCCGTGCAGGGGCGTCGGCGCCCAGTCGCTGTTGCGCATGTGGCTGCCGATCAGGACCAGCCGGTCGGCCAGGACGTAGTCGTAGCGGTCCTGGGTCATGCCGAAGCCGGCGACCAGCCGGTCGTAGCCGAGGTTGAAGGTGTAGGCGCAGGCCTGGCGCTCGCCCGAGCCGACGCCGCGGGCCGCGACCGACTGTTCGAAGACGCGGGTGAACAGGCCGACGTCATGGCGGCACTCCGGCGCGGGCGAGGAGCTGACGGCCTCGGTGAACTCGGCCTGGCGCTCGGGTATGCGGTCGCCCCACACGACGGACATGTCGCTGCGCCAGTCGCGGCGCAGAGCGGTGGCGGCGCCCGAGGGCGGCGCGCGGTCGGCGAGGGCGGCCCGCGCGGCGGCGGCGGCCGTCTCGAAGGCGGGCAGGCCGCAGCCGTTCTCGCCCGTCGCCTTCAGCGCGCGCAGGCAGCCGGCGGCGTAGAGGGCGGCGGCGGGCGACAGGTCGAAGTCGGACACGCCCGGCAGGGCGCGGTCGTCATAGGTGTTGACCAGCGGATAGGCGCGGGCGCCGACGAGCACCGGCGAGAGCAGGGCGACCTGGTCCAGGCGGCGCTGGACGTCGGTCTGGCCCGCCTGTTCGGCGGCGTCCGGCTTGGCCAGGATGATCGGGACGCCGCCGGCCTCGACGATGCAGGCCAGCCGCGTGAGCGGATCGGCCAGGCAGGCCGTGTGGCTGTTCCACGCCTCCGCTCGCGTGGCGCGCGACAGGACATCGACGAGCACTGCGAAATCGGCCTCACCCTCGGGGGTCAGGCCGGCCTGGCCCAGGATGATCAGGTCGGCGAAGACGGCGCGCGGCGGCTGCGAGCCCGCGTTCAGTACGTCCTCGATCATGTAGCCGAGATTGGCGTAGCCGGGCGGCCAGCCGGTCCAGCCCTGACCGCGCAGGGCCGTCAATCCCTCGTCGTCGATATGGACGATGCGGATGAGGTCCTGACCCGGGCGCTCGTCACGGCCGTAGGCGCCCGCCGTCAGGCGCTGCCAGACATCGTCGGATCCGGCGTTGGTGATGTCCTCGAAGCCGAACAGGTTCAGCTTGGAGCCGCCGAGCGCCAGCAGCGTCAGCACAAGGCTGATCGTCGCCGCCTTGGCGATCTTGGCCCATGAAACCACGGCCGCTCCTCCACCCGGCGCAATTCGGCGTTACGGGAGGCGGGGAGTCAAGCGGGGCTGTTCTGGGGACCCGGGCCGGGCGCCCTGGCGCTCATATCTGCTTAACCGCGTTCGCTCACCGGATCGAAAAGGGCCTGCGGGTAGGGTCGTCTCAACGGACGAGAATGCGTCCGGTCGATGGGATGTCCGCTGGTGCTGTTTCTGCTGAACGACGCCGTGTTTGATCTGGCCGAAGGCCTGGCGGTCGATCCGGTGGACGAGCGGCGCTTCGCGCGGCTGGGGTTCGACTATGTGGTCGAGCTGGGCTGCGAGCTGTTCGCGGAGAACCCGATGCTGCATCGCGACGAGCCCGAGCGGGCGCGCCGCCTGGCCTGGTTGATCGCCAGCCGCAATGTCGGGCTGAACGCCGCCCTGTTCGCCGCGCCCGAGGCCGATTGCGCGCCGGAGCTGGTCGAGCCGCGGTTTGCGGTGCTGCCCGACGCGGTGATCCGCCAGCTGAAGTCCAAGGCCTCCAAGGGCCGGCTGACGCCCGTGGCCGCTGACAAGGCGGTCTGGGGGCGGATGGCGGCGTAAGGCCGCCTTATCCCACCTTCTCCACCAGGAAATGCCGTCCCTGGCGGTCCTCGATCTCGATGAGCCAGATGTCAGGGTCGTAGCCGGCCTGGCGCTCGGCGTAGGCGTCGAGGTCGGATTCCGGCGCATCTGGGTGGGGCTCGATCCACAGACGGTCGCCGTCGAGGCCGGTGGTCTCGGCGTAGAGGCGGGCGGTGCGGTTGAGGGTGTCGTAGGCCTTGACCAGGACGGCCCCGGCGCGGGCGTCGCCCCGGCGCACGACGACCGCCGAGGCGCCGGCCAGTTCGGCGCGGCGGACGAGAGCCGCGACCCAGACATCGGTGGAAATCAGCAAAGCCTTAACCGTAACCGGAAACCGAACCGCAAAGCCGGCGTGGTTAAGGTGAGGCCATGCGCATCCCGAGCCAAGCCCGAAACAGCTTCGCCGTGCTCGCCGCCGTGGGCGGGCTGGCGCTGGCCGGCGCCGCCCAGGCGGGTCCGGCCGACATCTATTACGAGCGCGCCTTGATGAGCGCCGCCCACGCAAGGTGCGGCCTGTTCACGCGGGCGACGGCCCAGGCGCTGGAGGCCGGGGCGGCCCAGGCGCGCGGCGCGGCCCTGAGGTCGGGCGTCAGCGAGGCGGACCTGAACGGCGTGCGCCAGCGGGCGCGGTCGCGGGCGGCGGCGACGGCGTGCGACTCCCAGGACCTGAGGACGGCCGCGGGCCGGGTGCGCTCGGCCTTCGAGGCCTGGTCGCGCACGGCGCGAATGGAGTTTCCCGGACAGGGGAGCGCCTGGTCGGTCGACCGGCGCGCCTATCGCACGCCGAGCTGGCTGGTGCGGCAGGACGCAGGCTCGGGCGCGAACGCCGTGGTGTTCGGCTATGCGGGCGGTGAGGCCGGCCAAGCCCTGGCGCTGGCGGCGCGGCCCGGCCGCGGCGAGCGCTTCGCCTCGGCGCGGATCGTGGTGCGGGACCCGTCGCGGGCCGGCTCGGCCTGGCTGCCGCGCGCAGGCGTGGCCGCGACGCCGCCGAGGTCGTCCAGTCGGGTGTTCCTGGCGAGCGCGCAATCGAGCGCTGAGCCGACCCTGGCGCCGGGAGGGGGCGCGGGCGGGGTGCTGTTCAGGTTCCCCACCGCGGCGGCGGATGCGCTGGGCGTGCTCGATCCGCGCGAGCGGTTTCTGGTGGAGCTGGTGCGGGTCGATGGATCGGTGCGGACGGTGACGCTGGGCGTGGGCGATTTCGCCGCGGCGCGCGCCTTCCTGGCGATGGGGACGCTGTAGGGCGGCTGCCACCCACATCTACCGCCTACCCCGGCGAAGGCCGGGGTCCCGATGAAATGACGCAGGCGGTGGTCCAGGCAGCTTAATCGCAGCCGACGCGAGAGTTCGGAGCTCTATGATCTGGACCCCGGCCTTCGCCGGGGTGAGCGGTAGATTAAGCGGCGAGTTCTGAGCCGGTCTGGCGGCGCATGCGCCAGAAGCGCAGGGTGCGAAGCGCCGTGTCGCGGGGGAGCTCGGCGTACATGCGGCCGTAGGACTGGGCCCTGGCCATGCCGTCGCCTTCGCGGCCGAGGAGGACGACGGCGTAGGTGAGAAACAGGGCGCGTTCGAGGTCGGCGGCCTTGCAGACCACAGCGAGCGCATCGAGCTCGCAGCGGTCGATGATGCTGCGCGCGGTCTGGAAATCGATCTCGGCGAGTTCGGAGAGCGCGATGAGGAATTCGGTGCGGCCGCCCGAGCGCAGGAAGCGGGCCAGCATCTCGGGCGTGAGCGCCCCGGCGGCGCGCAGCTCTCGGATATAGGCCTGGGCGGTCTCGAAATCGGCGGGCAAGGCGCCGTCGGCGGCGGCGAGGCGGTCGCGGCCGGCGGCGAGCGCCGCCTCAAGGGCCTTTGGATCCAGCTTGGAGTTCTGTTCGAGGATGCGCTGGCGCAGGCCGGCCTCGACCACGAAGTACATTTCGTTGAGCAGGTCCGGCGGCAGGTTGGCGCGATTGACCACCGCCTCGTGGAGAGCCGGATTGGCCTGGGCGCGGTCGACCACGGCCTCGGACGTGGCGCGCGAGAGACGCGCGCCTTCGTTGCGGACGAGCTGGTCGACGGTCTCGTCGTCGCCGCGCTCGACGATGACCTCGGAGACGGCCTCGGGCACGACGGCGCGGCCGGACACGGCGCGCAGGTGGCCCTGGCCCTTGGTGCGGACGACTTCGAGCAGGTCGTCCTCCTCGAGCGCCGGGGAGTCGCGCAAGACCGGCCCGGCCACCGCCTCGGTGTCGAGCGCCAGCTTGCGGGCCAGGGAGCGGGGCGTGGCGGGCGAGGGGCCGAAGCGTTCGGCAAGTTCGACGCGGACAGCCTCTTCCATCTCGGCGGTGAGCTGGCTGAGAACCTCGCCGTAGAGGGCGAGCTCGGTCGGGTTGTGGGCGTCGGTCCCGAAGAAGACATCGGTCACCTCGCGCAGGAGGGCGCGGCGCTTTTCGCTCGACGGCTCCTTGGCGAGGTCGATGAGGTCCTGAAGGCGGCTCAACGCGGCTGCTCCAGGAGTTGGGCGAGCTGGTCGGGCGGCAGGTCGCGCAGGATGTCCATCGCCTCCTGGGCGGTGGCCAGCCGGTCCTGCTCGGCAAGCGAACGGCCGGACGGGACCGCCAGGACGACCTGGGTCCCGTCGGAGGCGGCGCGTTCGCCGGCCTGGGGGATGGGGTCCGGTTGACGGCCGGCGGCGCGATGTACGGAGTAATAGCGCGGCGTCGGGCTTTCGACCGTGGCCGAAGCGGGGACGGTCGGAGCGCTGAGGCGCGGGACGGGCTGGGTGACCGGCGGGGGAGGCGGCGGCGGGGTCTCGACCTCGGTCTGGACGCGCGGCGGGGCCAGACGGCGCGGGCGCTGCGGTTCGGGCCGGGTCTGCTGCACCGGCGGGCGGCCGGGCCAGGTGAGGTAGCGCAGGCCGGCCTCGCGCGCGCTCTCCTGGGCAGCCGCGGGCTGGGCGGCGAAAAGGAGGGCGGCCGCGCCGCCGAGCAGGAGAAGTCCGCGAGCCATGAAGGCGATCCCCGAAAGGTCCGCGAGAATAGGGATCGCGCGCTTGCTCGCGGGTTAACGCGCGCCGGACCAGGCGGCGAGCGCGCGGCGCCGCGCCAGGCCGATCAGGGCGTGGACGACGAGGCCTAGCGCGGCGAGAACCACCAGGGCGGCGAACATCTCGGCGGTGCGCAGGCGGTTGCCGGCCTCGAGGATGCGCCAGGCGAGGCCTTGGCTGGCCCCGGAGCCGGCGACGAACTCGGCCACCACGGCGCCGATGACGGCCTGGCCGGCGCCGACCGACAGGCCCTCAAGCATGAAGGGCGCGGCGGATGGAAGGCGCAGGCGCAGGAGCCGGTCGAGCCGCGAGGCGCCGTAGAGGTCGAAGAGACGTTCGAGGTCCGGATCGGCGGAGGTGAGGCCGGTGAGCGCGCCCGAGAAAAGGGGGAAGAAGGCGACGACGGCGGCGAGCGCCGTGACGGCGCGCTCGCTGTTCTCGAGACCCGCCCAGATGACGACGAGCGGCGCGATGGCGACGACGGGGGTGACCTGGACGGTGACCGCCAGCGGGCGGAGCGCCGAGGCCGCGGTGCGGCTGGCTGCGGCGAGGCCGGCCAGCAGGCCGGCGACGATCACAGCGGCGAGCAGGCCGGACAGGGCCATCATCAGGGTCCGCCCGGCGGCCTGGAGCAGCAGCGGCCAGCGCTCGGCAAGCGCGCGGGCGACGTCGCTGGGGGCGGGCAGGAGGTAGACGGGGACCTCGAGCAGGCGGCAGGCGGCCTCCCAGCCCAGCAGGATGAGGGCGAAGGCCAGCCAGGGGGCGAGCGCCCTCATGCCGCCGCTCGGGCGGATTGGATGGCGGCGTAGGCGGCCTCGACCGTGTCGCGGAAGGCGGGCGTGGCGCGGAAGCCTTCGGAGCGAGGCAGGCCGGGTGGAGTGGCGATCTCGGCGGCGATGCGGCCGGGCGCGGGCGTCATGACCAGGACGCGGTGGGCCATGTAGACGGCCTCCTCGACGTCGTGGGTGACGAAGAGGACGCCGGGTTTGGTCTCGGACCAGAGGGCAAGGACGTCGTCGATGACCTCGCGACGGGTGAGGGCGTCGAGCGCGGCGAAGGGCTCGTCGAGCAGGAGCAGGCGGGGGCGGGTGACCAGGGCGCGGGCGAGCGCGGTGCGCATGGCCATGCCGCCGGAGAGCTGGGCGGGCTTGAGGCCGGCGGCGTGGGTCAGGCCGACACGGGCCAGCGCGGCGTCGGCGGAGGCTTTCGCTTCCCTGTCGGGGATGCCGGAGAGGCGCAGCGGCAGGACGATGTTGGCGCGGGCGGTGAGCCAGGGGGCGAGGGTGGGGGCCTGGAAGACCATGCCGATGTCGCCGGGGCCGACCTGGCGGCTGACCTGACCGGCGGTGGTCGGCTGGAGGCCGGCGAGCAGGCGGAGCGCCGTGGACTTGCCGCAGCCGGACGGGCCGACGAGGGCGGTGATCTCGCCGGGGCGGGCCTCGAGGGACAGGGGGCCAAGCGCGGGGCCGCGGCCGGGGTAGGCGACGAGGGCGTCGGAGAGGGCGGCGAGAGACTCGCTCATCTTCCGCTTACCCCGGCGAAGGCCAGGGTCCGGATGACATGGCCGGGCATTCGCCCCGGAGGGCGTCGTGAGCGATCACTGGAGCGGCGGGGAGTCATACGATCTGGGCCCCGGCATTCGCCGGGGTGAGCGGACATTGGGACGGCCTGCTCACCCGGCCTGGACGAAGTCGAGGGTGAAGGCCGAGCGCCAGTCGGTGTCGGGGTCGAAGACGCCGGCGGACGAGGTGACCTCGAAGAACTCGCGCCAGCGCTCTTCGGTCATCATGCCGATGGTCTCGCCTTCGCCGGCGACGATGTCGTTGGCGACCAGCGCGGTCCGCGCATAGTCGAGCAGGTCCTGGCTCATCTCGGGGTTGGCTTCGCGGATGAGGCGATTGGCCGGCTCGGGGTCGTCGTTGAGGTAGGAGCGCCAGCCCTCGGCCGAGGCCTCGATGAAGGCGGCGACGGCGTCGCGGTTATCGCGGATCAGGGCGTCGGGGGCGAGCACCATGGTGGCGTAGGAGGGGTAGCCTTCGTCGGCGAGGAGGAAGACCCGCGGCTCGAAGCCAGCCTCCTGCTGGATGGTGTAGGGCTCGCTGGTCAGATAGCCCTGCTGGACGGCCTGGGGGTCGGCCAGGAAGGGGGCGGGGCTGAAGGTGTAGGCGCGCACCTGGGCGTCGGTGAAGCCGTAGCGCGCCTTGAGCCAGACCCAGAAGGCGGTGATCGAGGCGTCGGCCAGCAGGATCGGCCGGCCGGTCAGGTCGGCGATCGACTCCAGGGCCGGATCCGGATGGGCGATGAGGACCTGAGGGTCCTTCTGGAAGAAGGCGGCGACGGCGCGGACGGGCGCGTTCTCGGCCGCGAGCGTCATCGGGATGAAGCTGTTGGAGCCCATGCCGAGTTCGACCGAGCCGGAAGCCAGCAGGCGGGGCACGTTCACCGACGGTCCGCCCTGGACGATCTCGACGTTCAGGCCGCGCTCCTCGTAGAGGCCGCGGGCCAGCGCCTGATAGAAGCCGCCGTGCTCGGCCTGGGCGCGCCAGTCGGTCGCGAAGCGGATGCGGATACGGCCGTATTCGTCGACGCGCGGACGGCGCGGCTGGCAGGCCGCGAGCGCGGCGGTGACCGCGCCGGCCCCAAGGCCGCCGATCAGGGCTCTGCGATGCATGCCGGCGAATCCCCGAAAGCGCACGGGAACAGCGTAATGGCGAGCGGGGGGATTGGGAAGGTTTGTGGGTGGGGCTTGCCCTTACCTCCCGCCGGAGACGGTCGCGCTCCCGTGGGCGGGGCGATGGCCTCCACGCTGCGCGGGCGAGGAAAACAGGGCCCAGAAACGGATCGAGGGGCGATGCTCCGGGCGAACCCTCGGCATCGGCCCCTCACCAAGTCCGGGTTGGACGTGGTCCGTTACGGTCGGGCCTCGGCGTCCTGGCGGCGGGCGAACCCGGCGCCGTTCGGCTGTTCCCTTCGCACCTGGGCCTCGATGGCAGGCAGGTTCCCCTGCTGCTCCGTCAGCCCGGCTCCTCGGCGGGTCGCCCCGCTCCAGAACCCCGATCCGGTGTCCGCCGGGTTCCCCCGTCGGGCCTTGATCGGAAGCCGTCTTCGCCGCTTGAAGCCCGGGTCTCCCCGGAGTTCCGCGCCGCGATGTCCGTCGGCGAAATCAAGGTCACACCGAACCGATTTGGTGACAAGCGGCTTGATCGGCCGCCCTGTGCGAAACGACGACGAGCGCGGTGGATAACCGGTGTTCGACCGGTGGACGCTTTCAAAAAACCGTCACAATGCAGAGGCGTGAGTTGTCCCCAGCAAATGGCGGGACGGCGCCGAAATCAGGCCGACAGCGCGGCCTTCATGTCTTCGAGCCGTAGCCAGTCCTCTTCGGCGAGGGCCAGGCGCGCGCGGGTGGCGTCCAGGTCGGCGGACAGTTTGTCGAAGCGCCTGCGGTCGGACGCGTACAGGGTCGGGTCGGCGAGGGCGGTTTCGAGCTTCTCGATCTCGGCGGGCAGGGTTTCGAGCTCGCGCTCGGCCTCTTCGAGACGGCGGGCGTCCTTGTAGGAGAGCTTGGCGGACGTCTTCGGAGCGGGGGCGGACTTGCCCCCCTCGGTCGCTGCGCGACTACTCCCCTCAGGAGGGGGAGAGACGGGCGTGAGAAAGCCCGGATTCTGGCGGACGAAGTCCGTCCAGCCGCCGGGGGTCTCGACGGCGTTTCCGCGGCCGTCGAGCGCGATGGTCGAGGTGGCCAGGCGGTCGATGAAGTCGCGGTCGTGGCTGACGAGGATGAGGGTGCCGTCGTAGTCCTCGAGCAGGTCCTCGAGCCGGTCGAGCGTCTCCATGTCGAGGTCGTTGGTCGGTTCGTCGAGCACCAGCAGGTTGGCGGGCTTGGCGAGCGCGCGGGCGAGCAGCAGGCGGTTGCGCTCGCCGCCCGACAGGGTCGAGACCGCCTGGCGCAGCTGGCCTTCCTTGAACAGGAAGTCCTTGGCGTAGGCGGCGACGTGCTTGGAGTGGCCGCGCACCAAGACGGAGTCGCCGCCGCCGGGGGTCAGGGCGTCCCACAGGGTCATGTCGGAGCGGAGATCGGCGCGGGCCTGGTCGAGGTAGACGGGCTCGAGGTTGGCGCCGAGGCGGATCGAGCCTGCGTCGGCGTGCATCTCTCCGAGCAGCAGGCGCACGAGCGTGGTCTTGCCCGCGCCGTTCGGGCCGACGACGGCGAGCCGGTCGCCGCGCATGACGCGGGTGGAGAAGGGCTTGAGGATGGTGCGCTCGCCGAAGCCCTTGGAGACGCCCTTCAGCTCGGCGACGAGCTTGCCCGAGGTCTGGCCGGAGTCGACGCCGAGCTGGATCTCGCGCGGGAGATCGGCGACGCGGCGGGCGCGGTCCTGGCGCAGCGCCTCCAGCCGGCGGGCGCGGCCCTCGTTGCGGGTGCGCTGGGCGGTGATGGAGCGGTAGAAGGTGTAGGTCTCGCGCTCGATCTCCTTGGTCAGGCGGCGCAGCGATTCGGCCTCCTCCTCGGTGACCTTGGCGGCCCAGGCGTCGAAGGCCTTGAAGCCCTTGTCGAGGGTGCGGACGCGGCGGTTTTCGAGCCAGAAGCAGCGCCTGGTCGTCCGCTCCAGGAAGGTGCGGTCGTGGCTGACCATGAGGACGGCGAAGCGGGCGCCGGTCAGCTCGCGCTCGAGCGTCTCGATGGCGAGGATGTCGAGGTGGTTGGTCGGCTCGTCGAGCAGCAGCAGGTCAGGCTTTTCGGCGAAGGCGCGGGCGAGATCGGCGCGGCGCGTCTCGCCGCCGGAGAGGCGCTCGGTGGTTTTTTCGGGATCGAGGCCGAAGGTCTCGAGCCACTGGTCGGCGGCCCAGGGATCGGCGCCGCCGGAGACGGCGTGATCCCGCAGGATCGGGCCCTGGATGTCGGGCTCCTGAGGCACGAAGGCGAAGCGCGTCCCGGCCTGGACCGAGCGCTCGCCCGAGTCCGGCTCGATGAGGCCCATGACGATCTTCATCAGGGTGGACTTGCCCGCCCCGTTGCGGCCGACGAGGCAGGCCCGGTCGCCCGGCGCGATGGCGAGATCGACGCCGTCGAACAAAGGGTTCGGACCGTCCTGAAGACGGACGTCGCGAAGCGCGACGAGGGGAGGCCGGGCGGACATGAGGCGGGGGGTATATAGGCCCTCGGCCCCCGGGCCTAGGGCCTGGGGCTACTGAGCCGCGCCGCGGAAGATGGCGTTGAGGAAGAGGACGTCCAGGCCGCGCAGGTAGCCGCGGAAGGTGGGGTCCTGGGTGAAGCCGATGACCTGACCCTGACCCATGGGCCGGACCATCACATAGGGCTTGAAGGCCAGCTGGCGGCGGTTCTCCTCCCACAGGTGGCCGGCGACGAGCAGGTCGGATGCGGCCGGGAAGCGGGCGACGTTGACGCCTTCGTCGCGGCGCAGCGGGCTGTAGATGGCCGAGCCGTTGACAAGGACGTTGAGGCGCGAGGGCAGGCCTGTCGAGAGCCAGTGGTCGGGCTCGAGCTCCACCTCGGCGAGGACGCCGAGCACGTAGTCGGGCTGGGCCTCCGTCGGGGCGATGGCACCGGCGTAGCTATCGGCGTCGGCGATGAGACCCGGGGCTGCGTCGGCGTCCTCAGCGCTGGGCAGGGTCTCGCGGGTGGTCGGCAGGAAGGCGTTGTCGCCGGCGATGAGGAAGTCGGTCGCGGCGCCCAGGCCGATCAGGACGCCGCCCTGCTGGACCCAGCGGCGCAGGCCTTCCGCCTCGCCGAAGGCCTCGGCGTAATCGCCGCCGTCCGGCAGGATGACGACCTGGTAGCGGCCGAGGTCGCCAGAGGCGAGCTGGGACGTCCGGACGATGGAGACGGGGTAGCCGTAGCGCTGCTCCAGAACGTAGCGAACGGCGCCGGCGGCGGACGGGTCGGTGGGGTCGTCCCAGGCGAGCGCGATGCGCACCGGCGGGATGACCGGCGAGCGGTCCGAGGCGAAGGAGGGACCCTCCGTCACCCAGGTGTCGGCCACGCCGATGATCTGGGCGCCGCTCTCGGCGGCGAGTTCGCGCAGGACGGACTCGAGGGTCTCGGGTTGACCGGCGCGCTGGATGATCAGGGAGCCTTCGGGGAAGGACCGGCCGCCTACGGTGAAGCCGGCCTCGGCCGAGCGGATGCGCAGGCCGGCGCGCAGGCCGCGGGTCAGGACCTCCATGCCCTGGGAGCCAGCGGGGACGATCCAGGCGACAGACTGGGGATCGCCGGTGACCATGCCGGGCCGCTCGTCAGGGGTGGCCGGTTCGGCGGCGACGCCCGGCGTGTTGCGGCACTGGGCGGCGTCGACGTTGAACATGACCGGCAGGGACCAGGCGGTGACGTCATAGACCTCGGCGTACTCGCCGCGCGCGCGGCGCTGTTCCTGCAGCTCGATGAACTCGGGCCGCATGGTGATGGACGGGTCGATGAGGACGCGCGCCATGCGGCCGAGCGGCTGGCCGAGGCGGACGATGTAGTCTCCAGCCTGATAGTTGCGGCCGCAGGCGGTGAAAGTGGAGGCGGCGCGGGAGACCTCGACGCCCTGGCGGGTCAGGAGCGCGGCGAGCGCGTCGGCGGCGCCGGGATCGGTCGAACCCCGCGAGAGGATCCAGGCGGCGGAGCCGCCCTCGGCCATGGCCTGGCGGTGGTAGCCGCCAAAGTCGCTGAGCAGTTGGGCCCGGTTGGCCGCGGCCGTGCGGATGGTCGAGAGCGAGGCCAGGAAGTGGTTCCGGACGGTGGTCCAGTAGGTCAGGATCTCGCCGGACGAACGGCGGG
Source organism: Brevundimonas sp. (assembly GCF_024711105.1). GTDB lineage: Bacteria > Pseudomonadota > Alphaproteobacteria > Caulobacterales > Caulobacteraceae > Brevundimonas. The sequence continues at coordinate 1,577 of NZ_JANJTL010000095.1, read as the reverse complement.
CGGCGAGGCCGCGGGCCGAGCCCTGCTCGTAGGTCATGCCCACTGCGCCGAGGTAGGACGGAAAGCCGTCGCCGTAACCCGGATAGAAGGCGTCGAAGACCTCGCGGGTGAAGTACTCGACCCCGTAGCGGTCGAAGACCTGGGCCGTGGCGCGGCCGAACAGGTGGCGGGCGCGCAGCTGGGCCTCGGGCAGCAGCGGATTCAGCGGCTCGGCCTCGGGCGGGAAGAAGAAGGTGTCATCGGTGCCCATCTCGTGGGCGTCGACCACGACCTGGGGCCGCCACTGGAGCATGAGGCCGACGTGGCCGCGCGTCTCGGGCTGGGTCAGGGCCAGCCAGTCGCGGTTGAGGTCGAACAGGTAGTGGTTGAATCGGCCCGACGGCCAGGGCTCGTCGCGCTCGACGGACGAGGCGTCGGGGTCGGGCTCGAGGCCCAGGCCGGCGTAATAGGCCTGCATGAAGCGGTCGCGGCCGTCGGGGTTCTGGGTCGGGACGATGATGACGACGGCCTGGTCCAGCCACTGGGCCACCTCGGCGTCGCGCGAGGCGAGCAGGTGGCGCGCGGTGGCCATAGCGGCCTCGGCGGGGCTGATCTCGTTGCCGTGGACGCTGTAGGCCAGCCAGACGATGACCGGCTGGTCCGGCAGGGCGGCGGCGCCCAGCCGCGGGTCAGCCAGCGCCAGGGAGCCGGCGCGGATCTGCTCCAGCCGGGCGATGTTCCGGGCCGAGGAGATCACCGCATAGGGCAGCGGGCGGCCCTCCCAGGTCTGGCCGTAGCGGCCGAGCAGCATGCGGTCCGGCGCGGCGGCGGACAGGGCCTCGAAATAGGTCAGGACGTCGGCGGACCTGGAGAGCCGCTGGCCTAGCGCATAGCCGAGGACCTGTTCCGGCGCGGGGATGGCTGTGTCGTAGGTCTGGCCGGGGATCAAAGGCAGGGCGCGCTCGGGCGCCTGGGCGAGCGCGACGGCGGGCGCGGCGAAGACCAGCGCCAGGATCAGGAACAGACGAGCGAGCATGCGGACCCCCAGTAACGGGGCGCAGTTAGGCGGGCGGCGCCGCTGCTGGCAAGCGGACGAGAGCGCCGTCCCTCATCCGGATCAGGCGGAGCAGTCCGCCACGTGGCCCTCGCGGCGCGCGACCCCTGCGCCGTCGGCGACGCCCCAGACGCCCAGGTCAGCGAAGCAGGCCACGAACTCGGCCTCGTCATAGGCTCCGGCGGTCTGCTCACGGCGCTGCGCCCCCGAGCCGCTGCCGATGACCTGTTCGGCGAGATCGACCCAGTGGTCGGCGCATTCGACCTGCTGGGGGATGCAGCTGGGGTTCAGGGTTCGGCAGCGGGCGAGGTCGACGCCATCGTCGTCCCGGCCCAGGACCTCGCAGCGCAAACTGGGCGCCTCGGCGTACTGCCGGTGAATCTGGCCGGCGAGGAATTCCAGCGCCTCTCGGGCGCGGGTGATCTCCTCGGTGAGCAGGACGCGCGCCTCGGCCTCGCAGGCATAGGGCTCGCCCCCGTCGTCGGCGCAGGGCGTTCCAGGCGTCGGCACGGCCAGGCCCCACAGCCGCAGGCGCCGGCCGTCC
>NZ_JANJTL010000134.1 GCF_024711105.1 Brevundimonas sp. | reverse complement strand
CACGACGAAGGGCCGGTCGGGGAGGAGATCCGACCGGCCCTTTTTCGCGCGCGCAGTGGGGTGTCAGTGCGCGGCGGCGACCCGGCCGCCCTGGGGGGCGAGGGCGGCGAGGCCCGAGCATTCCGCGGCGAAGCGGGCGCTCAGTTGCTGTTCGGCCAGGCGATCACCGGCGGCGCGGCGGGCCTGGCGGGCGGCGGTGTCGGCGGCGGCCTCGGCGCGGCTGACCACGGCGGCCTGGCGGCCACGGGCCTCGGCGGCGACGCGGTCGGCGACGGCCGTGCCGGTTCCGGCCGACGGCTCCCAGGCGGCGCAGGCGGCAGCGCGGATGTATTGGGCGTCCGTCAGGCGGGCCTGCGAGGTCTGGGCGAAGGCCGAGGTCGCGATCGCGGCGGCGAGCACCCCGCCGGTGATGATCAGCGAGGCGTTCAGCAGGTTGAGGGGTTGGCGGCGGGTCATGGGACGATCTCCTGAGGCGTCTTGTTTTTGTGAACTGCACTCACGCCGGAAGCCCCGTATCGCTCTGTGAGGGAGCGTGCAGCGCCTTGGCGTGCCGGGAGGATGCGCCGAGACAGGCTGGTTGACGAACGATCACTTCTCCACACTATTGTGAGCCTGGTTCACATCGAGGCGAAACCTTGGCCTTACCGCCCTTCTCCGCCCTGCGCGCGCTCGAGGCGGCCGCGCGGCTGCGCAGCTACAGCCGGGCGGCGGACGAGCTGTTCGTCACCCACGGCGCGGTCAGCCATCAGATCCGGGCGCTGGAGCAGCGCTACGGGGTCAAGCTGTTCCGGCGGGAGGGCAACGAGATGGTCCCGACCGCCGCGGCCGCCCGGCTGGCCCGCGCCGTCGCCGAGGCGAGCGACCTGCTGACCAGCGGCGTGGCCCGGCTGCAGGCGGAAGGGGCCCCCAACACCCTGGTGCTGTCGACGCTCGGCGGCTTCTTCCAGCGCATGCTGGCCCCGCGGCTGCACCGGTTCACCGAGGCCAATCCGGACCTGGAGATCGACATCCGCGCCGAGGAGCGGCTGGCCGACTTCGTCACCGACGGGGTCGACCTGGCCCTGCGTTACGGGCCGGGCGAATGGCCCGGAGTGCGCGCGGACCTGCTGTTCCGCGAGACGGTGTTTCCGGTGTGCAGTCCGGAATTCCAGCGCCGGCATGGACTGAGCGAGCCCCAGGACCTGCTGCGCGTGCCGCTGCTGCGCCACCGGGGGCGGCCCTGGAAGGCCTGGTTCCAGATGGCGGGCGTCGAGGCCGAGGAACCGCGCGGCGGTGTGGTCTTCGACGATTCCAGCGCGCTGCTGGACGCGGCGGTGTCGGGGCTGGGCGCCGCGCTGGCCCGCAGCGGCCTGGCCGGCTACGACTTGGACTCCGGCCGCCTGATCCGGCCCTTCCCCGAAGCGCGCCAGGAGCCCTGGGGCTATTTCATCGTCTGGCGCGAGGACAGTCCGAAGCAGGCAGTGATCCAGCGCTTCCGCGACTGGCTGGGCGCGGAGTTCGCCCGCGAGCGGGGCGCCTAGCGGAACGGCGGCTCGTCGAAAGCGCGCAGTTTGCGGGAGTGGAGCGCCGAGCCCTCGGCGCGGAGCAGGGCGACGGCGGCGATGCCGCTCTGGAGGTGCTCGGAGAGCGAGCCCTCGGAGCAGCGGGGGGCCTGGCCCGGCAGCGTGATCTCGCCGTGCAGGGGCTTGTCCGAGACGCAGAGCAGAGTCCCGTAGGGGACGCGGAAGCGGTAGCCCTGGGCCGCGATGGTGGCGCTTTCCATGTCCACGGCGACGGCCCGGCTCTGGTTGAAGCGCAGGGCCGACTTGGAATAGCGCAGCTCCCAGTTGCGGTCGTCGGTGGTGACCACCGTGCCGGTGCGAAGGCGCATCTTCACCTCCTCGCCCGGCATGCCCGAGATGCGCTTGGTCGCGTCGTAGAGGGCGCGCTGGACCTCGGCGATGGAGGGGATGGGGATGTCCGGCGGGAGGACCGCGTCCATGACGTGGTCGTCGCGCAGATAGGCGTGGGCCAGGACGTAGTCGCCCATCTTCTGGCTGTCGCGCAGGCCGCCGCAGTGGCCGATCATCAGCCAGGCGTGCGGGCGGGTCACCGCCAGGTGGTCGCAGATGTTCTTGGCGTTGGACGGGCCGACGCCGATGTTGACCAGGGACACGCCGTTCCAGCCGGGAGCCGTCAGGTGGTAGGCCGGCATCTGGTGACGGCGCCAGGCGCTGTCGGCGATGGCCAGCTGGGGATCGGGGTTGTCACGGGTGATGGTCACCCCGCCGGCGCAGACCAGGGTCTCGTACGGGCTGGTCGGATCGGCCAGCTGGGCGCAGGCCCAGCGCACGAACTCGTCGACGTAGCGGTGGTAGTTGGTGAAGAGGATCCAGGACTGGATCGCCTCGGGCGGCGTGCCCGTGTAGTGGCGCAGCCGCGCCAGCGAATAGTCGGTGCGCAGCCCGTCGAACAGGCTGAGCGGGCGGTCGGGCGCGAGGTCCAGGGTGAAGCCGTCGGCCGTCTCGTCGCCGATGGCGGCCAGCTCGGTGATCGGGAACCAGCGGGCCAGCGCCTGGCCGACCGAGGGGTCCGGCGCCTGGTCCAGGCCGTCCAGCACGTAGGGATAGGGGATTTCCTGGCGCGAGCGGCCGACCTCGAACCGGGCGCCGTAGTCCTCCTTAAGATAGGTCAGCTGTTCGAGCAGATAGTCGCGGAACAGGGCAGGCCGGGTCACGGTGGAGGCGTAGGAGCCGGGCCGCGACAGCCGGCCGAAGGCGCGGGTGGTCGAGACGGGGCGAACCTCGCCCGACCAGGTGATCCTCAACTCGGGATAGACGTACCGGCCCTCAGCACGGGTGGCTGGGTCTGGGCGGGCGCCCTCCATCACGAAGGCCGCGAGGTCCGCCTTCAGGGCGGAAATGGAGGCGTCGTACAGTTCGGTGAGGCGCTCGACGGCCTCTTGCGGGGTTTCAATCTCTGTCATCGGGGCAAGTGTATCGCCCAACTGTGGCGGTTGGATAGCTGGGAGCCCCGCGGCGCTTGCTGCGTTTCGCGTAACAGGAGAAGGTTAACGGCCCGGAGGGAGAGACGATGCGCGAGATCATGCTGGCGGCGACCCTGGTGGGGGCGGCGGCCCTGCTGACGCCGGAGCGGGCGGAGGCCCAGACCTGGCGCGACCAGTTGGGTGTGCCCGGTGACTTCCGCTGCGACGCCTACTGGGACCGGGGGCGCGACGACTGCGACGCGGCGTGGCGAACGCAGTATCTGCGCCAGGGATGGCGGCGCGACTGGAGCCGGGACTGGGGCCGCGACCGCTGGGCCGGCTATGGCCGGCATGACCGGTACGACGGCGGCTATCGCGGATACGAGCGGAGCTACGGCTACGGCCATGGGTCCGGCTCCGGCCATGGCTATGGCTGGCCGCACGAGCCGCGGCCGACGCATCCGCCAACGCCGTACCGCGACCCGGAACGCATCCACTGGTGCGAGCACCGCTTCCGGTCCTACGACCCCCATACGGGCTATTACCTGGGCTATTCGGGGCATTACCGCTTCTGCGGGTGAGGGGCGCTGCGGCTGTATTGCGAACTGCCGGAGCGGCGACGGAACGCCGAAGCGTTATGTCGTCAACCGGACGAAACTTTACCTTTACTTAAGCAGAACAGCGTTACCGCTTGGGGTCTGACCGACGGGCCGGGGCATGCGGGCGCGATCGAAGCTCATCAAGGATTATCCCGGCGACCGCGCTGCCGCGTGGCTCAACGGCTTCTTCCGCGCCCGCCGGGGCAACATCAATCTGATATTCGCCCTGGCGCTCATACCGATCGCGGGGGCCGTCGGCGGCGGCGTCGACTTTGCGCGCGCCACTGCGATGCGGTCGGACATGCAGGACATCGCCGACGCGGCCGCGCTGGAGGGCGCCATCCACGCCGACCTATCGGAGACCGAGCGCCGCCGCCGGATCGGCGCCATGGTCGACGCCAACTGGGCGCGAGAACACGGAGCCTCCGACCCTCCGTCCTGGACCGCAGACTTTTCGGGGTCCGGGGTGCAGGTCACCCTTGATCGGGCCCTTCCGACGGTGATTCTCGGCATCATCGGCATGAATGCGATCGACCTTCAGGTCTCGGCGACCGCAAATGGCTCGGGCGGGCGCGGCATGGAGCTGGCCGTGGTCGTGGATGTCAGCGGCTCGATGAGCGGCGACATCGGGCATCTGCGGGACTCGATCACCGACTTGCTGCAGGTCATCTATGGCGACCGCACGGAGGCGCGGGACATCTGGATCTCGATCATCCCCTTTTCGGGCCGTGTGAACGTGATCAATAACGGCGACGACTGGTTCAGGCCGGGCCAGGTGCCCGCCAACAACGGCTTTCAGCTGGCCGGCGTGGACGGTGTGAACACGGCCACGGATTACCGGTGTAAGCAGACTAGCTACACCGCGGCCCGGCCTCGCCTATGCGCCGCGCGGCGCACGGGCAGCGCGCAGTGGGACGACACGCCCGCGTCCTCGCAACCCTTCAACCTGTTCGGCGGGGATCCAGTTGTCTGCCCGGTGCCTCGGGCTCAAGGATTGACCCGGTCCCGAGCTCGACTGCAGCAGGTCACGAATAACCTCTGCGCGGGCCACGGCACATCGACCCAGGAGGGCATGGCCTGGGGCTGGCGCGCCGTGTCTCCGCGCTGGCGAGGCGAATGGGGCGACCCGGAGCTCCCCCTGTCCTATGCCGAAAGCCCGGGCAAGATCGTCATCATCATGACAGACGGCCGGAATCACCCGAGCCAGTCCGGCGACCCTCTCACAGAGGCCCAGGCCGACGCCGAACTGCTGCGCACCTGTGAGGGAATGCGCGCCGAAGGCATCACCATCTTCGCGGTGACGTACCGCATGGGCGGCGCGCTGAGAGATCTCTACCGCCGCTGCACGTCCCGGCCGGAGTTCCAGTACGACGCCGAGTCCGGACCGCAACTACGCGCCGTTTTTTCGGAGATCGGCGCCACGATCACCTCGGGTGATGTCCGCCTGACGGACTAGGGGGCGACATTCCGCACAGCACCCGGCCTGAACCGGCGCCGCGATCGCAGCGTTAGCGCCCCTCCTCGCTGCCGGCCGCACGATTCCCAAGCAGCTTCGCGGCCAGCCACCCCAGCCCCGCCCCGATCGCGGCCATCACCAGGCTCCCCAGCACCACCGCCACGCCGATGATCACCCAGGATTCCGGGTCGGCGCCTTGGTCGGAGCCGGGGCTGCGGATCGACAGGAAGGCCGCCGACAGCAGGCCCACGCCGAGCAGCGTGGGCAGGCCAAAAAGCGCGGCTCCGCCCCAGATCAGACAGCCGCGACGTTTCACCACACGCTCCAGAATCAGCAAGTTACGGACATAACATCGAAATCCGCCGGTTCGCCACAAAGTGGCCGCATCCGGTCCCTTGGGTTTGCGGCGTGTGATCGCGCTGGAGGGAGTTGGACCGTGTCCCAGCATCGAATCGTCGGCTCGGAGGCCTTTGGCCGTCGGCCTCACGTCTATATCCGCGTGCTCAAGCCGGGGGCCTTCCATCGCCGGCGCGGGCGCATGGCGCTGGCCTTCGCGGCGGGCGCCGCCGCGGCGCTGGCGGCGGGCGTGACCACCGCGGCGGTGATGCTGGCTCCTGCGGCGGGGCTCTGAGGCTTGGTCGGCGACGACCCCCGGGAGGCCGAGGCAGACCGTCGCGCCCGCCGCATGCCGGCCAGTCCGTGGCTGGTCGTGGGGCTGATCGCCCTGCTCGGGGCGGCCGTCTATGTCGCCTCGGCGGTGCTGGCCTGAAGCGCCGGTCCACGTCTTGACCGCGCGGGCGCCGCGGGTCATGGCGGCGCATGAACATCCTTCTGGTCGGATCGGGCGGCAGGGAACACGCCCTGGCGTGGAAGCTGCGTCAGTCGCCGCTGCTCACTCGGCTCGTCATCGCGCCCGGCAATCCCGGCATGGAGCGGCTGGGCGAACTGCGCCCGGTCAAGGTCACCGACGTCGAGAACCTGGTCGCCCTGGCGCGCGAGATCGCGGCCGACCTGGTGGTGGTGGGCCCGGAGGCGTCGCTGGAGGCGGGCCTGGCCGACCGTCTGGCGCAGGTGGGCGTTCCCTGTTTCGGCGCCTCCAGGAAGGCGGCGCAGCTGGAGACCTCCAAGGCCTTCGCCAAGGGCTTCTGCGACCGGCATCACATCCCGACCGCGGCCTATGGCGTCTATGAGTCCGTTGCCGAAGCGCGCGCGGCGCTCGATGTCTTCAGGCCGCCTTATGTGATCAAGGCCGACGGCCTGGCGGCCGGCAAGGGCGTGGTGATTTCGCCCGACAAGCGCGATGCGCTGGCGGAAATCGAGATGATGCTGGGCGGCCGGCTGGGCCAGGCCGGGGCGCGGGTGGTGATCGAGGAGTTCATGGAGGGCGAGGAGGCCTCACTCTTCGCACTGTGCGACGGGACCCATGCGGTGCTGTTCGGGGGCGGCCAGGACCACAAGCGGGCCTTCGACGGCGACCTGGGACCGAACACCGGCGGCATGGGATCCTATTCGCCGGCGCCCGTCTTTGACCCCGAGCTGGTTGAGGCGGCCCAGACCCGCATCGTCGAGCCGGTTATCGCGGGCATGGCGGCGGAGGGCATGCCGTACCGCGGGGTGCTCTACGCCGGGCTGATGGCGACGAGCCAGGGCCCCAAGGTGGTCGAATTCAACGCGCGGTTCGGCGACCCGGAATGCCAGGTCCTGATGCTGCGACTCGAGGACGATCTGCTGCCCTATCTGCTGGCCTGCGCACGCGGCGACGTCAGCCGCCTGCCGCCGCCCCGGTTCAAGGCGGAGACGGCCATCTGCGTGGTGCTGGCCGCCAAGGGCTATCCGGACAGTCCCCTGCCAGGCTCGATCATCCGCGGGGCGGAGCAGGACTTCGGACCGCACGTCCAGGTCTTCCATGCCGGCACCGCCCGGCGGCCCGACGGTCAGCTGACGGCGGCGGGCGGGCGTGTCCTGAACGTCTGCGCGCTGGGCGCCGACATCGCCGAGGCCCGGGCGCGCGCCTATGAGGCCGTGCGCAGGATCGACTGGCCCGGCGGTTTCCACCGGTCGGACATCGGCTGGCGCGCGCTCGACCGCGAAGGGGCCTGAGGGGGCCGGAATCGTCGGTTCCGCCTCGAAACCGCCGCGGTTTCTCCCGCTTGTCAGACCGGCGCGGGCGCGTGCTATAGAGCGTCGCGGTCGCGCCTGGGGCTCAACCCCTGATCCGGCCGGGCCCTGGGCCTTGTCGGCGGACCAACGGAAGCGGAGACTTCGAACCATGGCTATCTCTCGCGGCGTCCTCGTCGCCGTTCTGGCGGCAAGTCTGGCGGCCGGTCTCACGGGCTGCGGCGCGGCCAGTCGCGTGCTGGGCCGGGACGCCCCGGAGGCCGCGGGTGCGGAGACCGGGATCGGCGTGAACGGCTATCTGTGGCGCGCCTCCCTCGACACCCTGTCCTTCCTGCCGCTGGAGACCGCCGACCCGTGGGGCGGCGTTATCAACTACGGCTGGTATTCGACGCCCGAGGCGCCGAACGAGCGGATCAAGGCCACGGTCTACATTCTCGACGCCCGGCTGCGCGCCGACGCCCTGAACGTCACGGTCAACCGCCAGACCCGCGCCGAAGGCGGCGACTGGGTCGAGGCGCCGGTGTCGGCCCAGACCGAGACCGACCTCGAGAACGCCATCCTGACCCGCGCCCGCCAGATCCGCCTGGCCGGCGCCGGAGACCTGTAAGGGCCCCATGTCCCGATACGATCCCAAGGCGGCGGAGCCCCGGCGCCGCGCCCAATGGGAGTCCGCGAATGTCTTCCGGGCCGACGCCACGTCGGGCCGTCCGAAATACTATGTCCTTGAAATGTTTCCGTATCCCAGCGGGAACATCCACATGGGCCACGCCCGCAACTATGTGATGGGCGATGTCGTGGCCCGCTACAAGCGCGCCAAGGGGTTCGAGGTCCTGCACCCCATGGGCTGGGACGCCTTCGGCATGCCGGCCGAGAACGCCGCCATGGAGCGCGGCGTGCATCCCGCCGACTGGACCTGGTCGAACATCGCCAACATGCGCGACCAGCTGAAGCTGCTGGGCCTGTCGCTGGACTGGTCGCGCGAGATCGCGACCTGCGACCCGGCCTATTACGGCAAGCAGCAGGCCTGGTTCCTGGAGCTGTGGCGACGCGGCCTGGTCTACCGCAAGGACGGCGTGGTCAACTGGGACCCCGTCGACAACACGGTGCTGGCCAACGAGCAGGTCATCGACGGGCGCGGCTGGCGTTCGGGCGCGGTGGTCGAGAAACGCAAGCTGAACCAGTGGTTCCTGCGCATCACCGACTATGCCGACGAGCTGATCGAGGGCCTGAAGGAGCTGGAAGGCCGCTGGCCCGACAAGGTCCGGCTGATGCAGGAGAACTGGATCGGGCGGTCCAAGGGCCTGCAGATGACCTGGGCCTGGGCGGGAACGCCGCCCGCCTCGGCC
>NZ_JANJTL010000015.1 GCF_024711105.1 Brevundimonas sp. | reverse complement strand
CCCGTCAGGGACAGCCGGCAGCACCTGCGCACCATCGGTCTTGCCGGACGCCGCGCCGTCGGGCGCGCCTGGCAGCACATGCGGTCCGGCGCTCTTGGCCAGGATCCCATCCGGATCGGCCGGCAGCACCTGGGCGTCAATGCGTGTGGTCTTGGCAGGCTCGACCAGGGCCGTCGGGACGAGGAAACCGCTCGGCGGGATCGACGGGATCGAGAGGTCCTGGTCCTCTCCGGCGCTCTCCGGGCTCGGCTGGTCGCCGAGCATGCGCCCCAGCCCCAACCGTCCGCGCGGACGGGACCCCGCCGGGTCCTCCAGCAGGCCCGCGAAGCCCACGGCCTCGCCTCGCCCCGACGCGGTCGGGGTCTGGGGGCCAAGGCCCAGGGCGAGCGAAAGTTCGATAGGCGGCATAGCGCGGCTTCGACGTCCGGAGAGACTGGACTTGGGTCGAGCGCATTCGGCGCCGGGTCATTCGGACGGCATGAAGCAACGCCCGCGCCACAGCGCTTGTCTTAGTTATTTCAACGAGTTGGGCCCATATCTGCAGGCGCCGCGCAATCGCCGTGGGCGGTTTTTGCCGCGTGACAGCGCGCCGAATCTGCCGCCGTCAGCCGGCGAAGACGGCCCGGACCAGCCGCTCGAGGGCCGCGACATCGGCCTGGTCGAAGGCCGCATGGTCCGCGGAATCGATGTCCAGGACCGCGATCAGCCGGCCCGCGCCATCGACTACGGGAACAACCACCTCGCTGTTCGACCGCGGATCGCAGGCGATGTGGCCGGGGAAGGCGTGGACGTCCGCGACAAGCTGGGTGCGAGCCTCGGCGGCCGCCGCGCCACAGACGCCGCGTCCGAAAGCGATGCGCAGGCAGCCGAGCTTGCCCTGATAGGGACCGACCACCAGTTCGTCGCCCTTGGCCTGGTCGACCAGATAGAAGCCCGTCCAGATGAAGGCCGGGAAGGCGTCGGCCAGCATCGACGACACCGTCGCCATGCGCGCGATCACGTCCGGCTCACCGTCGAGCACCGCGAGGATTTCCTCGTGCAACTCGGCGTAGCGTTCGGCCTTGTCTACCGGGCGGTCGGGGCGGGCGGCGTAGCTCATCAGGGCTCCTTTCGGAGCGTCATATAGGCTTCGCTGTTCAGGAACACAGGGGCCAGGGGCAAGGGACTGCCCCGGAGTCGCACAGGCGAGAATCGGGCCTCAAGGAGACGTTTCAGCCCACCCAGGTCAAAGCCGAGGTGGTGAGGATGATACCTGCGGCCATAGGCGATGTCGGCCATCGGGCGGTCGCGCACGCGCTGTCCCAGCACCGCCCTGAGGATGTTGCCTGGCCGGGTGTCGAAGTCTTTCGGACGTCGCGCCATGCGGAACAGGCCCTTGAGCGCGGCAACCGGCCCGCTCTCGACCGGAACGCCCACCACCAGCAGGCCCCCCGGCTTCAGGATCGCCTCGATACGAGCGATGGCCGCGCCCGTCTCCGCCTCCGGGAGGTGTTCGAAGACCTCGGTGCAGAAGACCAGATCGACGGCCTCGGGCAGACCGGCTTCAGTGCGGGTGACCTCGACCCCGTCAAGGTCGCGGACCCGACGCTCCGCCTCAGTCGCCAGATGCGGCGCTGGCTCGAAGCAAACGATTCTCGCCTTCGGCCAGCGTTCCCGCGCCAGAACGGCCAGCGCCCCGTCGCCGGCCCCGTAATCCACAATCTTATCCACAGAAACCTTGTCCGGAACCTGAGCCAGGGCGTCCCTCAGGCGGCGGCGCTGGACCCATCGCTTGAGCGCGTTCGGGTCGTCCCAGGTCATCTCGGCGTAGGTCTGCAAGGGATATTCTCGTGAGAAGCGAAATCAGGCGCTTAGCACGGCGGCCGACAGAAAACTGCAACGCTGGCAAGCTTGACGGGAACCAGAGCCCGCCCCATCGTCTTTAAACATGGTTAACGCATAGCTTGGTTCGGGGAATGGCTTTCGAGCGGTCTGACAGAGGTAGCCGCGGTCGCCGTCCCTGGATCCTGGTGGCGGTGGGCGCGGTCGCGGCCCTGGCCACCCTCGCGGTCGCGAGCTGTGACCAGTGGTCGGGCAGCGGTCGTGAGCGCGGCGCTTCCGGCTGGGAGCCGACCTCCGGCGGCGGTCGCAGACCCGCCTCCACGGACCGCGAGGAGTGCCCGCGTCCGCAGTCCCTCTATCAGCGCTCCGGCGAATTCAACGATCAGGAACAGCAGATCCGCCACCTGCGTCGGCAGGCGTTTCGGGGTGACTTCTTCGCCCAGCTCGAACTCGGGAGCCGCTACCAGGCGCTGAACGAGACGGACAACAACATCCGTGATCCGATCGAAGCCGCCGTCTGGTACGCCATGGCGCTGGCCAACTCCGACGGCTTCACCCCGGTGAACACCCAGGCGCGCCGAGGCCTGTTCGACCGCCTGCGGCCGGTGTCCAGCTTCGACGACTGCCGCAACTACGAGCGCTGGCGCGCCTACGGCCGTCTCAACGGCCTGCTGAACCGCATGTCCGGCGACGAGCGCGAGGCGGTCCGGGACCGGGTGATCTACATCCTGTCGACGCAGGACGCGGAGGGCTTCCGCACCCTGGGACGGCTGCACGACGCCATGTACGGTCCCTTCGGAGAACCCGCCGACAATCGCGAAGGCCGCGACGCCTTCCAGGGCGGTCGACGGAACGGACGGCGGCACCACGCCCTGCAGGCGGCGACCAGCCTGTTCGATCGCAACGACGTGGACGCCTATCTCTTCAACTACCTGGCGATGGAGACGGGAGACGTCAGCGCCTACGTCCTGTTGCGTGACTTCGAGCGCTCTTCGGCGTCGCGTAGCGGCTACGCCGCCTTCGTGGAGTCCAAGGCCCGGCGCTGGACCGCCCCGTTCGAATTCTATCCGCCGGAGGCGCCCCCGTCGGGCGTGCCGCATTCCGACGAAAGCCGCGCCCGCGGCGACGCCGCGGACATCGCGCTGCAGCGCATGGGCGAGTTGCCCTTCGTCCACGTCGGCCGGGCCTTCCGCTACCTGGGCGTGACCACAGGGGTGCCACTGGGCGTCGGCTCGATGACCCGCCGCGAGGTCGAGACCTTCGAGGCCATGCTCGGCCATCCGATGGAGGGCCGCCTTAGCTATCTGGAGCGCGTGCGCGCCATCCAGTTCGCCTCAGAGCGCGGTTCGTCGGAAGCCCAGCTGGTCCTGGCGGTGATGTATTCCGAAGGCATCGGAGTGCCGGCCGACTATGCGCGCGCCTTCTACTGGTACGAGGAGGCGGCCCGTCAGGGCTCGCCCGAGGCCAGCTTCGCCCTGTCGACCTTCTTCGCCCTGGGGGTGGCGGGGGTGGCCGATCAGGACAAGGCCGAGGCGGTGGTCCACCGGCTCGAGTCCGCCCTGACGGGCTTCCGTCCGTCGGTCACCCGGCTCCAGGCCGTCCTGGCCCAGGTGTCCCGGTCCCAGCGATGAGAGAGTCCCCCATGTCCCCGCGCAAGCCCCGGTCGAAGTTCGCCCCGCTCGGAGTGCTCGGGGGCCTCGCGGCCATCGCGGCCTTCGTGGGCGTGACGCTGGCCGACGCGCCCCGCGCCGAGGCCCAGGCCGCCAAGGTCGAGAGCCAGACGCGTCCCGACTTCGGCCTGCTGCTGGATCCGCCTCCCAGAAGCTCCCGCCCCCGCAGCCACGGACGCGAGCGCCCGTGGCGCTGGCGCGACCACTACTCCGGCTGGCGCGACGATCACGGACGCGACTGGGAGTTCTACTGGCGCGGACGCCCCGACGACGTGGCCGCGGTCGACTGCGGGGTCGAGGCAAGCCCGTATCTACTCCAGCGCGCCGTCGACCACCTGAGGCCCGGCGGAACGCTCGTCCTTCGTGGCCAGGGCTGCCTCGGCTGGCTGGACATCAACAAGCCGCTGACGATCATCGGCGACGCCGACATCGGCCGGATGGACTTCGACGCTGTGCCCCCGGCCACGCTGCGGGCGCCTGACGGCCTGCCGTGCATGACGGTGGCGGCCGGCGTGCGGGTCGAGATTCGCGACGTGGTATTTGAGTCCGGCAATGCGGGCGACGCCGCCTGCATCGTCGGTTACGACGCCGAGATCGTCATGCGCCGCTCCGCGATCCGCTACGTCGGCGACGAGTCCGCGGTCTTCGCCGACGGCGGCCGTTTTGACTTCCGTGACGGCCTGATCAGCGCCGACACCCTCGGCGCCGCCGTCGTCGGTTACGGCGCCAGCGTCCAGGTCGAGCGCGCCCATGTGACCAGCTCCAGCCTCGGCTTCGAGCTGACCCCGGGCGGCGCGGCGCCGTCGAGCCTGTCGGACCTGGTGATGCTGGCCGGCCAGCGGTCGGAGGGCTACGGCCCTCGCGCCATCGGCGTGCTGGTGCGTGGCTCTCGCGAGCTGGGGCGCGTGTCGATCGCCGGCGCCGTCATCTGCGGCTACGACGAAGGCATCGCGGTCGACGGCTCCTCGGCCCAGGTGGTCAACAGCCTCGTCTGCGTCGCCCGCAAGGCGGCGGTGCTCTATTCCGGCGACCTCTCCATCGAGAACTCGCTGCTGGGCGCCGAGGATGTCGGCGTCGCGGCGGGCGCAGGCCGGGCGCGGATCGTCAACAACACCTTCTTTGCGGTGTCACGCGTGTTCGTGGTCGAGCGCGCGCAGGTCGAATCCTACGGCAACCGCGTCTATTCGCAGAACGCCTGCCGGCCGGGCCGCCGTCCCCGCGACGGCCGCCGCGAACAGGGCCGCTACGACTGGTTCGCGCCCCAGGGCGACGGCTGGAACTGCGCCTACGACGACTACGGCGGGCGCGACTTCTACGACCGCGGCGAAAGCCTGATGGGTCGGCAGTATCAGGACTATTCCCCCGAATGGGACGGCTACGACCGCTACAGCCAGGGCGAGGGCTGGTACGAGGACGACAACCGCTACCACTGGGGGTCCGACGGCCACCGGCACCGCTGAAGTCGATAGCTTCACCTTATGCTGAGGTGAAGAACTATCGATTATGTTGAAAACATGGCCTGACGTATCCTGCCTCGTCCCGAGCGACCAGAGACAGGAGGAGACGCCATGGACGGCAACGCCGGCAGCCCGCTGAGTGACCCCCGCAAGGAGCCCGCGGCGCTCCGATCCCTCCTCGGTCGCACCAACCGCGACTGGTGGCCGAACCAGCTGTCGCTGGAGATCCTGCACCAGCAGGGCAGGACCGGCGACCCGATGGGCGACGACTTCGACTACGCCCGGGCGTTCGAGGAGCTCGACTACGACGCCGTCAAGCGCGACCTGACCGCGCTGATGACCGACAGCCAGGAATGGTGGCCGGCGGACTATGGCCACTATGGCCCCTTCTTCATCCGCATGGCCTGGCACTCGGCCGGCACCTACCGGACCGGGGACGGCCGCGGCGGCGCCAATGCGGGCCAGCAGCGCTTCGCGCCCCTGAACTCCTGGCCGGACAACGCCAACCTCGACAAGGCCCGTCGTCTGCTCTGGCCGGTCAAGCAGAAGGACGGCGCGCGCCTGGCCTGGGCGGACCTGAAGATCCTGGCCGGCAATGTGGCCATTGAGAGCATGGGCGGCCCGGTGTTCGGTTTCGGCGGCGGTCGCGCCGACGTCTGGGAGCCCGAGAAGGACATCTACTGGGGCACCGAGGAGGAATGGCTCGGGCGCGGCCGCTGGGAGGGCGACGGCGAGGATGAAAGCCTCGAAAACCCCCTGGCCGCCGTGCAGATGGGCCTGATCTACGTCAATCCCGAGGGCCCCGCCGGCAAGCCTGACCCGGCCGCCTCGGCGCGCGAGATTCGCGAGACCTTCGCGCGCATGGGCATGAACGACGAGGAGACCGTGGCCCTGACCGCCGGCGGCCACACCTTCGGCAAGTGCCACGGGGCCGGAGACGCCGCCAAGGTCGGCGCCGAGCCCGAAGGGTCCGACATCGCCCAGCAGGGCCTGGGCTGGCAGTCCAGCCACGAAAGCGGCCTGGGCGACCACACCATCACCTCGGGGCTGGAGGGACCGTGGACCCCGACGCCGATCAAGTGGTCGAACAACTACTTCCGCATGCTGTTGGAGTACGACTTCGAGCTGGTGAAGAGCCCTGCCGGGGCCTGGCAGTGGCAGCCGAAGGACCAGAAGCCCGAGGACATGGCGCCGGGCGCGCACAGCCCGAACCGCCGCGTGCCGACGATGATGACCACCGCGGACATGGCCTTCAAGGTGGACCCCAAGTACCGGGAGATCTCCGAGCGCTTCTACCGGAACCCGGACCAGTTCGCCGACGCCTTCGCCCGCGCCTGGTTCAAGCTCTGTCACCGCGACATGGGACCCAAGGCCCGCTACATCGGACCCGAAGTCCCCGCCGAAGATCTGATCTGGCAGGACCCGATCCCGGAAGCCGACTATGCGCCGATCGACGCCTCGGACATCGCCGAGCTGAAGCGTCGCATCGCCGCCTCGGGCCTGTCGGTCGCGGACCTGGTTCGCACCGCCTGGGCCTCGGCCTCGACCTATCGCGGTTCGGACCATCGCGGCGGCGCCAACGGCGCGCGCATCCGGCTTGAGCCCCAGCGCAGCTGGGCGGTCAATGAGCCGGCCAAGCTGGAGGCCGTGCTGGCCACCTACGGCCAGATCAAGGCTGACTTCGACGCCTCGGCCTCGGGCGGCAAGAAGGTCTCGATCGCCGACCTGATCGTGCTGGGCGGCTCGGTGGGCATTGAGCAGGCCGCCAAGGCCGCCGGCCACGCCATCGAGGTTCCGTTCACGCCCGGCCGCACTGACGCCACGGCCGAGCAGACCGACGCCGACAGCTTCGAGGTTCTGGAGCCCAAGGCCGACGGCTTCCGCAACTATCTGGGCGTGCGTTTCAGCGTGCCGACCGAGGAGCTGCTGGTCGACCGGGCCCAGCTGCTCGGCCTGACCGCGCCGCAGATGACGGCGCTCGTCGGCGGCTTGCGGGTGCTGGGCGTCAACCACGACGACCGGCCGGAGGGCGTGCTGACCGACCGCAAGGGCCAGCTGACCAACGACTTTTTCCGCAACCTGCTCGACATGGGCACGGCCTGGAAGGAAGTCGACGATCGGGGCGACGAGGTGTTCGTCGGGACCTGCCGCAAGACCAACAAGGAGAAGTGGACGGCCACCCGCACCGACCTGGTGTTCGGCTCCAACTCCCAGCTGCGAGCCCTGGCCGAGGTCTACGCCTCGGCCGACGCGGGCGAGAAGTTCGTTCGCGACTTCGTCCGGGCCTGGGTCCAGGTGATGAACGCCGACCGCTTCGACCTGCCGCGCGCCCAGCGGCTGGGCAAGGCCGCCTGAGGACGACCGACCCGCGGCGGGGCAGAGCCTCGCCGCGGGCGTTTTCCGCCATGCGTCGAGCCGAGATCGAGGGACTGGACGGCCGCCAGGCCTATTGGGTGGCGGCCCTGACGGCGCCGGAGCGTGACTGGCCGGCGGCGCCCGGTTGTCGCAAGGGCGCGCGCTACCTGGTCGGCCCCGGGCTGGGCGCGAGCCGGCAGGATTTCGAGACGTTCGAAAGTCGGCTCGAATGCCTCCAGTGGATTCTCGAGCACCGCTCGGACCTGAATCGCGCCCTCCCCGGCGCGGCCTTCCGTGCGGTGCGTCTGGACCGCTGGCTGCTCGGAATGGACTGACGCTGCTTTCCGCTTTCCCGCGGTCTCACAGGTGGCTAGCGTCCCTCTCGCAATTTGGAGGAAGCCAATGGCTGCAAGGTCTGGATCGATCGTTCGTCTGCTGGCTGGAGTTTCGGCCCTGGCCGTGTTCGCGGCCACGCCCGCCCTGGGTCAGGAGGCTCCGATCGTGCAGCCGGGCGCGCCGGGTCAGGCCAGCCGGACCCTGAGCCCCGAAGAGGCGGCTCGAATCTCGAACAACCGCTACTCCGCCGACGATGTCCGCTTCATGCAGGAGATGATCCTGCACCACGCCCAGGCCGTTGAGATGGCCGCGCTGGTGGAGGGCCGGACGAACACGCCGGCGGTGGTCGAGCTGGCCGGGCGGATCAACGCCAGCCAGGCCGATGAGATCGCCTTCATGCGCGGCTGGCTGGTGGAACGGGCCGAGACTGCGCCGGACCCGTCCGACCCGCACGCCATTCACAGCCTGGGTCACCACGACCACTCGAGCATGCGCGGCATGGCCTCGCCAGAACAAATGGCCGAACTGGGCGCCGCGAGCGGGGCGGCCTTCGACCGTCTCTTCCTGCAACTGATGATCCGCCACCACGAGGGCGCGGTGGAGATGGTCGACCATCTGCTGGGCCGCCCCGGTTCGGCCTACGACCCGGTGCTGTTCCAGTTCATTACCGACGTGAAGAACGAGCAGGAGGCCGAAATCCGGCGCATGGGCGCCCAGCTGCGCGGCCTGGCCGAGGACCCGCGCACGACGCTGACCGGCGGCTTCCGTGACGCGGGTCAGGCCATCGACGGCATGCGCCTGGTGGCCAGCCTGCCCAAGCCGCCCGGCTTCTTCGATCCCTCGAACCCGGCGGGCCTGCCCCTGCCCATCCCGGGCACGGAGAATGACGGCGACCCCGACGGTGACGGCATCGAGGGCCGTTTCGGCCAGCGCGGGCCGTTCCTCAGCTTCGCCAACACCGACATGGCCTTCGCCGGCGACCTGATGGCGGTCGGCAACTATCACGGCTTCCAACTCTACCGCCTCGGCGGCGAACAGCCGGAACTGATCAGCGCCGTCATCTGCCCGGGCGGCCAGGGCGACGTCTCGATCGTCGACGGCCTGCTGATCATGTCGGTCGAATCCACAAACGGGCGTGTCGACTGCGGCCGCCAGGGCGTGGATTCCGGCCCCAGCGCCGAACGCTTCCGCGGCATCCGCATCTTCGACATCTCGAACCCGGCCCAGCCGGTCCAGGTCGGTCAGGTCCAGACCTGCCGCGGTTCGCACACCCACTCGGTCGTGTCGTCGGATGAGCGGTCTATCATCGTCTACAATTCGGGCACGTCCTCCGTGCGCCATCAGGACGAACTGGCTGGCTGCGTCTCGGGCGACCTCGGCGACACCCGCACGGCCCTGTTCAGCATCGATGTGATCGAGATTCCGCGCGCCGACCCGTCGATGGCCCGGATCATCGACAGCCCGCGCGTCTTCGCCGACGACGAGACCGGCCGCATCGCCGGCCTGTGGCTGGGCGGCGACCATGGCGAGGGCACCCAGACCACCAGCCAGACTAACCAGTGTCACGACATCACGGTCTTCCCGACGCGCAACCTGGCGGCGGGCGCCTGCTCGGGCAACGGCATCATCCTGGACATCTCCGACCCGCGCCGGCCCCGCCGGATCGATGCGGTGACCGATCCGGGCTTCGCCTACTGGCACTCGGCGACCTTCAACAACGACGGCACCACCGTGCTCTTCACTGACGAATGGGGCGGCGGCGCGCGGCCCCGCTGCCGCGTGCAGGACCCGATGACCTGGGGCGCGAACGCCTTCTACGACATCGAGGACGGACGGCTGGTCCAGCGCGGCTACTTCAAGCTGCCGGCCGCCCAGACCGAGTTCGAGAACTGCGTCGCCCCCAACGGCTCGATCGTGCCGGTGCCGGGCCGCGATATCTTCATCCAGGCCTGGTACCAGGGTGGTCTGACCCTGATCGACTTCACCGACCCGGCCAATCCGGTCGAGATCGGCTATTTCGACCGCGGTCCGATGGACAGCCGCCGCTTCATGTTCGGCGGCTTCTGGTCGGCCTACTGGTACAACGGCCGCATCTACGGCACCGAGATCTCGCGCGGCCTGGACGTGCTGGAACTGATCCCCAGCGAGCACCTGACCGAGGCTGAGATCGCCGCCGCCCGCCTGGCCGACCAGGGCGAGACGTTCAACCCGCAACGGCAGCTGCCGGTCACCTGGCCCGATCACCCGGTCGTCGCCCAGGCCTATGTGGATCAGCTGGCCCGATCAGGCGGGCTGTCGGCCGAGGCCGTGGCGGAACTGACAGCGGCGCTGACGGAGGCGACAGGGCAGGTCGAGGCCGGCAGCCGGAATCCGGATCTGGCGACGCGCTTGTCGGCGGCGGCGAACGCCTTGCCCGACACGGGTCCGGACACCACCGCGACTGAGCGGCTGACGGCGTTGCGAGAAATTATGCAAAGACTTTCGGCACGCCTCTGATGGTCCTGGAACGCCAGCCGCAGGTTTATTTTCACCTGCGGCTGTCAATCGCGACAGCGAGCCCCCATATTGCCGGGGTCGATCTCTGTTGCGCCACGCTCTGTCCGAACTGCTAACGCACTGAGGTCACCTAGCCGAACTTTTCAGATCTCGACGTTGGCAGGGAATACTCCCTGCGCCACGCCACAGGAGAACTGATATGGCTACCGGCACTGTAAAATGGTTCAACACCACCAAGGGCTACGGCTTCATCGAGCCGCAGAACGGCGGACGCGACGTGTTCGTCCACGTCTCGGCGGTCGAGCGGTCCGAGCTCGGCGCGATCCACGAGGGCCAGACGCTTTCGTATGAGGTCGAGCGCGACCCGCGTTCCGGCAAGGAATCGGCCGGTCAACTCCGCGCCGCGGAGACGGCCTGAGGACGCGATCGCTTTCGAGGCGACCGTCGTCGAACGCCTCCTCGGAGGACGGCGGCGTGTCCGGCTCGAGAACGATCATCTGATTACGGCCCGCGCTCCCAGGCAAAGCCTGTGGGGCGCGGCGTCCGGCCCGAGTCCGGGGGAGCGGGTTCGAGTCCAGCTCCTGCCGCACGACTTGGGCGGCTGGCGGCTCGTCCCGACCTGACGGCCGGCATTCAATGGAGGCGCCGTTGACGTCCAGACCGACAGCCCTCGAACGGGCCTTTCAGTTGGCGGCCAGCGGCGCGCACACGGGCGCGGGCAGCATCCGCGAAGCGCTTCGCGCCGAGGGTTACGCCATTCAGCAGATCACCGGCGGCGTCCTGACCCGCCAGCTCCGAAAACTCTGCGACGAAGCGCGCGCCCCAACCGGCGCGGGCGGACCTGAGCCCGCCTAACGGGTCAGACCGAAACGTAAGCCATCGCCGGCCACGACGACCTGGCAGGCAAGCCCGCGGTCCATCATGGCGCGCGCCCTGCGATTAGCCGCCGCACAGGCGCCCTCCTTGTCCAGCGATTGGTCCATGACGTCGCCGTCGAGCTCGACGGCCCACGAGCCGTCGTGTCGGGTGACGGTCAGCACCGCCCGCTCAAGAATGTTGCGCATGCCGTCACCATAGCACCCTGCGGCGCCCAAAAGTGGTCGCGGCCAAAAGAAAAGGGCGGAGCCTTCCGGCTCCGCCCTTTCCGTTTCAGACTTGGCCTGAGGGCCGGACTTAGAAGTCCATGCCGCCCATGCCGCCGCCCATGCCGCCCATGTCCGGGGCGCCGCCGGCCGAGGCCTTCTTCGGCGCATCGGCGACCGCGGCTTCGGTCGTGATCAGGATGCCGGCCACCGAGGCCGCGTCCTGAAGGGCGGTGCGGACCACCTTGGCCGGGTCGATCACGCCGGCCTGGACCAGGTCGACGTACTCTTCCGTCTGGGCGTTGAAGCCAAAGGACGCTTCCTTGGAGTCCAGGATGCGGCCGACGACGATCGAGCCTTCCACGCCCGCGTTCTCGGCGATCTGCCGGATCGGGGCCTGAAGCGCGCGGCGGACGATCTGGATGCCGGCGTTCTGGTCGTCGTTGTCGCCCTTCAGGCCGTCGAGCGCCTTGGACGCCTTCAGCAGGGCCACGCCGCCGCCCGGGACGATGCCTTCTTCCACGGCCGCGCGGGTCGCGTTCAGGGCGTCGTCGACGCGGTCCTTCTTCTCCTTGACCTCGATCTCGGTCGAGCCGCCGACGCGGATCACCGCGACGCCGCCCGCGAGCTTGGCCAGGCGCTCCTGGAGCTTCTCGCGGTCGTAGTCCGAGGTGGTGTCCTCGATCTGACGCTTGATCTGCGAGATGCGGCCTTCGATGGCGTCCTTCTCACCGACGCCGTCCACGATGGTGGTGTCGTCCTTGGTGATAGCGACCTTCTTGGCCTTGCCGAGCATGTCGAGGGTGACGTACTCGAGCTTGATGCCGAGGTCTTCGGAAATGACCTGGCCGCCGGTCAGGACGGCGATGTCCTCCAGCATGGCCTTGCGGCGGTCGCCGAAGCCCGGGGCCTTGACGGCGGCGACGCGCAGGCCGCCGCGCAGCTTGTTGACCACCAGGGTG
The DNA here is from genome assembly GCF_024711105.1 of Brevundimonas sp. GTDB lineage: Bacteria > Pseudomonadota > Alphaproteobacteria > Caulobacterales > Caulobacteraceae > Brevundimonas. The sequence continues at coordinate 1,593 of NZ_JANJTL010000015.1, read as the reverse complement.
GCCAGGGCTTCGCCTTCGATGTCCTCGGCGATGATCAGCAGCGGACGGCCCGACTGGACCACCGCTTCCAGGATCGGAAGCATGGCCTGCAGCGAGGACAGCTTCTTCTCGTGGAGCAGGATCAGCGGCTCTTCGAGGACCGCCTCCATCTTGTCAGCGTTGGTGATGAAGTAGGGCGACAGGTAGCCGCGGTCGAACTGCATGCCCTCGACGACCTCGAGTTCGGTCTCGGCGGTCTTGGCCTCTTCGACCGTGATGACGCCTTCGTTGCCGACCTTGTCCATCGCCTTGGCGATCATGTCGCCGATTTCGGAGTCGCCGTTGGCCGAGATCGAGCCGACCTGGGCGATCTCGTTGTTGGACGAGACCTTCTTGGACGAGTCCTTGATGTTCGACACGACGACCGTGACGGCCTTGTCGATGCCGCGCTTCAGGTCCATCGGGTTCATGCCGGCGGCGACCGACTTCAGGCCTTCCTGTACGATGGCCTGGGCCAGCACGGTCGCGGTGGTGGTGCCGTCACCGGCCTTGTCGTTGGTCTTGGACGCCACTTCGCGGATCATCTGGGCGCCCATGTTCTCGAACTTGTCTTCGAGTTCGATCTCCTTGGCGACGGAGACGCCGTCCTTGGTCGAGCGCGGGGCGCCGAACGACTTTTCGATCACCACGTTGCGGCCCTTCGGACCCAGGGTGACCTTCACGGCGTTGGCGAGGATGTTGACGCCGCGCAGCATGCGGTCGCGGGCGTCGGTGGAGAACTGGACTTGTTTGGCGGCCATTGCGGGCTGCTCCTATCGTCTGATGTGGAAGGAAAGGGATCCGGCCGGATGCTTAGGACAGCACGCCCAGGACGTCGGATTCCTTCATGATGATCAGGTCCTGACCGTCGATCTTGACCTCGCTGCCGGACCACTTGCCGAACAGGATGCGGTCGCCGACGTTCAGCTCGGGCTTGATGTAGTCGCCGTCCTCGTCACGGGCGCCGGGGCCCACGGCGACGACTTCACCTTCCTGGGGCTTTTCCTTGGCCGTGTCGGGGATGATGATCCCGCCCTTGGTCTTTTCTTCTTCCTCCACGCGCTTCACCAGCACGCGGTCGCCGAGAGGACGAAACGCCATTTTTTGTATCTCCGTGTCTTGCACCTGAGGGGCTCTCGGGGCCGCTGTTAGCAGTCGCCAGCCCCGAGTGCCAATGCGCGCGGAAGTAGGGTTGGGACGGGCCCGAGTCAAGGCTCGGACCTTCACCATCTTCGCTTTTGTTTTCTTGGCCTAGTTCATCGAAATCGGCGTCGATTTCGCCTTCTTCGCCTTGTTCGGAGGCCCGTGCTCAGGGGTCCTATTCGTCCGCGTAGATCGCCACCTGCGGGGCCGCGTTCCAGCTGGCGGAGCCGCGATACATGCCTGAGGTGTTCATCGAGAACGCGACCTCGCCCTCGTCGGTCAGGGCGATGAGGCCACCATCGCCGCCCAGCGCGCCGACCTCGCCGATCTCGGCGTCGGAGGCCTGCTGGATCGTCTCTCCGGCATAGCTCAGCCTGCCGCAGACATCACGGGCGACGGTGGCCCGAATGAAGTACTCGCCCGTGCCCGTGG
>NZ_JANJTL010000120.1 GCF_024711105.1 Brevundimonas sp. | reverse complement strand
GAAGTCCGCCATCCAGCTGGTCTCCAGCCGGATCCGGTCGCCGATCCCGGCCCCGGCCGAGAAGTCGGTGATGACGTCCGCCCCGAAGCCGCCGGTGAAGACGAAGATGTCATTGCCCCCGGCCCCGGTCAGGGTGTCGTTCCCGCCCATGCCGTTCAGCGTGTTGTTCGACCCGTTGCCGGTCAGCGCATTGGCCAGGCCGTTGCCCGTCCCCACCAGGGCTCCGCCCATGAGGGTCAGGTTCTCGAGGTGGTCGCCCAGCGTCCAGTTGACATAACTGAGCACCGTGTCGGTTCCCTCGCCGACCAATTCGACGATCTGGTCCAAGGCCGAGCCCACCACATAGGTGTCGTTCCCTGTCCCGCCGGTCATCACGTCGTCACCCGCGCCGCCGTCCAGGCGGTCGGCGCCAGACCCGCCGTAGAGCACGTCGTTCTGGACCCCGCCGTTCAGCCAGTCGTCGCCGTCGCCGCCGTACAGGGTGTCCAGGCCGCTCTCGCCATAGAGGGTGTCATTGCCGCCCATGCCGTGAAGCACGTCGTCACCGTCGCGGCCCCACAGAATGTTGGCGTCGTTGTTGCCCGTTATCGCGTTCGCCAGGCTGTTGCCGTAGCCCGCGTGCTGGCCAGAGCCCATGAGCACCAGGGCCTCGATGTTGGCCGTCATGGTGAACGTCATATAGGCCTGGACCGTGTCGTAGCCCTGGTCGGCGCTCTCGAACACGGAGTCGCCCGGATGAGCAACGATGTAGGTGTCGTTCCCGGCGCCTCCGAGCATCTTGTCGGCGCCCGCGCCTCCGTCCAGCAGATCGTCGCCGTCGTCACCCTGGAGCGTGTCGTCGCCCAGGCCGCCGCGGATGATGTCGTTGCCCGCCCGGCCGTAGAGGAAGTTGTCCATGTCCGAGCCGACGATGACGTTGTCCAGCTCGTTTCCGAAGCCGTTCACGGCCGTGCCCAGCAGTTCGAGGTTCTCGAGGCCGGCGGTCAGGGTGCGGTTCAGCCAGCTGCGGACCGTGTCGATGCCCTCTCCGACCAGCTCGATGATCTGGTCGCCGGCGGAATCGACGACATAGGTGTCGTTGCCGACGCCGCCTTGCATGATGTCGGAACCCGCGCCCCCGTCGAGCACGTCGTCGCCGGCGCCCCCGATCAGTTCGTCATTGCCGCCCATGCCGTTGAGGTTGTTGTTCGAGGCGTTGCCCACGATACGGTTGTTGTGGACATTACCCGTCCCGTTCACGGTCGTGCCCAGCAACTCCAGGTTCTCGACGTGGGCCGCCAGGGTCCAGTTCGCATAGCTGCGGACCGTGTCGGTGCCGCCGCCGGCCTGCTCAATCGTCTGATCGCCTGCCGAACCGACGATGTAGATGTCATCGCCCGCCCCGCCCGTCATGGTGTCGGCGCCGGCCCCGCCGTCGAGCAGGTCGTTCCCCTCTCCGCCGTTCAGAACGTCGTCGCCCCCCATCCCGCGCAGGGTGTCATTCCCGCCAAAACCGTTGATGGTGTCAGGGTTGTCCGTCCCGGTCAGGGTGTCGGGCCCGGCCGTGCCGTCGATCGAAGAGGCGCTGAGATTGACGACGATGTCCGAGAACTGTGCGAACTCCACGCCAATGAGGCGGTCCGTCCCGTCAGGTCCAACAACCGTGAACGCGCCCGGCCCCGTCTGGGTGATCGTGTACTGGGCCCGCGCGCCGGTGAAGACGGCGGTGTCCGTGCCGCTTCCGCCGGTCAGGTCGTCGTTGGCCGAGCCGCTGACGAGGGTGTCATCACCGTCGCCGCCGTTCAGGTCTGACCCGGTGCTCTGGGGGTTCGGGACGGAGTGGCCGGGGATCGAAATATTCAGGCCATAGGTAGACCCCGCCGGCGGGTTGTCCATGACGATGCTGTTGCCGGAACCCGAAACCCAGCGGCTGACGGCGATGTAGTAGGTGCCGCCGCTCCCGAAGGTGTGGTTCAGGTAGGAGTTCGTGCCGTCGCTGCCGCCATCGTCATTGATCGCCAGACGCGTGCCGTCCGAGTTGAAGATCTCGATAACGCTGTCGAAGCTGGCGCCATTGATGTCGAAGATGCAGGACGCCCCCGCCGTGACGGTGAAGGCGTAGTATTCCTTGCCTCCGCCATTGGCCGTCGCGTTGATCTTGGCGTGAGGAATGACGGTCGGATTGAAAAAGCCCGGATCGTTGTCCAGGTCGAAGTTTCCGTCGACGTTGACGGCGGTCTCGCGGCTGATGTTCGCAGTGCCCTGCGCCTTGTTGACGTCGGGCGCCGTGTCGCTCGTCAGCACCCCGTCGCCGGCGATGAGGGTGTCATTGCCGCCCCCGCCGATCAGATTGTCGACGCCGCCCCCGCCGCGGATCACATTTGCGCCGGCGTCGCCGAAGATGGTGTCCGAGAAGCGGCTGCCCCGCACGTTCTCGATGCTGTTGAGGGTGTCAGTGCCGTCCGCGCCGGTCCCAACGGCGGTCCCAGAGCCGAGGTTGACGCTCACGCCGCCGTTGGCGCCGCTGTAGTCGGCCTCGTCGATGCCGGCGCCGCCGTTCAGGGTGTCGTTGCCGCGGCCTCCGGCGAGCCGGTCGTTGCCGTCCCCGCCATTCAGCGTGTCGATGCCGTCGCCGCCGAACAGCCAGTCGGCGAAGCTCGTGCCGGTCAGGGTCTCGGCCGTGGCGTCGCCTTCGAGACGGATGCCGGCGGACAGGGCCGGCGCGGCGATGGTCTGGTCGGCGAACTGCAGGAACTCGACGTTGCGCAGCACGTCCGTCCCGTCGGGGCCGGAGACGGTGATGATGCCGTAGGTGACGCCGCCGACCACTTCGGTGCCGGCGGTGACGGTGTAGAGAGCGCGATTGCCGGTGAAGACGGCCGTGTCCGAGCCGTTGCCGCCCTCGATCTGGTCGTTGCCGCCGTTGCCGCGAAGCACATTGGCCGCGGAGTTGCCGATCATGATCTCGGCGCCCGCACCGCCGATCGCGTTCTCGATCACCGCGCCCATGGCGATGGACACGTTGCCGGTCAGACCGCCGACGCTGGAGAAATGGCCCTGGCGCAGGTCGATCACGCCGCCGTTGTTGTAGTACTGGAAGTCCAGGGTGTCGGTCCCGCCGGCGTCCCAGACGGCGAAGATCACGGCCTGCTGGGCCAGCTGATCGCCGGCGCTGTACCAGATCCGCCCGGCGTTCGAGTTGAAGCCGTAGACCGTGTCGCCGGTGCGGGTCGTCATATTGGCGCCGTAGAGGCGCTGGGCCGCCGCGATGTCGTCGAGCAGGGGCGCGGACGAGTAACGACCGCCGAAGGCCCCGCCGGTGTTGCTCTCGTTGAAATAGCTCATCACCGAGTACTGGCGAGAATCCTCGTAGTACTCGGCGTGGTTGGCATAGGTGATGCTGACCCCCGGACCCGCGTTGTAGGCGCCCGGGTGACTGAGGCCGATCGCGTGGCCGATCTCGTGCAGCAGGACCTGATAGCCATAGGCCAGGTAGACAGGGGCCGAGTTGTAGCTGAGGCTGGAATTGACCCAGACGTCGCCGGCATTGGCCGTCGAGGACGTACTGCCCGGCAAATAGGCGAAAGCGGCCGCGCCGCCCTGACCGCTGGAGTAGTTGCCGAACAGCATCGTGGCTTCGTTGGAGAAGGCCCCGTCGCCTTCCGTACCCGTTCCGATGCGATTGAAGGTGATGCGCGCGACGTCCGACCAGCCCTGCAACATCAGTTCAGTCGCCGCGATCTGCTGGGCGCTGAAGCGCGAGAAGCCCGACGTATCGCTCGGCATGGTGAACGGCTGGGTAGACCGGAAGGCGTAGGTAACGGTCGCAGGCTGACCCAGGGCCGCCCAGCTCAGGCCGGAGCGGGTGATGTGAGCGCCAGCCTCAGCTGGCGTAAAGGACACCTTGCCGTTCGGCGTGACCCCGCCCCGCTCGTCCAGGTCCAGGAAAGCCAAGGGGCCCGCGCCGCCCGCGCGCTGGGAGGCCGAGACAGAGATGTCCCGCCCGATCTCTTCCGAGATGAAATCCGAACGGCGCAGTTGCCCGGACATGTCGGCGCAGACGATGCACATGGCGGTACTCCAGAAAGGTAGCAGCGCACGTGCGCCAACGGGTTCCGCACGCTATGCTGCGAATGGCCGGGCGCCAAGCGCCGGTTTGTCACATCAAGGGGATGCCGGGTGCAGTTCGTCCTTCTCGCCGTTGGCCTGACCCTGGTCGCCTGCGCCGAGCCGGAGGCCGCGCCGCCTCGGGGAGATAAGCGAATGTCCTCCATGCCCGTGATTCCCGAGGCGTCGACCCTGGCGGGAGGTTGGCGGCTGGAGGCGGCGTCCGGAGAGGCATGCGAACTGCGGCTGGGCGTCGACGAGGCGGCCCTGGAGCCGGGGAGCCTCGCCGCGCCCATGCTGGCCCTCGAAGGTGCGTGCGCCTGGGCTCCCGGACTGGCGGGGTGGAGGCCCGTTCCTCTCGGCCTGGAGCTGACGGACGCGGCGGGCTTTGCAGTGTTCGCGTTCGAGCAGACGGCCGAGGGAGTCTATCGGTCATCCGCCTCCGGCGCCCGGCTGGTCCGCCGCTGAACGGACTCAGAAGGCGTCGATGGGGTCCCGGGGATAGCCGAAACGGGCCGCGATCCGCCCATAGGCTTCTGATTTCAGCACTCTGCGCCGGAAGGCCGGGGTGAAAGGCCGGCGCTGGGCGCGACGCACCTCGGTCCAGGCCTCTCCGCGGCCGCTGTTGCCGCTGATGGAAATCTCGGCGAACGCTGTCTCGCGTCCGGGCACGAAGACGACGCCCAGCCGCTCGCACAGACGGCGCGCCACCGCGGCCGGCTCGGCCACGAAGGCTTCGTAGGTCTCGACCTCGTCCGGTTCGAACTGGGCGAGGAAGGCCTCAACCCGGACGCAGTAGTCGTCGAACGACTTCATCGACTTGGCGAAGCCCGAAGCCTGCATGCTCAGCCAGGCGTCAACGGGGTCGCGCAGGGTGGCGGCGCGCTTCAGCGATGCCCCGTCCGGCAGGGCGGTCTCCAGCTCGAGCCGGCCGGTTGGGTCGGTCCCGAGGAAATCGCTGTGCGCATGATTGCGCAGCACGAGCCGGCGTCCGACGCGACGGCAACCGTTCCAGACCAGTTCGAGCCGCCGACGGAACTCGGCCTTCTGGCCATCGGCGTCGGGCCCGAGGTCCGGATAGTTGGCGAGCAGTTGCGGGATAGGATCGAACGGATTGAACCAGACCCGCCGGGGCGAAAGCGGGTGGACCTCCGACAGCAGCACCGCGCTTGGCATGGCCGCTACGGTTCGGGCGATCAGCGTGCCGCCGGACGAGGACAGGTGGTGAAGCACCCCGATGGCGTCGGGATCGGCCAGCGCCTCGGCGCTCTCGGACCCGTCAGCCCGGCTCATGGCGCTCGCCGCCAGGTCGAAAGGCAGGGGATGCGCTCTCGGTTCGCCCGATCGGCGTATCGGCCCGCGATCTCGCGCACCTCTTCGAGCAGCCCCACGTCGAGGCGGATCGGGTCCAGCCCCAGGTCGATGAAGCCGTGGTTCAGGACCTCGAGATCATTCTCGGCGGCTTCCCGTCGCGGATTATCGACGTTGGCGACCTCCGCCCCGCTGATTTCCGAGACAAGGGCCGCCAGGTCCCGGATCCGGTGCGTCTCGGTCATCTGATTGAGGATGCGCACGCGCTCGCCGCGGGCCGGCGGGTTCGAGAGCGCCAGTTCGATGCAGCGTACGGTGTCCTGAATATGGATGAAGGCGCGCGTCTGTCCCCCCGTGCCGTGCACCGTCAGAGGATAACCCACGGCCGCCTGCATCAGAAACCGGTTCAGCACCGTGCCGTAGTCACCGTCATAGTCGAAGCGGTTGATGAGCCGCTCATCCTTGCGGGTCTCTTCGGTCTGGGTTCCCCAGACGATGCCCTGATGCAGGTCCGTGATCCGAAGCTCGTCGTTCCTAGCGTAGAAGGCGAAGAGCAGCTGATCGAGCGTCTTGGTCATGTGGTAGATCGAGCCCGGATTGGCCGGGTAGAGGATCTCCTGCTCGACCTGGCCGGCGGGGGTGTCGATCCCGACCTTCAGATAGCCCTCGGGGATGGCGGCGCCGGCCGTGCCGTAGCCATAGACGCCCATGGTGCCCAGGTGCACGAGGTGGACGTCGAGGCCGCTCTCGACGATGGCGGCCAGCACGTCGTGAGTGGCGTTGATGTTGTTGTCGACCGTGTAGCGCTTGTGCCGGGCCGACTTCATCGAATAGGGCGCGGCGCGCTGCTCGGCGAAATGCACCATGGCGTCGGGCTTTTCGGTGCGGATCAGCTGGAGCAGGCGATCGAAATCACGCCCGACCGTCAGGTCGATGAAGCCGATCTCGCGGCCCGAGACTTCCTTCCACGCCGCCAGACGCTCGGAGACGGGCCGGATCGGGGTGAGCGAGTCGACCTCCAGCTCGACGTCGATCTTCCGCCGCGAAAGGTTGTCGATGATGGTGACCTGGTGGCCCCGGGCCGAAAGGTGCAGCGCGGTCGGCCAGCCGCAAAAGCCGTCGCCGCCAAGTACGAAGACGCGCAAAGGGTGGTGCTCTCCCAGGATGAGGGCCTCGTCTTAGTCGGAAATTCGATGGGGCGACAAGCACCTGAAACCGACAACAGCGTGGATCGGTTGGCGGCCCAGGGGGGAGCGCCAGGTCCGAACCTCGCCACTCGCGCTAAGCTTGAAGCGACCATCCCTGCACAGCTACTGCGCGCAAGGATGACGGCAAGTTTAGCATCGCAGCCTGCAGAAACGGCCCGAAACGCCTTGCCCATCGCCGCCATATCGCCTTGAAGGAGCGGCGGCGCGAGCCGCCCGGGGAGGACTGATGACGACTGTGTTGGGGGCCGGCCGCCCGTCTGTGCTGTCCAGGGCGGGCCTTACGCACCTCGAGCGGCTGGAGGCCGAGAGCATCCACATTATGCGTGAGGTGGTCGCCGAGTGCGACAACCCGGTGATGCTCTATTCGATCGGCAAGGACTCGGCGGTGATGCTTCATCTGGCGGTGAAGGCGTTCGCGCCGTCGCGTCCGCCGTTCCCGCTGCTGCACGTCGATACGACCTGGAAGTTCAAGGCCATGTACGCCCACCGCGACGGCTATGCGCGGTCGCTGGGCTTCGACATGCATGTGCACGTCAACGAGGACGGGCTGAAGCGGGGCGTCAATCCCTTCAGCGTCGGCTCGGCCATGCACACCGACGTCATGAAGACCGAGGGGCTGAAGCAGGCGCTGGACAAGTTCGGCTTCGACGCGGCCTTCGGCGGCGCCCGGCGCGACGAGGAGAAGTCGCGGGCCAAGGAGCGGGTCTTCTCCTTCCGCTCGGCCAATCACCGCTGGGATCCGAAGAACCAGCGGCCAGAGCTGTGGAATCTGTATAACGCACGGAAGCGCAAGGGCGAATCGATCCGCGTCTTCCCGCTGTCGAACTGGACCGAGCTCGACATCTGGCAATACATCTATCTGGAGAACATCCCGCTGCCGGACCTGTATTTCGCGGCGGAACGGCCGGTCGTCGAGCGCGACGGCACGCTGATCATGGTCGACGACGACCGCATGCCTCTCAATTCCGGCGAAGTGCCGCAGATGCGGATGGTGCGGTTCAGGACGCTGGGCTGCTATCCGCTGACCGGGGCGGTCGAGAGCACGGCCGCCGACCTGCCGTCGATCATCCAGGAGATGCTGCTGACCACCACGTCGGAGCGCCAGGGGCGGGTCATCGACCACGACCAGGCCGCGTCCATGGAGAAGAAGAAGCAGGAGGGCTATTTCTGATGGCCCACCAGGACGACCTGATCGCCGAGGACATCGAGGCCTACCTCGACAAGCACCAGCACAAAAGCTTGCTCCGCTTCATCACCTGCGGCTCGGTGGACGACGGCAAGTCGACCCTGATCGGGCGGCTGCTCTACGATTCCAAGATGATCTTCGACGATCAGCTGGCGGCGCTGGAAAGCGATTCCCGGCGGGTGGGGACGCAGGGCGAGAACATCGACTTCGCCCTGCTGGTCGACGGCTTGGCCGCCGAGCGCGAGCAGGGCATCACCATCGATGTGGCCTACCGCTTCTTCTCGACCGAGAAGCGCAAGTTCATCGTCGCCGACACCCCCGGCCACGAGCAGTACACGCGCAACATGGTCACCGGCGCCTCGACCGCCGACCTGGCCGTGATCCTGATCGACGCGCGCAAGGGCGTGCTGACCCAGACGCGGCGGCACTCCTATCTGGCGCACCTGCTGGGCATCCGGAATCTGGTGCTGGCGGTCAACAAGATGGACCTGGTCGACTGGTCCAAGGACCGGTTCGACGAGATCGTCGCCGACTATGCCGCCTTCGGGCGCGAGTTGGGCATCGGGGGCTTTCTGGCCATTCCGATCTCGGGGCTGAATGGCGACAACATCGCCGGCAAGTCCGAGGCCACGCCCTGGTACGCCGGCCCCACCCTGATCGAGCACCTGGAGACGGTCGAGCTGGACGAAAGCCGGCTGCAGGCCGCGTCGTTCCGGCTGCCGGTCCAGTGGGTGAACCGGCCCAACCTGGATTTCCGCGGCTTCTGCGGCGAGATCGCCTCGGGCGTGGTGCGGCCGGGCGACCGGGTTCGTATCGCTCGCTCGGGACGCGACAGCCGGGTCAAGGACGTGTGGCTGGCGGACCAGCGGCTTGAGGCCGGCGTGGCCGGCCAGTCGGTGACCCTCACCCTCGAGGACGAGATCGACTGCAGCCGCGGCGACATCATCGCCGCCGCCGATGATCCGCCGGAAGTGGCCGACCAGTTCGAGACGACGCTGGTGTGGATGCACGACGAGCACCTGCTGCCGGGCCGGTCCTATCTGCTGAAGATCGGGGCGCGCACGGTCACGGCGACGGTCACCGAGATCAAGCACCGGGTCGACGTCAACTCGCTGGAGCATCTGGCGGCCAAGGAGCTCGAGCTCAACGCCATCGCGGTCTGCAACGTCTCGACCGACCAGCCGCTGGCCTTCGACGCCTATGAGAGCAACCCGGGCACGGGCGGCTTCATCCTCATCGACCGGATGTCGAACGCCACGGTCGGCGCGGGCATGATCCATTTCGCCCTGCGGCGCGCCCACAACATCCACTGGCAGGCGCTGGACATCGACCGCCAGGCCCGCGCCGGGCTGAAGGGCCAGAAGCCCGCGGTGCTGTGGTTCACCGGCCTGTCGGGCGCCGGAAAGTCGACCATCGCCAACCTGGTCGAGAAGAAGCTGCACGCCGACGGCCGCCACACCTATCTGCTCGACGGCGACAACGTCCGTCACGGGCTGAACCGCGACCTGGGCTTCACCGACGCCGACCGAGTGGAGAACATCCGGCGGGTGGCGGAGGTGGCCAAGCTGATGGCCGACGCCGGCCTGATCGTGCTGACCTCCTTCATCTCGCCCTTCCGCGCCGAGCGGCGCATGGCCCGCGACCTGATGCCGGAGGGCGAGTTCTTCGAGGTGTTCGTGGACGCGCCCCTGGCGGTGGCCGAGGAGCGGGACGTCAAGGGCCTCTACAAGAAGGCCCGCTCAGGCCAGCTGAAGAACTTCACCGGCATCGACAGCCCCTACGAGGCGCCCGAGGCGCCGGAGATCCGCATCGACACCACCGCCATGACGCCCGAGGAGGCGGCCCAGGCCGTCTGCCAGGCGCTCACGCGCGCGGGCGTGCTGAGAGGCTGACCGTGGAGGACTTCTGGGTCTTCTTCGCGGTCGGCTTTCTGGCCCAGCTGGTCGACGGGGCCATGGGCATGGCCTACGGCGTGGTCTCGGCCAGCATGCTGATGACCTTCGGGGTGCCGCCGGCCAACGTCTCGGCCAGTGTCCATGCGGCCAAGGTGTTCACCGGCGCGGCCTCCGCCACGTCGCACACGCTGGCGCGCAACGTGGACAAGGGGCTCATGGTCCGGCTGGCGATCGCCGGCGTGGTCGGCGGTGTCGTCGGGGCCTATGTCCTGACCGGCATCGACGCCTCGGTGATGCGGCCCGTGATGGCCGCCTGGCTCGGCCTGATGGGATTGTTCATCCTCTGGCGCGCCTGGCGCGCCGCGCCGCCGCGCACAGTGCCGTTCAAGGCGCCTCTGCCGCTCGGCTTCGTCGGCGGTCTGATGGACGCGCTGGGCGGCGGCGGCTGGGGTCCGACGGTGACCTCGACCCTGATCGGCGCCGGCTCCTCGCCGCGTCACGCGATCGGCACGGCGAACACGGCGGAGTTCTTCGTGGCCGTCGCCACCTCGATCGCCTTCCTGACCGCGCTGTTGACCGGCCGCTGGGAGCAGGCGGACGACCTGCTCAGCCACGCCTGGGCCGTCGGCGGCCTGATCGCGGGCGGCGTGCTCGCCGCGCCGTTCGCCAGCCTGATCACCCGCTTCCTGCCGGTGCGCGGCATGATGTGGGCGGTCGGCGTGCTGGTCGTCGCCCTGTGCGGCTACCAGTTCTGGCGGGTGTTCACGGGCTAGGTCTTGCCCGGCCTGAAGTGGGCCCAGATCCGCTGGGCCAGCGCCGCGTTCACGCCTTCGACCTTGACCAGATCGGCCACCTCGGCCCGACTAACGCCGCGCGCTGAACCGAAGGCGTGCAGCAACGCCTTCTTGCGGCCGGGGCCGACGCCTTCGATTTCGTCGAGCGGATTGCGCTTGATGTCCATGGAGCGGCGCTTGCGGTGCGCGCCGATGGCGAAGCGGTGGGCCTCGTCGCGCAGGCGCTGCAGGTAGTAGAGCGCCGGGCTCTTCATCGGCAGCATGAAGGGCTCGCGGCCCGGCATGAAGAAGCGCTCCATGCCGGCGTCGCGGTCGGGACCCTTGGCCACGCCGACCAGGGGGATGTCCTCAAGGCCCAGTTCGGCCATGACGGCCATGACCGCCGAGAGCTGACCCGCGCCGCCGTCGATGAGGACGAGGTCGGGCCGGACCACGTCCTCGACGCCCTCTTCCTTCACCAGCCGGCCGAAGCGCCGCCGCATGACCTCGGTCATCATTCCGAAGTCGTCGCCGGGGGTGAGGTCCTGACCGCGGATGTTGAACTTGCGGTACTGGTTCTTCTGGAAGCCCTCGGGCCCAGCGACGATCATCGCCCCCACGGCGTTCGTCCCCTGGACGTGGCTGTTGTCATAGACCTCGATCCGCTCGGGCGGACCCTCCAGCGAGAAGGCCTCGACCACGTCGGCCATGATCTTCGCCTGGGCCGATCCCTCGGCCAGCTTGCGGCCCAGAGCCTCGCGCGCATTGGTGAAGGCGTGGTCGACCAGGGCCTTGCGCTCGCCGCGCTGGGGCCGCTCGATGGAGACGACGCGGCGCGCGTCCGTCTGTTTGGCCATCATCGAGAAGGCCTCTTCCAGCAGCTCCTTCTCGAACGGCATGACGTTGACCAGCACCTGCCGGGGCACGGGCTTGTCCTCGTAGAACTGGCCGAGGAAGGCCGAGAGGATCTCCGGATCGGTGTCGGTCTTGTCGACGCGCGGGAAATAGGCCCGCCCGCCCCAGTTCTGGCCCGAGCGGTAGAAGAAGACCTGGACGCAGGCCTGGCCGCCCTCGGAGTGCAGGGCGAAGACGTCGGCCTCCGCCACGCCCTCGGCCGAGACCGAGTTTTCCATGGAAATGGCCGACAGCGCCCGGATGCGGTCACGGAGCCGCGCGGCGCGTTCGAAGTCGAGGTTCTCGGCCGCCTCCTGCATCTCGGCCGACAGCCGGCCGAGCACGGCGCGCGACTTGCCGCGCAGGAACTGCTCCGCCTCCTCGACCAGCTCCATATAGGCCGCCGGCTCGATCAGCTGCACGCAGGGCGCCGAGCAACGCTTGATCTGGTGCAGCATGCAGGGCCGCGTGCGGCTCTCGAACACGCTGTCCGAGCAGGAGCGCAGCAGGAACGCCTTCTGCAGGGTGTTCAGCGTGCGGTTCACCGCCCAGGTCGAGGCGAAGGGCCCGAAATAGTCGCCCGGAATGGTGTGGGCCCCGCGGTGCTTGCGCACCTGAGGGGCCGGGTGATCGCGCCGGATCATCAGCTCGGCGAAGGACTTGTCGTCCCTGAGCACCACGTTGAAGCGCGGCTTCAGCTTCTTGATGAAGTTGCTTTCGAGCAGCAGGGCCTCGGTCTCGGTCTTGGTCGAGACGAACTCCATGGCGCGGGTCAGCGCCACCATGTGGGCGATGCGCTGGGTGTGGAAACGGCCTTGCGCGTACTGCATGACGCGCTTCTTCAGGCTCTTGGCCTTGCCGACATAGAGGCAGTCGCCCTCGGCCCCATACATCCGGTACACGCCCGGCCCGTCGGGCGCGCGGCGCGCCTCGTCGCGGATCAGGTCGGCGGCCTTCAGCGGGTTCGGGGTCTCCTCCGTCATCGCGGCCTATGTAGGCTCACGAGCGCCGGACCAGAAGGACGCCCGCGAGCACCAGAGCCACCCCGGCCACGCGGCCAAGGTTCACCGGCTGGCGCGGCGCCCCGAAGGCGCCGAAATGGTCGAGGATCAGGCTGATCATCAGTTGGCCGGCCACCATCAGGATGATGGTCAGCGCCACACCTAGCCGCGGCACACCCCAGGTCGCGGCGATCACGAACATCACGCCATAGAGCCCGCCGATCCAGGCGTACCAGGGCAGTTCGCGCGTCGTCGTCCAGTCCGGCCGGGTCTGACCAATCAGGGCGATCAGGGCGAGCGCCACGGTGCCCACCGCGAACGAGACGAAGGCGGCGTTGACCGCCGACCCGACGCCTGTCGCCAGCTTGGCGTTGGTGGGGGCCTGCAGGGCGGTGGCGCCGCCGGCGAGGGTGATCAGGATCATGGCGAGGAGCGGGTGCATGTCCTCGCCATATCAGACCCGTGGAATCAGGCCAGCCGCTCTCCGAACAGCCGCAGCATGCGGGCCCACCCGTCGGCGGCGGCCGCGGCGTCGTACATGGGACGATAGTCCGCGTGGAAGCCGTGGTCCGTGCCCGGATAGACGATGATCTCGCTGTCCGTCCGGCCGGCGGCCGCCAGCGCCTGACGCATCGTCTCGACGCTGTCGAGCGGGATGCCCTGATCGTTCTCGGCGTAGAGGCCGAGGACCGGACAACGCAGCTGATCGGCGATCTCGTTCGGATAGAGCCGGTCCGCCTCGGCGTTCTGGGCCGGGCGCACGACGCGACCGTACCAGGCCGCGCCCGCCTTGAAGTCGTGGGCGGCGCAGGCCATCCACACCACCGTCCCGCCCCAGCAGAAGCCGGTGATCCCGGCCTTCGACACG
>NZ_JANJTL010000070.1 GCF_024711105.1 Brevundimonas sp. | reverse complement strand
CCGAACAGGGTGCAGGCCATGTTCATGGCCAGGAGCGGCGAGGTGAGGGGAGAGGTCCCCGGGTTGCAGTCGGTCGCGACCGCCATGGCCACGCCTGCATCGCGCAAGGCCTGGACCGGCGGAGGGGTCTTGTCCTTGAGGAAGTAATAGGCCCCCGGCAGCAGGACGGCGACCACGCCAGCCTCGGCCATGGCCGCGACACCGGAGGGCGTCAAGTGCTCGAGATGGTCGGCCGAGAGGGCGCCGAAACGGGCGGCCAGCTCAGCCCCGCCCTGGTCGGTCAGCTGCTCGGCGTGGAGCTTGACGCGCAGGCCGTGTGCGTTGGCGGCTTCGAACACGCGCTCGACCTCGGTCGGGGTAAAGCCGATGGTTTCGCAGAAGGCGTCGACGGCGTCGGCCAGGGCCTCTTCGGCAGCGGCGGGAATGATCCGCTCGCAGATCAGGTCGACGTAGGCCGAGCGGTCCTCCCGGTGCTCCGGCGGCACGGCGTGGGCGGCAAGCAGGGTCCGGCGAACGCGGGCGCCGGTCAGGTCGCCGGCCGCGCGGAGCATTTTCAGCTCCGAGTCGAGGTCGAGGCCGTAGCCGGACTTCACCTCGACGGTCGTCACGCCGTTGGAGGCCAAGGCGTCCAGCCGTCGCTGGGCCGAGGCGGTCAGCTCTTGCTGGCTGGCGGCGCGGGTGGCCCGCACGGTCGAGAGGATGCCGCCGCCGGCCCGGGCGACCTCCTCGTAGGTCGCGCCGTTCAGCCGCTTCTCCCACTCGCCGGCGCGGTTCGAGGCGAAGACGAGGTGGGTATGGCAGTCGATGAGGCCCGGGGTGATCCAGGCGCCGGCGAGGTCCTCCACCTGACGCGCCAGGCTGGCGGGCTCGCCCGGCAGATCGGCTGCGACGCCGATCCAGGCGATTCGGCCTTCCTGGATGGCGAGCGCGGCGTCGCGCACGGCGCCGTAGGGCCCATGGCCCGGCGTCATTGTCGCCGCGTGGCCGCCGATCAGGAGGTGATCCCACATGACGGCTGCTCTACATGGACAGGTCCGCACTCGCTAGGTTACGGCGCAGCATGACCACTTCGGACTGCCTCGGCTGGACCTCGGCCGCCGACCTTCTGGGCGATCACCCGGACGCGCCCGTCGCCCTGATCGGCGCGCCGCTGAATGAGCGGTCCCTGACGCCGGGGCGCTGCGACCTGGGCCCCAAGGCGCTGCGGACCGCGCTGCCGCGCATGTCGACCTATGACCTGGAGACGCGCACCGACCTTTCGGCCTTGAAGGTCCACGACGTCGGGGACGTCTTCCTGAAGGCCGTCTCGCCCGCCGACGCCTTCGAGCCCGTGAAGGCGGCTGTCGCTGCGCAGGCCGGCCGCGGTCTGGTGATCCTGGCTGGCGGCAACAACGCGATCACGCGCCCGGGCGTGCACGGGGTCGACCCGACACTGCAACGGGTCGGCGTCCTGACGCTCGACGCCCATTTCGACCTGCGCGACACCGACTGCGGCCTGACGAACGGCAATCCCATCCAGGCGCTGCTGGAAGACGGCCTGTCCGGCGCCCGCATCAGCCAGATCGGCCTGGCTCCCTTCGCCAACACCTGCAAGGCGCACGAGAAGGCCCGCGCCGCGGGCATCTCGGTGCGGACCGCGCGGGAGTGCCGCGAGGTCGGTCTGGCCGCTGTCGCCCTTCAGGAACTGGATCGGCTGTCGGCTCTAAGCGAAGTGATCTACGTGGATTTCGACATCGACGTGATCGATCGGGGCCAGTTCTGGGCCGCGCCGGGCGCGCGCCCCGGAGGGGTCACAGCCCAGGCCTTCTTCGACGCCACGCGCGCCATCGCCGCCCATTCTAAGGTACGGGCCGTGGACCTGACCGAGTTCGATCCGTCGCTCGACCCCGGCGACGTCTCCACTCTGACCGCCGCCCGCTGGTTCTGCGAGGTGCTCGCGGGCTTCGCCAGCCGTTGAGCGACGGCTTCACCTACGAGGAACGCGAGCCGTCGCCGGCGATCCGGCCGTGGGTCCGGCGCATCTGGACCTACACCCGTTCTGAGGCCGACGCCGAGCCGCAGCCGATCTGCGCCGACGGCTGCCCCGAACTGATCTTCGACCTTGGACCGCCTCACCAGGAGCGGCGGGCGGGCGGTGAGGTGGCGCTCCAGCCGGAGGCGATGTTCGTCGGTCAGCTGACACGGCCGCTCTGGATCCAGGCGCCGGGGCCCACCCGCGTTTTCGCCGTCCGCTTCGAGCCGGACGGGGCCTTCGAATGGCTCGGCCAGCCGATCCAGGCGGCGACGGATTCGCATCTCGACCTGATGGATCTGCGGCCGGACTGGACGCGCAGGATGCTGGCGACGCTGGACGGCGCGACCGACCCGCTGGCCCTGCTGGAGGCCGCGATCGTCGATGACCTGCGGGACGCCACGCCGCCTGACGCCGCGGTCCGGGCCGCCATCACCGCCCTCTACGCCGATCAGCCTGTCCGCCTGGACCGCGCCGGACAAAGGCGGTTCCTGAAGCGCGTGGGCATCCCGGCGCGCACGCTTCGAGCGATCCTGCGATTCCGCAAAGTCTTCGACGCCATTGAGGCGGACCGCCACGGTGGCTGGGTCTCGGCGGCGCTGGCGGCCGGCTATTTCGACCAGCCGCAGATGGCCCACGACTTTCGACGCTTCCTGGGCCTGACGGCGACGGAATGGGCCGGTCAGAAGGCGGGCCTGGCTCGCTCGCTGGTGTCGCATTCCTACAAGCCGGACGCCGGGGGCGCGGTCTAGTGAAGCTGGGTCACCACGGAGGGGTCTATGCTCATCTCACTTCTCGCCGCCGCTCAGCTCGCCGCCGCGCCCGCGTCTGACCTGAACTGGGTCGCAGGCTACTGGCTGTCCTGCGAAGACGGCCGCGAAGTCGCCGAATACTGGTCCGACGCCCGGGGCGGCGCGCTGTTCAACACCACGGTCAATCTGGACGGCGACCGCGTCTCGTCCGAGCGGACGATGTTCGCGACGGTCAACGGGCGCCTGGCGTTCGTTTATGAGCCGACCGGGGCCAACGTGGTCTTTCCCCTGATCGCGCTGGAAGGCCAGCGGGCCGTGTTCGAGAACCCCGAAAACGATTTTCCGAACCGCGTCATCTATTCGCGTGAGGGCGACGTCTTGACCGGTCGGATCGAAGGGACCATCGACGGCCAGCCGCGGTCGATGGAGTGGGTCTATCAGGCTGCGGAGCTGAATGCGCGCTGCCCGGGGACCTGAATGCGTCTGGAAGAAGTGATCGCCGAGTTCCGGGCCGTCGGGGCCCTTCGCGAAGGGCACTTCGTCCTCTCCTCCGGCCTACACAGTCCGGTCTTCCTGCAGAAGAACCTCGTGTTCGCCCATCCCGACCGCTGCGAGCGGCTGTGCCGCGCGCTCGCCGAGCGCGTGCGAGAAGAGGTCGGCGAGGTCGATGTCGTGGTCTCGCCGGCGGTGGGGGGCATCATTCCCGGTTACGAGACCGCCCGACACCTTGGGGTCCCGGCGCTCTATGTGGAGCGGGTGGACGGCAGCTTCGCCCTGCGGCGCGGATTCACGCTAGAGCCCGGCCAGAAGGTGCTGATGGTCGAGGACATCGTCTCGACCGGCCTGTCGTCGCGCGAATGCATCACCGCCATCCGCGAGGCGGGGGGACAGGTGGTCGCAGCGGCCTGCGTGGTCGATCGTTCGGGCGGAAAGGTGGACGTCGGGGTGCCGCTGATCGCCCTGGCGCGTCTGGCCGTGCCCGCCTATCCGGCTGACCAGTTGCCGCCGGAACTGGCGGCCATACCCATCGAGGACCCCGGCAGCCGGAGGCTGAAGGCGTGACGCGGCCGCTTCGGCTCGGGGTCAACATCGACCACGTGGCCACCGTCCGGAACGCCCGGGGCGGAGACCTGCCCGATCCGGTCCGCGCCGCGGAAATGGCGCTTGGGGCCGGCGCCGACGGCATCACCGCACACCTGCGCGAGGACCGTCGCCATATCTCCGACCAGGACATCGAGCGCCTGTCGGAGCTGCTCGGCCGGCAGAAGCGCCCCCTGAACCTCGAAATGGCCGTCACCGAGGAGATGGTGGCCATCGCGCTCCGCCATCGCCCGCCTGCCGTCTGTCTGGTGCCGGAGCGGCGCGAGGAACGCACGACCGAGGGTGGGCTGGATGTGGCCGGGGGTCATAACTGGATCACGCCCGCGGTGGCTCGCCTACGCGACGCCGGCAGCCGGGTTTCGCTGTTCATCGCCGCCGACCGGCCGCAGATCGAGGCGGCGGCCCGAGCCGGGGCCCAGGTGGTCGAGCTGCACACCGGGGCCTACTGCGACCTGCTGCGCGACGGCGAGGAAGAGGCGGCGGCCGAGACCCTGCAGGCGCTCCGGGATAGCGCCGCCCTGGCGGCTGACCTCGGGCTGGAGGTTCACGCCGGCCATGGTCTGGATTTCGAGACAGCCGCCCACCTGGCCTCGGTGCCTGAAGTGGTCGAGCTGAACATCGGGCATTTCCTGATCGGGGAGGCGATCTTCGTGGGCCTGGAGGCCGCCATCGTCCGGATGCGCGCCGCCATGGACGCCGGGCGGGCGGAGATCGCCGCGTGATCATCGGCATCGGCTCCGACATCACCGACATTCGGCGCATTTCCGACAGCCTGGACCGGTTCGGGGAGCGCTTCACCCGCCGCTGCTTCACCGAGATCGAGCGTGTCCGATCCGAACGTAAGCCGGACCGCGCCGCCAGCTACGCCAAGCGCTTTTCCGCCAAGGAGGCTTGCGCCAAGGCGCTGGGCACGGGGATGCGCGGGGCCGTCTACTGGCGCGACATGGGCGTGGTGAACCTGCCGAGCGGCCAGCCGACCCTGGCCCTGACCGGCGGAGCGGCGGAGCGGCTGGCCGTGCTGACGCCTCCGGGGCACAGCGCGAACATCCATCTGAGCCTCACCGATGACCATCCGTACGCCCTTGCATTCGTGGTGATCGAGGCCTTGCCGCTGTCACAATGAACGGTTACGCCAGACGCGGTTTTTTCCGGGTGGGGTTCCCGACATGAGCGACGACCACGACAAGCCGCATGAGCCCGAGGCGGAGCCTCACGCCCCGCCGGAACCGGCGGCGCCCCAGGCGCCTGACCATGACGCGCATGCCGAAGCCTCGCCGGCGGAAGCCCAGGCGGTCCTGCTCGAGGTCGAGCATGAGGCTGCGGCGGACGCGCACGGCCATGCTGATCATCACGAGCCCGCGCATCATGAGCCGGCTCATCACGACGCCCACGACACTACCGACGCGCATCACGCGCCGGTCGAGGCCCATTCCGATGAGCACGGCCATGACCCTCACGCTCATGACGCCACGGCGCACGGGCACGAGGAGCACGCGCACGTCGTAGCGGCGCATGACGATCACGCCCATGCCGAGCCCGCGCCCGCCGCGGCTCACGACGATCACGGGCAGGCTGCGGCTCACGACGATCACGGGCACGCTGCGGCTCACGACGACCATTCTCATGGCGTGACCGCGCATGACGATCACGGGCACGCCGAGGCCGCTCATGCGCCCGCAGAGCCGCACCACCCGGTCGAGACGCATCCGGAGCCGGCGCATCACGATCACCATGCCGAGGACGTGGCCGTCGCCGGAGCCGCCGCAGCGGCGGTGGGGGCCGCCGCGGCCGCGGCGTCCGCGCCCGCCTCGCGTCCGATCTGGAGTGACAATGGCGACGCCCCGTTCGAGGACGCCGACGATCGCCCGGCCTACGCTCGGTCGGGCGGCCGCAAGGCCAGGAAGAAGTCCGAGGGCGGCTTCTTCTCGGAGCTGTGGGACATCATCAAGACGGTCGTCTACGCGCTCGCCATCGCCATGGTGGTCCGGATCTTCTTCTTCCAGCCCTTCACCATCCCCTCGGCCTCCATGGAGC
Organism: Brevundimonas sp.; assembly: GCF_024711105.1. Taxonomy (GTDB): domain Bacteria; phylum Pseudomonadota; class Alphaproteobacteria; order Caulobacterales; family Caulobacteraceae; genus Brevundimonas. The sequence continues at coordinate 3,443 of NZ_JANJTL010000070.1, read as the reverse complement.
CGAACCTCTACGAGGGTGACTACATCGTCGTGTCGAAGTGGAGCTACGGCTACAGCCGTCACTCGATCCCGTGGAGCCCGCCGATCTTCGAGGGCCGCATCATGGGCCGCCAGGCGGAACGCGGCGACATCGTCGTCTTCAAGCGCCCCAACAATGACGGCGCCGGCTACACCGACTACATCAAGCGCATCATCGGCGTGCCGGGCGACCGGGTGCAGATGATCTCCAACGTGCTGCACATCAACGGCAGCCCGGTGGAGGACGTCCAGGTCGAGGCGACGCAGGTGCGCGGTGCCTTCGGCGAGGGCCCGACCCAGCTGCGTGAGACCCTGCCGGGCGGCGCCGAGTTCCGCATCCAGGACTTCGGCCCGGGCTCTCCGAGCGACGACACCGATGTCTTCGTGGTCCCCGAGGGCCACTACTTCGTCATGGGCGACAACCGCGACGACTCCATGGACTCCCGCTATCCGTGGGAAGTCGGCGGCGTCGGCCTGGTGCCGGAGGAGAACCTGGTCGGCAAGGCGCAGGTGATCCTGTTCTCCTGGACGCCCGGCGCCTCGCTGTTCAACCCGGTCAGCTGGTTCGCCAACGTGCGGCCCGAGCGGTTCTTCACCGACCTGGAATGAACGTCCGACGTGGCGCGGTCGAAGCGCTCCAGACCCGGCTGGGCCACGTCTTTTCGACGCCTGAGCTTCTCGAACGCGCCCTGACGCACCCCAGCGTGGGCGAGGGCGGCAAGGCCGTGCCCGACTATCAGCGGCTGGAGTTTCTTGGCGACCGGGTGCTGGGGCTCCTGACGGCCGAGCGGCTGTCGGCGGATTATCCCAAGGCCGACGAAGGGGAGCTGTCCAAGCGGCTTCACGCTCTGGTCGATCGTGACAGCTGCGCGCGGGTGGCCCGCCGGCTGGAGGTGGGACCCGCCCTGAGGCTTTCGCCCGGCGAGACCAAGACCGGCGGCCGCGACAAGGACGGCATCCTCGCCGACGCCGCGGAGGCGCTCATGGCCGCCGTCTATCTCGATGGCGGCATCGAGGCCGCACGCGCGGTCTTCGAGCGCATCTGGGCCGACGAACTCGCCAGTGGCGGCCGCCCGCGCCAGTCGAACCCGAAGTCCGCCCTGCAGGAGTGGGCGCAAGGGCGCGGCTTGCCGCTGCCCGTCTATGAGGTCATCGGCCGTACCGGTCCCGACCACGCGCCGGTCTTTTCCGTCCAGGTGACGGTCGAAGGCGTGGAGCCCATGATCGCCCAGGGACGTTCCCGCCAGGAGGCCGAAAAGGCCGCCGCCACCGCCATGCTAAGCCGCGAAGGCCTGATTTGACTGACGACCCCCCCAAGACCCGCGCCGGCTTCGCCGCCATCATCGGCGCGCCCAACGCCGGCAAGTCGACCCTGACCAACCGCCTAGTCGGCTCCAAGATCTCGATCGTGACCAAGAAGGTCCAGACGACGCGCTTTCCGGTGCGCGGTGTGCTGAATGTGGGCGAGGCGCAGATCGTGCTGGTCGACACCCCCGGCATCTTCAAGCCGCGCCGTCGGCTGGACCGCGCCATGGTCGCTTCGGCCTGGGGCGGGGCGGAGGACGCCGACGCCGTGGTCCATCTGGTCGACGTGCAGTCCGAGCTGGCCGTCTCCGAAGGCCGCGCCAAGGCGGCGGACCATCGCTCGGTCGAGGACGCGCGCGCCATCACCGAAGGCCTGAAGGCGTCCGGCCGCCAGGCCATTCTGGCGCTCAACAAGATCGACGGGGTCAAGCGCGACAGCCTTCTCGCCGTCACCCAGACCTATTTCGACACCGGCGCCTATTCGGAGGTCTTCATGATCTCGGCGGCCCAGGGGTCGGGGGTCGATGACCTGAAGGCGCGGCTGGCCGAGCTCATGCCGCCGGGCCCCTGGCTTTATCCGGAGGATCAGGCTGCCGACCTGCCGTTGCGCCTGCTGGCGGCCGAGATCGTGCGCGAGAAGATCTACCTGCGCGTCCACGACGAACTGCCCTACGCCGCCGCGGTCGAGACCGTCAGCTTCGAGGAGCGCCAGGACGGCTCGGCCCGGATCGAGGCCAACATCTATGTCGAGCGCGACAGCCAGCGGGCCATCGTGCTGGGCAAGGGCGGCCAGACGCTGAAATGGATCGGCCAGGCCGCGCGCGAAGAGCTCGAAGCCCTGTTCGAACACCGGGTTCACCTGTTCCTGCACGTCAAGACCGACGAGCGCTGGGCCGAGCGTCGCGACCTCTATGGCCAGGTCGGGCTGGAGTTCGACGTCTAGGCGGAGGGCCCTGACGCCTCGGCCGCCTGGACGCCCAGTTGTCGGACCAGATCGGTCGCCTCAGCCGTGAGTTCGGGCAGCCGCTCGCCAGCCGTCCGGAAGGCGTTGAGGTCGGACTGATTGCGGAAGGCCACCATGCCGTACTGGAGGTTCCAGCGGCCGAGAGAGCCCTCCAGGACCTCCACCTGCGCCTCGATCTGATCGAGGATTTCACCGTTGAGCTCGACGATGCGCTCGACAGTCGGCGCGTTTGCGTCAAACACCTCCTGCAGTTCGGCGCGGGCCGACGCCTTGCCGAACCGGCTGAGGTTGGTTCGCTCCACGTCGGCCAGCGCTCGGGCCTGATTGTCGGCCACGGCCGACTCGAAGTTGCGCGCTGCCTGCCGCGCCGTCTCCAGCCCGCGCCGGGCGCGTTCAATGTCCTCGGCGTCGCCGGGGCTGGATCGGTAGGAGACCCTGAACTGGAAGAGGTTGTCGAGGCGGCCGTTGAAGGCGTTGTAGCTGTGGAACAGCGCCTGCTGGTAGCGGGCCGCGATCCGCTCCGAGGGCGGCCGGCGCAGGCTCTCGTTGTCCTTGATGTACTCCGCCTTCTCCAGGGCGGTGAGGCCTACGAGGAGCCCCGAGCCTGCAAGGGCGCCGACCGTCACCACCACGGCCGCGAGAGGGCCCACGCGAGGCCGGCCGAGCCTGGTCATCAAGAACCAGAGAGCGGCTCCGCCGATGAGGGCCAGGGGCACGATCCGGATGGCGATCTTGCCGGCTGATTGGCCCAGCGCCTGCATGACCGAGAGATCGCCCAGCGGCAGCACATAGGCCTGCCGTGTCAGGATGTAGCCGGCCACGATCGTGGCGATGGCCGCCGCCAGCAGGACCATCCAGCTATTGTCGTCGCGCGGCGCTTCGTAGCGCGCACGCGGCATCACCACTTCATCATCCATGAAAGCCCCCAAACCCCGCGAAGGAGGCTAGGATGGCGACCGGTCACAAGGCAAGAGACTCAATATGCTCGCAAAGTCAGCCGTAGCTGCGGTCGCCCTTCTCGCCTGGGGGACGCCGGCCCTGTCTGAGGAGCCCGAGGAGACCGCCGCCTCCGCCGTACTGGACGCCATGCACGCCGCCGAGAGCGCGGCGGACGGCGACGCCCTGTTCAGCCTGTTCACCGAGAACGCCACCTACCT
>NZ_JANJTL010000064.1 GCF_024711105.1 Brevundimonas sp. | reverse complement strand
GACCTTCGAGTCCTTCATGCCGGCGAGGTGCTGGATGGCGCCCGAGATGCCGACGGCGACATAGAGGGCCGGGGCCACAACCTTGCCGGTCTGGCCGACCTGGTAGTCGTTCGGGGCGTAGCCTGCGTCCACCGCCGCGCGCGAGGCGCCGACGGCGGCGCCCAGCTTGTCGGCCAGCGGCTCGATGACCGCCTTGAACTCCTCGGCGGAGCCCATGGCCCGTCCGCCCGAGACCACGATCTTGGCCCCGCCCAGCTCGGGCCGGTCCGACTTGGTCTTCTCTTCCGAGACGAAGGTCGAGCCCTTGGCCGATCCCGCCTGCACGGTCTCGACCGTCCCGGAGCCGCCGCTCTCGCCGGCCGCCGTGAACGCCGTCGGGCGCACGGTGATGACCTTCTTGGCGTCCGAGGACTGGATGGTCTCCAGCGCGTTGCCCGCATAGATCGGCCGCACGAAGGTGTCGGCCGACACCACCTCGACGATCTCCGAGATCGGCGCGACGTCCAGCTTGGCGGCGATGCGCGGGGCGTAGTTCTTCCCGTCGGTCGAGGCCGGAGCCAGGATGGCGTCATAGCCGCCGGCCAGCGGAACCACCGTGGCCTCCACGGCCTCGGCCAGCTGGTTGGTCAGCCCCGCGCCTTCGGCGACCAGCGCCTTGCGCACGCCGTCGATCTTCGCGGCGGCCTCGGCCACGCCCTTGGCGCCTTCGCCCAGCACCAGGATGTCGATCTCTCCGCCCAGGGCCCTGGCGGCCGTGACGGTCTTGTGGGTGGTGTCGCGCAGCGACGCGCCGTCGTGATCGGCGATGACGAGAACGGCCATCAGAGGACTCCCGCGGTCTTGAGCTTGGCGACCAGGTCGGCGGCGTCGGTCACCTTGACGCCCGCGCCGCGCTTGGGCGGCTCGGCCACCTTCAGCACCTTCAGGCGCGGGGCCACATCGAGGCCGTAGTCGGCGACCGCCTTGGTGGCGATCTCCTTCTTCTTGGCCTTCATGATGTTGGGCAGGGACGCATAGCGCGGCGTGTTCAGGCGCAGGTCAGTGGTCACCACGCCCGGCAGGTCGATGGCCAGGGTCTGCAGGCCGCCGTCCACCTCGCGGGTCACGGTCGCCTTGCCCCCGCTGATCTCGACCTTGGAGGCGAAGGTCGCCTGCGGCCAGTCGAGCAGGGCGGCCAGCATCTGGCCGACCGCATTGTTGTCGCCGTCGATGGCCTGCTTGCCCATCAGGACAAGGTCCGGCTTCTCCTCCTCGACCACCGCCTTGAGCAGCTTGGCCACCGCCAGCGGCTCCAGGTCCTGGTCGGCCTGGATCAGGATGCCCCGGTCGGCGCCGATGGCGAGCGCGGTGCGGATCGTCTCCTGCGCCTGGGCCGGGCCGATCGAGACGACCACGATCTCGGACGCCGTGCCCGCCGCATGGTGCTCCTTGCCTTCCTTCAGGCGCACGGCCTCCTCGACGGCGATCTCGTCGAAGGGGTTCATGCTCATCTTGACGTTGGCCAGGTCGACGCCGGTGCCGTCGGCCTTCACCCGCGCCTTGACGTTGTAGTCGATCACCCGCTTGACCGGGACCAGGACCTTCATTCGCGCGCTCGCGTAGCTGTCGGAAACGTGGCGGGAGCCATGGCGCGCGCGTCCCGGCCTGTCAACGTGACGCGGGGTCAGGCAAAGCCGCCGTGCCGCCGCATCCGGCTGCCTGGGCGTAAAAAAAGGGCCGGAGCGCACTCCGGCCCTTTCTCAGGAGACTTCGGCGCCTACCAGAGGCGGACGCGGTCCTCCGGGGACAGGTAGTAGCGATGCTCCGGCGTCACGCCGAAGGCCTCGTACCAGGCGTCGATGTTGCGCATCGGGCCGATGACGCGGAACTGGGGCGGGCTGTGCGGGTCGGTGGCCACCATCTGCTGCATGGCGGGATCGCGGTACTTGCCGCGCCAGACCTGGGCCCAGCCGTAGAAGACCCGCTGGTCGCCGGTCGTGCCGTCGATCACCGGGGCCTCTGCCCCGTTCAGCGACAGGCGGTAGGCCTCAAGCGCGAGCGTCACGCCGGCCAGGTCGCCGATGTTCTCGCCCATGGTCAGGCCGCCCTGGACGCGGAAGCCCGGCAGCGGTTCGTACTGGTCGTACTGGGAGCCGAGGATCGCCGTCTGGGCCTCGAACCGCGCTTCGTCTTCGGGCGTCCACCATTCGCGGAGCGCGCCTGTGCCATCGGACTTGCGGCCCTGGTCGTCGAAGCCGTGGCCGATCTCGTGACCGATGACTCCGCCGATGCCGCCGTAGTTCACCGCCGGATCGGCGTCCGGATCGAAGAAGGGCGGCTGCAGGATGGCGGCCGGGAAGACGATCTCGTTCTTGGTCGAGGAGTAGTAGGCGTTCACCGTCTGGGGCGTCATGCCCCACTCGTCTTCATCGACCGGGCCGCCGAGGCGATTGAGGCGATAGGCCCATTCGAAGGCGCGCGACCGGGCGACGTTGCCGAACAGGTCATCGGCGCGGACCTCCAGGCCCGAATAGTCGCGCCATTCGTCCGGGTAGCCGATCTTGACGTTGAACTGGGCCAGCTTGTCGAGCGCCTCCTGGCGGGTGGCCGGGCTCATCCACTCCAGCGTCTGGATGCGGGCGGCCATGGCGCGGCGCAGGTTCTCGACCAGCTCCTCCATCTCCGCGCGGCTCTCCGGCGGGAACCAGCGGGCGACATAGGCGCGGCCCAGCGGCTCGCCCATCACGCCTTCAGCGAAGGACACACCGCGGCGCTCGCGGGTGCGCTGTTCGGGCTGGCCGCCGAGTTCGCGCAGCCGGAACGCATAGTTGGCGTCCGAGAAGCGCTGCGACAGGTAGGGGGCCGCCTGGTCGGTGACGTGGAAGGCCTGCCAGGCCTGGAGCGTCTCGAGCGGCGTCTCGGCGAAGGCCTGGGCCATCGGGCCGAAGGCGGTGTTCTGCGACACGATGAACCGGTCGTGGTCGCCATAGCCCGCGGCGCCGAGGAAGGCGCGCCAGTCGAAGCCGGGGGCGGCGGCTTCGAGTTCGGCCACGCTCATCGGGTTGTAGGTGCGATCGCGATTGCGGCTCTCGGTCTGGGTCCAGTGCGCCTGGGCCAGACGCGTCTCGAAGGCGACGATGGCGTCGGCCGAGGCAGCGGCGTTCTCCCAGCCAGCCATGGCCAGCATCTGCTCCACATAGGCGCGATAGGCCGCGAGCTTCGGCGCGAACCGCTCTTCCAGATAAAAGTCGCGGTTCGGCAGACCGAGGCCCGACTGGCCCAGATAGGCCTCGTAAACCTCCGGATTGCGGGCGTCGTCATTGACGAAGGTGCCGAACAGGGTGCGGCCGAAGCCGCCAGTAGCCCGGCCCATGAAGGCGGCGATCTCGGCGCGGTTGTCAGCGGCGCGGATCTGCTCCAGCAGAGGTTGGATCGGCTGGGCGTCGAGCTGGTCGATTCGGGCCTGGTCCATGAAGCTGCTGTAGAGCGCTGCGACCTTGGCCTCGTCGGACGCGGGGTCCAGCCCCTCGGCCGCCGCGAATTCCTGGACGAGGGCCATCATCCGGTTGTCGGACAGCTCGCGCAGCATGTCGAAGGAACCGTAGCGGGTCCGGTCGGCCGGAATCTCCAGGGCGTCCATGAAGGCGCCGTTGGCGAAGCGGAAAAAGTCGTCGCCGGGATGCACCGAGGTGTCGCGGCCCGCCAGGTCGAAGCCCCAGGTCCCGAAGCTCGGCGCCTCGACGCCCTCGATGCGGCCGACGGCCGGACCCTGGGCGGAGGCTTCGAGCCCGAACAGCGAGACCATGTCGCAGGTCTGGTCCAGGCAGACGCGGTCGTCGTGCTGGGCGGAGGCGGCGCCGGCCCACGCAAGCGTCAGGGCGCTGGCGGCCAGCAGGATGGATTTCTTCATCTGGGATTTCCTCGTGATCTTCGCGCTGGAGTGGCTGCGCGGCGCTCCTTCGGCGTCTCGGCCACCATAGAGGCCGGTTCCCGGACTCCGGTCTTAAATAATTTTCATGCGCGGTTCAGCCGCGCGCGCGGGGCGCGCATCTCCTGTGCTTTAGTGCGGCCATGACGCACGGACCGGCTCCCACCGAATACAAGGACATCGTCGTTTTCCTGGCCGCGGCGGGCATCCTCGTGCCCCTGTTCAGCCGGCTGAAGATCAGCCCGGTCCTGGCCTTCCTCGCCGCCGGCGTGCTGCTGGGCCCGGACGGCCTGGGCCGGTTCGCCGGAGAGTTCGAGTGGATCGGCCTGATCACCATCACCGACCGAGGACAGATGGCGCTCCTGTCGGAGCTCGGCGTGGTCTTCCTGATGTTCATGATCGGGCTCGAGCTGTCGTGGGAGCGCCTGCGCTCGATGCGTCGGCTTGTGTTCGGTCTGGGCGTGACCCAGATCCTGGTCTGCGCGGCGGTGCTGGCGGCCGTGTTCTCCCTGATGGGCCAGGACCTGGCGGCTTCGGTGGTGCTGGGGCTGGCGCTCGCCCTGTCGTCCACGGCTGTCGTAATGCCGGTCATGGCCGAGCGCGGTCGGCTCCGCACGCCGTCTGGACGGGCCGCCTTCTCGGTCCTGCTGGCCCAGGATCTGGCCGTGGCTCCGATCCTGGTCATGATCACCGTGCTCGCGGCGGGCGCCGCGACCGGCGAGGAGGGGCTTAGCCCCGAGGCGATCCGCACCGGCCTGCTCAGCCTGGTGCCTGCCGTGGTCGGTCTCGCGGTGATCGTGCTGCTCGGTCGCCTGGCATTGCGCCCGATGTTCCGGTCAGTCGCCAAGACCCGCAACGCCGAGATGTTCCTCGCCGCCAGCCTGTTCCTGGTGCTCGGCACGGGGATCGCCGCCCAGATCAGCGGCCTGTCGATGGCGATCGGCGCGCTCGTGGCCGGCCTGCTTCTGGCCGAGACGGAGTTCCGGCGCGAGGTCGAGGTGACGATCGAGCCCTTCAAGGGGCTGCTGCTCGGCGTCTTCTTCGTCTCGGTCGGGGTCGGACTCGATCTCGACGCCATCGCGGCCCACTCCCTGACGGTGGTCGGTCTGGCCTTCGGCCTGATCGCGCTCAAGGCCGCGGCGATCTTCGCCATCGCCAAGGCCTTCCGCCTGAGCACCGCCGCCGCGCTGGAGACCGCGCTGGTGCTCGGCCCCGGCGGCGAGTTCGCCTTCGTCATCCTGTCGGAAGCCATGGGTGCGGGCGTCGTCCCGCGCGCCTTCTCCCAGGGCGTGCTGCTGGCCGCGACGCTCAGCATCTTCCTGATCCCGATCCTGGCCGCGATCGCGCCGCGCCTGAACCGGCGCATGAAGGCCGAGCCGGTGCTGCCGTCCGCACCCGAGGGCGTCGAGGAACCGCTCGCTCGCGTGGTGATCGTCGGCTACGGGCGGGTGGGTCGTCTTGTCGGCGAGTTGCTCCGCGAGCACGGCGTGTCCTTCACGGCGGTCGACTCCGATCCGGTCCTGGTGGCCGCCGCGCGCCGCAACGGAGAGGGGGTCTGGTATGCCGACGCGGCCCGGCCCGAAATCCTGCGGCGGCTCGGCGTCGAGGACGTCCAGGCGATCGTCGTCACCATGGATGCGCCGACCAAGGTCGATGAGGTGGTGCGGGCCGCCCGCGAGGTGCGTGAGGACCTGATCCTCATTGCGCGGGCGCGCGACGAGCGCCATGCCGCGCGGCTCTATCGCCTGGGCGTCACGGACGCGGTGCCTGAAACGACCGAGGCCAGCCTGCAGCTCGCCGAGAACACCCTGGTCGACCTCGGCGTGCCCATGGGACTCGTCCTGGCCTCCATCCACCAGAAGCGCGAGGATTTCCGGCGAATCTTCCAGGCCGCCGCCCCTGACGACCGAAACCGGCCCACCCGCGCTCTCAGGAGCCGCGCCCAGGAAGGATCGGTCTGATCCGGCCCGGCGCCGTCAGTGGGCGCCGGGATGTTCGTCCTGGAACCGCTCCTTGGCGTTCAGCATGGCGCGCTTGAAGCCCAAGGGGTCGTTGATCATGTGAAGCGAGTTCGCCCCCTGCTCGCTGGCGGTCAGGATCTCGATGTCCCCATAACCGAAGATGCGGCCGATGAAGCTCTGCTCGGTCTTCACGTCGTTGAGTTTCTCGAGGAGGGAGTCGGCCACCTGCTTGTTCAGCACCCCCTCCATCTGGAGAATTCGCCGGCTGGTCAGCACGTTCATCCGGTTCGCCCAGACCAGGTGCTCCCAGGTCCAGAAGGCCAGCGGGATAAGGGCGCTGGCCAGGCCCCAGAGCCAGTAGGTCGAGCCGGTGGTGTAAAGCCAGATGGCGCCGAAGACGCAGACCGCGGTCAGCACGATCCAGAGGAGGGTCTTTCCGAGCAGGACCAGCCAATGGGGTCGGGTGATGAGCAGGACCGCCTCGTCGTCGGCCAGCACCTGCCTGAGATAGCCTCGCGCCTGTATCGCCATGTCCGGCACTCCCGTTCCGGCCGACTATGCCCGAGGCGACCTCGGGGCGGAAGCGGGCGTCAGGCGGGGGTTACGACCATCATGTAGTTGACCGAGACGTCCGTCGTTTCGGTCCAGCGCCCCTCCAGGGGTCGGTACTCCACGCCATAGGGCCCCGCGATGTCGTAGGGGTGGCCGGAGATGAAGCTGCGCAGTTCTTCGGGCTTGAGGAACTTGCTCCAATCGTGGGTGCCGGCCGGGATCCAGCGCAGGACGTATTCCGCCCCCACCTTGGCGAGCGCCAGGGACTTCAAGGTCCGGTTCAGGGTGGCCACGATCATCATGCCGCCGGGCGCCACCAGCGAGGCCGTGTCGATCAGGAAGGCGCTCGGGTCGGCGACGTGCTCGATCACCTCCATGTTCAGCACTACGTCGAACGGGCCGACGCCCTCGGCCTTGAGCCCCTCGGCGGTCGAGGCGCGGTAGTCGATGTCCAGTCCCTGCGCCTCCGCATGCGCACGAGCCGCGCCGATGTTGCGCTCCGAGGCGTCCACGCCGGTCACCTTGAAGCCCAGCCGGGTCATGGGCTCGGACAGCAGGCCGCCGCCGCAGCCGATGTCGAGCAGGCTCAGGCCTTCGAACGGGCGCGGCGCCTTCGGGTCGCGCCCGAAGCGTTCGGCGGCGCGGTCACGGATGAAGCCGAGGCGGACCGGATTGAACCGGTGCAGCGGAGCGAACGGGCCGGTGGCGTCCCACCAGCGCTCGGCCAGGGCCGAGAAGCGGGCGACCTCGTTCGGGTCGATGCTGGAAGCGGGCGTTTGCGGGGCGGCGGCCATTGCGCCCGCGTGATGGACGGCCTATCGCCCGCAGGCAAGCGGTTTGGGGCTGACGGACGGCATGTCGCGACTGGTGATGAAGTTCGGCGGGACGTCGATGACGTACCTCGAGCGCATTCGCCCGGCGGCCGAGCTGGTCGCCTCGGAAGTCCGCGCCGGAAAGCAGGTGGCGGTGGTGGTCTCGGCCATGGCCGGGATCACCAACCAGATGGTCGCCTGGGCCGACCAGATCGGCGCGGCGGCGCAGGGGCTGCCGCCCAGCGACGACGAATACGACGTGGTCGTCACCTCCGGCGAGCAGATCACCACGGGCCTGATGGCCATGATGCTGCGCAGCCTGGGCGTGAACGCGCGTTCCTGGCTGGCCTGGCAGCTGCCGATCCGCACCGACGACGCGCACGGCCGCGCTCGCATCCAGGACATCAACGCCGAGGCCCTAGGCCGCTCGATGGACGCGGGCGTCGTCGCCGTCATCCCGGGCTTCCAGGGTGTGACCGAGGTCAACCGGCTGACGGCGCTCGGGCGCGGCGGCTCGGACACGTCGGCGGTGGCGGTGGCCGCCGCGCTCGGCTGTCCCTGCGACATCTACACCGACGTGCCGGGCGTCTACACGACCGACCCGAGGATCGATCCCGGCGCCCGGATGCTCGACCGCATCACCTATGAGGAGATGCTGGAGCTGGCCTCCATGGGCGCCAAGGTGCTGCAGACGCGCTCGGTCGAACTGGCGATGGCCTACAAGGTGCCCCTGCGCGTGCTGTCGAGCGCGCTCAAGCCCGGCAGCCAGGACGGCGCCGGCACCCTGATCTGCGAAGAGGACGC
>NZ_JANJTL010000115.1 GCF_024711105.1 Brevundimonas sp. | reverse complement strand
GCACAAGGCCATCGAGCGCATGACGTTGACCTGGCCCGACGTCCTGCCTGACGATTGCGCCGACCAGATCGAGGCGCTGCTGCTCGAGGAACTGGGCGCCCACGGCTTCGAGGAGCCGGCCATGGCCCGTGAGGCGCCGCTCGCCCGCAACTGCGCCCGCTGGCTCGCTGAATTCGAGGCGCGCCGGCGCGCGCGCGGCGTCGAGTTGCTGGTCGAACAGAAGGGCGAAATGGTCATTCCGACCCGGGGCGGCGATTTCACCCTGAAGGCCTTCGCCGACCGCATCGAACTATCGGCCACGGGCGGATCGGTGATCGACTTCAAGACCGGCCGCGCGCCCTCGCTCAAGGAGGTGAAGACCGGCTTCGCGCCGCAGCTGACCCTGACCGGCGCCATCCTGGCGGCGGGCGGCTTTCCGGTCGCGGGGCCTGTCGAGCCGGAGGAGCTGGCCTACATCCGCGTCGTCGGTCGCAAGTCGCCGGGCGAGGTCTGCGTGCGGGGTGCGGGCCCCGAGGCCGCCGCCCTGTCGGAGCAGGCGCTCGACGGCCTGCGCCGCATGATCGAACGCTTCGACAATCCCGATACGCCCTATGTCTCCTGGGCCGCGCCGCAGTTCATGGGCGCGTTCGGCGGCAGTTACGATCATCTGGCGCGCGTCTGGGAGTGGCACGTCGTCGGCGCCGACGGCGAGGAGGCCTCGGAATGAGCGCCTCGCATCAGCTGATCGCGGCCAATCCGGACCTGTCGGTCTTCGTCACCGCCAACGCCGGCTCGGGCAAGACCACCACCCTGGTCAACCGCGTGGCGCGCCTGCTGCTCAAGGGCGCGCGGCCCGAGGCCATCCTGTGCGTCACCTACACCAAGGCCGCCGCCGCCGAGATGCAGACCCGGCTGTTCAAGCAGCTCGGCGAATGGGCGGTGCTCGACGACGAAGGCCTGATCCGCGAACTGGTGCGGCTGGATGACAGATCCGACCTGCCGTCCCGCGAAGAGCTGTCGCGGGCGCGCCGCCTGTTCGCCCGCGCGCTGGAGACACCCGGCGGGCTGAAGATCCAGACCATCCACGCCTTCTGTGAAAAGCTGCTGCGCCGCTTCCCGATCGAGGCAGGCGTCTCGCCGCGCTTCAAGATGCTGGAGGACCAGGCGGCGGTCGCCCTGTCCCACGCCGCGCGGGAGGAGCTGGCTGTCCAGGCCTTCCGTGATCCGGACGGTCCGCTGGGCCGCGCCTACAGCCATTTCGCCGTCGAGCTCGACTGGGGCCGGTTCCTGGAACTGCTGGCCCTGATCGAGGCCAAGCGCGACGACCTCGCCGACTATGTCGCCCGCGTCGAGGCCGGCGATGCGCCGGGGCCTCACGCCCTGACCGGCGCCGATCCCGACGGTTCGCCCGAGGAGGTCGAGGCCGAGTTCATGCGCGCGCTGGATCCCGGCCACTGGCGCGACCTGGCCGAGGCCATGGCCACGGGCTCCACTAACGACCAGAAGTGCGCCGAGCGCATGCGCGCGGCGGGCGACGCCTGGACCTTCGCGGGCCTGCGCGACGTCTTCCTGACCCAGACCGGCCCGCGCGCCAGCATGGGCACCAAGCAGGCTCCCGCCTACGTCGTCGCCTGGCTGGCCGACCTTCAGCTCAGCTACCTGGCCGCGCTCGACCGCTGGCGGGCGGCCAAGGCCGCCGACGATACGGTCAAGGTCCTGACCCTGGCCCGGGCGCACGCCGCCTTCTACGAGGCGGCCAAGGCCGCGACCGGCGCGCTCGACTTCGGCGACCTGGTCAGCCGATCGGCGGCGCTGCTGTCGAAGCCCGGCCTGTCGGCCTGGGTGCTCTACAAGCTCGACGGCGGCATCGACCACGTCCTGGTCGACGAGGCCCAGGACACGGCGCCCGAGCAGTGGGCCATCCTCCAGGCCCTGACCTCGGACTTCTTCTCCAGCGCGACCGGCCGCAGCATCTTCGCCGTCGGCGACGAGAAGCAGTCGATCTACTCCTTCCAGGGCGCCCGGCCGGAACAGCTGCGCCGCCAGGCGAGAGCCTATGAGACGCGCGTGGGCCAGGCCTTCCGCCACGTGCCGCTGGAGACTTCCTACCGCTCCACGCCAGAGGTCTTGCGCTTCGTCGACAAGGCCTTCGACGACCCGGCGCGGCGCATCTCCATCGCCGGTGTCGAGGGCGATATTCATCCGCACCATCCGGCGCGCGAGGGCCAGCCCGGATCGGTCGAACTCGTCCCTCTGTTCATCGACGAGCCCCAGCCGGACCGCGACGCCTGGACCGCGCCGGTCGATCAGGAGACCCGCCAGAGCGCCCGCAAGCGGTTGGCGAAGCACCTGGCCGACGACATCCGCCGCCAGGTCGAGACCGGCGTGGCCGTCTACGAGAAGGGCGCGCTTCGCCCCTGCGGTTATGGCGACTTCCTCGTGCTGGTCCGCCGCCGCGACGCCCTGTTCGAGGAGGTCATCCGCGCACTCAAGCTGACGGGCGTGCCGGTCGCTGGCGCGGACCGGCTCAAGCTGAAGGCCCACATCGCCTTCGACGACCTGCTGTCGCTGGCCCGCTTCGCGCTGTTCCCGGACGACGAACTGAGCCTGGCCGAGGTCCTGCGCAGCCCGCTCTGCGACGTGGACGAGGACAGCTTGTTCGAGCTCGCCGGGGCCGAGAAGCGGCCGCCGCTGTGGAAGATCCTGCGCGACCGGGCCTCCGAGCGCCCGGAGTGGACCCGCGCCCACGCCCTGCTGGACGCCGCCATCGCCGCGCGTGGCCGCGATCCCTTCGCCTTCTTCTCGGAGGTGCTGAACCGCGTCGATGACACCGGCCAGTCGGGCCGCGCCCGCTTCCTGCGCCGGCTGGGCCGCGAGGCGATGGAGGCCATCGACGAGACGCTGAACCAGGTGCTGGCTGCCGAAGGCCGGGGTGGGACCGATCTCGAAACCTGTCTGGCGCTGCTCGAATCCGCCGATGTCGAGGTGAAGCGCGAGCTGGAAGGACCGCGCGGCGAGGTCCGCGTCATGACGGTCCACGGCGCCAAGGGGCTGGAGGCGCCGGTCGTCATCCTCCCGGACACCACCATGAAGGCCAAGGGGCAGGGCCCGACCCTGCTGCCCCTCGAGAACGAGGACTGGGAGGGTCCCGCCTGGCTGATGTGCCCCGGCTCCGGCAAGGAGGACTGCCCCGTCACCGCTGACGCCCGCAAAGCGCGCGAGGATCGCACGGCCGACGAGTCCCTGCGCCTGCTCTACGTCGCCCTCACCCGCGCCCGCGACCGCCTGATCGTGCTGGGGCGAACCAACAAGTCAGGCGAGGCGGAAAAAGGCAGCTGGTGGTCGGTGATCGAGGAGACCTTCGACCGTCTGGACGGCGTCGAGTCCTTGGAGGACGGCGGCCGGCGCTTCGGCCCGGCGCCGGTCACAATCCCCCGCGCTCCGACGGCATCCGCCGAGGAAGCCGCCACCCTGCCAGACTGGGTCCGCCAGGCCGCCGCGCCCGACCCCGGCGCGCGCTACGCCTCGCCGTCGCGCATGGACGAGACCCTGCGCATCCCCGCGCCCTCGCCGCTGGAGCGCAGCGGATCGCTCGGACGCTTCCGGCGCGGCGACCTGATCCACCGCCTGCTGGAGCGCCTGCCGGACGTGGCGCCTGAGGCTCGGCCCGACGCGGCGCTCCGGCTGCTGGCGCGCGAGCGCGACCTTTCGGACGAACAGCGCGAGGAGATGATCGCGGCGGCCTTCGGCGTGCTCGACGATCCGCGCTTCGCGCCCGTATTCGGCCCCGGCTCGCGGGCCGAGGTGGCCCTGACCGGGCGATCCGACGACCTGCCGCCCGGCGTTTCGATCTCCGGCCGCATCGACCGGCTGGTGGTCACGCCCGAGCGGGTGCTGATCGTCGACTACAAGACCAACCGGCCCGCGCCGCCCTCGGCCGAGGCGGTCGATCCCGCCTATGTGCTGCAGCTCGCGGTCTATGCGGCGGTGCTGCGCCGGCTCTATCCGGACCGGCCAGTCGAGGCGGCGCTGGTG
>NZ_JANJTL010000104.1 GCF_024711105.1 Brevundimonas sp. | reverse complement strand
CGACGGTGCGCCGATGTGGATCTGCAGGGCTGGCTGAGCGGGCGCTACGCCATTCCGGCCGCGGACGATGAATCGGCTGCCCGGGACACGCCCTCGGAGGATTGACCGAACGGCCGCGGCGGGTGCTGGACAGGGTCCGGAGCCTCGCCTATAGACCCGCCTCCCGCGAGACCTCGCGCGCCTGGGTAGCTCAGTTGGTCGAGCAGCGGATTGAAAATCCGCGTGTCGTTGGTTCGAATCCGCCCCCAGGCACCATCCCCGCTCAAATCGTCAGCCCTACTGTGGCGGAACGCCGAAATCCGTTCTGTCATTCGGGTTCTCGCGACAGGCGAAACGCGAAACGAGCGCTTGACGCCTTCCCGGGCTTTCTTCAAAGCAGCTTGACCGTCCTTTTCAGGACGGAGAATTTCGCCGCGTTCGATGGCCGGGACGGAACGCCCAAGCCATCGTGCGCATTTTTGGGTTAAGGGGTGAGGCGGCTTCAAGACCGCTGAACCGGTCTCTTAGGTGCTGGACCAAGCAGGAACTGGCGAACGATGTCTGAAATGAAGAAATCCAACCTCCTTCTCGCGTTCGTCGGCGCCTTCGCGCTCATGACCGCCGCTCCGGCGCTGGCTGCGACGCCCGCCACCACCCCGCCGACCGGCGAGGCCACCGCTGAGGCTCCGGCCGAAGGCGCGGCCGCCACGACCGAGGCTCCGGCCGAAGTCGCGGCTCCGGCCGAGGACGCCGACGCGGTCACCGAGATCGAGCACGCCGGCGAGCTGACCATCGTCCAGATGTTCCTGGACGCCGACTGGGTCGTGAAGACCGTCATGATCGGCCTGATCCTGGCCTCGATCTTCTCGTGGACCCTGCTGCTCATCAAGCTGTTCGAGTTCGGCTCGCTGAACCGCAACTCCGACCGCTTCCTCGAAGCCTTCCGCAGCGCCCGGTCGATCGCCGACATGCGCCGCATCGCCACCTCGGACGAGTTCGAGGGCAACCCGATGGCCGACATGGCCGCCGCGGCGACCGAGGAAGTCGAGCTGTCGCGTCAGGCCGGCCTCGGCGCCAGCCACAACGACTCCACCATGATGCGCGCCCAGGCCGCGGTCGCCGCCGTCCAGGCGGGCCTCGCCAAGCGTCTGTCGGGCGGCCAGCAGTTCCTGGCCTCGGTCGGCTCGGGCGGTCCGTTCATCGGTCTGTTCGGTACGGTCTACGGCATCATGCGGTCGTTCATCGGCATCGCGAACACCAACACGACCAACCTGGCGGTTGTGGCCCCGGGTATCGCCGAGGCCCTGCTCGCCACCGGTATCGGCCTCTTCGCCGCTATCCCGGCGGTTATGTTCTATAACTACTTCCAAACCCGCATCTCGGGCTTCGGCACCCGCGCCGACCAGTTCGGCACCGAGCTCCTGAACGCCATCTCGCGCCAGCTCGACAAGGGGGCGTAAGCTAGATGGGCGCCAAGCTTTCAGGGCCTGGCGGTGGGTCGAAGTATACCGTCGAGCAGAACAGCGAGATCAACGTCACCCCCTTCGTGGACGTGATGCTGGTGCTGCTGATCATCTTCATGGTGGCCGCGCCGCTGGCGTCGGTTTCGGTGGAGGTGAAACTGCCGACGGCGGTGGCCGAGCCGCAGGAGAACCCGCCCAAGCCGGTCTACATCTCCATCCAGGCGGATGACGATGTGTGGCTTGGCGACGGTCGGACCTCGATCGAGACCCTGGGCGCCGATCTGGATCGTCAGATCGGCACCCGGAACCCGACGGAAGAGCGTATCTTCATCCGCGGGGACCAAGGGGTCCGGTACGGGCGCTTCATGCAGGTCATGAACGCGCTTCAGGATGCCGGGTATTACAGCGTCGCGCTCGTCGGCGAAGACAACGCGCCGTCGACGTAAGGGAGCGAGAATGACCGAAGAAGCCGTTCATCATCGCGACCCGATCCTGGACCCGCCGCGTCGCCGCCGGGGCAAGGGGCCGTTCGGCCTGAACAACTCGACGCTCCTGGCGATCGGCACGTTCATCGTCGGCCTGCACGCCCTGCTGTTCTATTACCTGTACAAGCAGCGGTTCGAACTCGAGCTGCGGCAGTATTCCGACCAGGCGGTCGAGGTGGAGCTGGTGGAGCCGATTCCGCCGCCGCCGCCCCCTCCGCCGCCGCCGCCGCCGCCGGACGTCCCGCCGCCGCCGAAGCTGCAGGTGCGTGAAGCGGTGACGCCGCCGATCAACGTGCCGGCTCCGCCGCCGCTGGTGGTCGAGACGACCAAGAAGGAAGACCGCGTCGAGTATCAGGGTCCGCCCCAGATCACGCAGTCGCCGCCGCCTCCGCCGGCCCCGCCGGCCCCGCCGCGGCCTTCGGTGATCACCAACCCGGACTGGGTTTCGCGTCCCTCGGGCGCCGACCTGGCCCGCTTCTATCCGCCGCGCGCGCTGGAGCGGGAAATCTCGGGCCGGGTGACCATGACCTGCACGGTCACGGAAAGCGGCGGTCTGTCCAACTGCTCGATCACCTCGGAGGATCCTCCGGGTCAGGGCTTCGGCCAGGCCACGCTGCGGCTGGCCTCGCGCTTCCGGATGCGTCCGGCCACGCGTGACGGCGCTCCCGTCGGCGGCGCCCGGGTCAGCATCCCGATCACCTGGCAGCTGGGCTAGTCCCAGACCCAGGAGGACAAGACAGAGCCGCCCCCGGACCCGGTCCGGGGGCGGTTTCGCTTTGACCGCCCGCCCTCAATACGGCCAAGCTTGGGAGCCAAACCGCAGCGCCCGCGTTTCCCGCCCGACCTTTCAAGAGGGAGTCATCCGATGACCAAGTCCGTTCTGGCCGTCGCCGCCGTGGCCCTGCTGGGCCTGCCGGCGCTGGAGGCCTGCAGCTATAACGAGGCGCTGGGCCGCAACCAGCTGGTGCTGGTCGACGACAACGCGCTGGCCCAAGCCGCGGCGCAGAGCTGGGCCCAGGCCCTCGCCAGCGAACGCGTGTCGCGCGACGCCGCCCTGAACGAGCGCGTGCGCCGCGTCGGCGGCCGCATCGTCCAGGCCGCCGGCATGGGCAACATGGCCTGGGAATACGCCGTCTTCACCAGCGACACGCCGAACGCCTTCGTCCTGCCGGGCGGCCGGATGGGCGTGACCACCGGCCTGCTGGCCCTGGTCCAGAACGACGACCAGCTGGCCGCGGTCATCGGCCACGAGGCGGCCCACGTGACGGCCCGTCACGCGGCCGAGCGGTATTCGCAGACGGCGCTGACCCAGACCGGCCTGCAGGTGGTTTCGGGCGCCGCCGGCGACTACGGCCGGGCGGTCGGCGCGCTCGGCGGCATCGGCGCCCAGGTGGGCGTGCTGCTGCCCTTCTCGCGCCAGCACGAACTGGAGGCCGACCGCATCGGCGTGGATTACATGCAGCGCGCCGGCTACGACCCCCGCCAGGCCCTGGCCCTGTGGCGCTTGATGGCGGCCCAGCGCACGGGCTCCACGCCCGAGTTCGCCTCGACCCACCCCTCGGACGCCAGCCGTATTGCGGCGCTGGAGGCGTATATCCGCGAGCGGGGGTGGGCCTAAGTTCAGGGACTAGGGACTAGGGAAGAGGGAGGAGAGGGGCGGCCGCAAGGCGAGAGGCCTGCTGACCTCATCCCTGGTCCCTAGTCCCTCTTCCCTCTCTTGCGCTTGAACCCCGCCGCGCCCACCGCTAGAAGCGGCGCCTGCTTTTGCAGCGTGCCGCCCTAGCTCAGTTGGTTAGAGCGCCAGATTGTGGCTCTGGAGGTCTCCCGTTCGATCCGGGAGGGCGGTACCATTTCTCCCCATATGTCCGCTTGCTGACGGACTGGAACCTGCCTTCACGCCAAGCGTTGCGGCAGTCACGGGGAGGTTCGACCTCATGAGACATGACGTGTTCCGGCGGCGTGTGGCCGCCGCGGCTGTGGCGACGGCGGTGGTGCTGGCGGGCCCGCCGGCATGGGCGCAGGATCCAGCCGTGCTCTTCCAGGGCATGGACTTCGGCGGACCCGACCTCAGCGACCTGTCGCTGGAGGAACTGGCCGACGTGGAGATCACCTCGGTCTCGCGGCGGGCCGAGCCCGTGTCGCAGGCCGCGGCTTCGGTCTTCGTGATCACGGCCGAGGACATTCGCCGTTCCGGCGCGCCGAGCCTGCCGGACGTGCTGCGCCTGGCGCCCAACCTCCAAGTCCAGCGGATGAACGCCGGTGAGTACGCGATCACAGCGCGCGGCTTCAACGGCTTCGAGACATCGAACAAGCTGCTCGTGCTGGTCGACGGGCGCAGCGTCTATTCGCCGCTGCATTCGGGGGTGTTCTGGGACAGCCTGAACATCGTGCTCGAGGAGATCGACCGCATCGAGATCATCAGCGGGCCCGGCGGCACCCTGTGGGGCTCCAACGCGGTCAACGGCATCATCAACATCATCACCCGGTCCGCTCGCGAGAGCCAGGGCACGCTGGCCTCAGTGAGCGTGGGGACAGAGGATTCCCGCTTCGCCTTCCGGCACGGCGGCGAATTCGAGAACGGCGCCTGGCGGGCGTTCATCACGGGCTTCGCGCGGGACGACACCTTCCGGCCGACCGGCGGGGACGCCACCGACGCCCTTGCCGGCGTGCGCGCCGGGTTCCGCACCGACTGGACGGCGGGGGAATCCGACTTCGTGCTCCAGGGTCACCTGTGGGACATCAACACCGCCGAGGACGACAACTACACCGGCGACCGGATCGACGTCAGCGGCGGGCACCTGCTGGGACGCTGGACGCAGCCCATGGCGGGCGGAGAGACCCAGGTCCAGGCCTACCTGGATCACAGCCAGCGCGTGGGCTTCGCCTTCGACGAGACGGTGCAGACAGCCGACCTGCACATCCAGCACGCGCGCCTGCTCGGCGGCCGGCACCAGCTGGTGTTCGGCGGCGGCTACCGTTGGATCTCGTCGGAGCTGGTGACAAACCCGATCTTCGGCTCGTTCATCGTGCCGGAAGAAGAGACGATACAGCTCACCAACCTGTTCCTGCAGGACCAGTTCGCGGTGACGGACCAGCTCACCCTGACGCTGGGGGTCAAGTTCGAGGACAACAGCTTCTCGGGCCAAGAGTGGCTCCCGAGCGCCCGACTGGCGTGGACGCCGCGGCAGGGAGGACTTCTTTGGGCGGCGGCGTCACGCGCGACGCGCACGCCCAACCGGATCGAGCGGGGCCTGTACGCGCCAGGCTTCCTGGAGCCGCGGGATTTCCAGTCCGAACTGCTGACGGCCTACGAGATCGGCTATCGCGCCGCGCCGAGGCCGAACCTGAGCTTCTCGGTCACGGCCTTCTATCATGCGTATGACCAGTTGCGGACCGTCTCGACCACGCCCGTCACGGTGCTGCCGCTGTATTTCACCAACAACGGCGCGGGCGAGACCTGGGGCGTCGAGGCCTGGGGCGCCTGGCAGGTGAACCCGCGCTGGCGCCTCAGCCTGGGCGTCCAGACGCTGGACAAGGACATCTCGGCGCCGCCAGGTACAGACATCACGGGCGTCATCTCCCAGGGGCAGGACCCCGACTATCAGGTGCTGCTGCGGTCGCAGGCGGACCTGACGGACCGGCTGCAGTTCGACGCCTCGCTGCGCGCCGTCGGCGAGCTGATCACCATCGAGGAGTATGTCGACCTGGACCTGCGGCTGGGCTGGGAGGTGAACGATCAGGTCGAACTGTCCATCTCCGGACGCGACCTGCTGACCGACGAGCGCGTCGAGACGGCCGATGCGCGCCGGCGCGCCTTTGGCCGCAGCGTCTTCGCGACCGTGACGGCGCGGTTCTAGACCGATGCGGGGGCGGGCTCTCGATCAACGACGACGAAGCCGGCTGGTGGCCGGAGCCATCGCGGCGTGGCTCGCGCTCGGCGCGCCCGCCGCCGTGGCGCAGTCGCTGGAGCAGCCGGTCAAGGCCAACTACCTCGCCCGCTTCGCGGCCTTCGTGCAGTGGCCGGCGCGGGCGGAAGGCAGCGGTCCGATCCGCGTCTGCGTGGTGGGCGCCGACCCGTTCGGCGCGGTGCTGGATCAGGCGCTGGCGTCCCAGACCGTCAACGGCCGCCGGCTGGAGGCGCGCCGCATCGCCCGCATCAGCGCGGGCTCAGGCTGTCACATCGCCTATCTGGGAGGTTCCTCGAGCCAGACGGTCGGCGAAGGCCTGGCGGCGGTGGCCGGCGAGCCGGTGCTGACCGTGACGGATGAGGCGCGGGGCTCGGCGCGCGGCGTCATCCATTTCACGATCTTCCAGAACCGCGTGCGGTTCCACATCGACGACGTCCAGGCCGGACGCGGCGGACTGAGCATCAGCTCGCGCCTGCTGAACCTGGCGCTCAGCGTCCGGTCGAGGAGCTGAGATGGCGGCGCTCAGCGGCCTCGTTGACCTGGCGCGCCGCAAGCGGTTCCCGCTGCTCGCATCGGCGGCGGTGCTCGTCCTGGTGCTGGCGGGCGTCCTCATCGCGGTGGTGGGCGAGAACAGTTATCGGCGGCAGTCGGCGCGGGAAGCCGGAGTTCAGGCGGAGATGCTGGCCTCGTCCGTGACGGCGGCGCTGGCCTTCGAGGACCGGGCCGAGACCCAGGCCATGGTCAATGCGACCCAAGTCAACTCGCGGGTTCTCGCGGCCGCTGTGTTCGACGCCCAGGGACGGCTGGTGGCCAGCTACACCCGTCCGGGCGAGACGGTGCCCCTGCGCACGCAGCGCCGCGAAGAGCTGACCGATTTTCAGGACGGCCGCCTGCGGGTGTTCCGAGAGGTGCGCGAGGCGGGCCAGCTGCTCGGCTTCGCGGGCTTGAAGCTGCAGGCGGATACGATGGAGTCACGCATCGCGCGGTACTCGGGACTGGCGATGCTGCTGCTGATGGCGGTGGTGGCCATCGGCGTGCTGGGCGCGGCCCAGGCTGCGCTGCGCCGCGCCAACATGGAGCTCGGAGAGCGGGCGGCGGATCTGGCCGAGTCAAACCGGCGGCTCGAGACCGAGATGCACGAGCGGGCCCGGGCGGAAGAGGCGCTGCGCCAGAGCCAGAAGATGGAGGCCATCGGCCGGCTGACGGGGGGCATCGCGCACGACTTCAACAACCTGCTGATGGTCGCCTCCAGCGGCGTCGACCTGATGGACCGCACCGAGGACGCCTCAAAGCGTGAGCGGCTGAAGGCGGGCGTCAAACAGGCGATCGAGCGGGGCGCGGCGCTGACCAAACAGCTGCTCGCCTTCTCGCGCGGCTCGGCGCTGAAGCCCGAGGTGGTGGACCTGGCCGCCCAGGTCGAGAGCATGCGGGTGCTGCTGGAGCGCTCGCTGCGGGAGGACATCCGCGTCGTCATCGAAATGTCCGACGACCTGTGGCCGGTCGAGGTGGACATCAACGAACTGGAGCTGGCGCTGCTGAACATGGCGGTGAACGCTCGGGACGCCATGCCGGACGGCGGCGCCCTGATCGTATCCGCCGTCAATGTGTCGGCGGACCGGGAGGACGGCCACGACTATGTCTGTCTGTCGGTGACGGACACGGGCACGGGCATGTCCGACGAGACCATGGCGCGGGTGTTCGAACCCTTCTTCACCACCAAGGAGGTCGGCAAGGGCACCGGGCTGGGTCTGTCGCAGGTCTATGGCTTTGTGCGATCATCCGGCGGCGAGACCCGGATCGAGAGCAAAGAGGGCCAGGGAACCACCATCTCCATGTGCCTGCCGCGATCGGGCAAGGTTCCGGCCGTGACGCGCTCCCCGAATGCCCGGCCCGCGCCGCGGCAAGGCCGCGGACGGGTCCTGCTGGTCGAGGACGATCACAGCGTGGCCGAGATGGTGTCGGAGATGCTTCGCGAACTGGGCTATCGCTGCGAGCGAGCCGAGAATGCGGACGCCGCGCTCGACCTGCTGGAGGCTGACGGCAAGTTCGACATCGTCTTTTCGGACATGGTGATGCCGGGCGAGCTGGACGGCCGCGCCCTGGCGCGCGAGGTGCGCGAACGCCTGCCTGGCATGGGCGTCCTACTGACGTCCGGCTTCAGCGCCGCGGCCGCCCAGGCCAGCGCCGAGGGCTTCCAGGTCCTGGCCAAGCCGTACCAGATCGAGGCTCTCGGAGAGGCCCTGGAAGTGGCCCGGTCGCGCAACCAGAGTCGGGCATCGGCTTGACGATTTGAGCCTCAGAGGCTCTAAGCCGCCCAAACAGGATCGCCTTCAGGCGGCCGGGCCCGGCAGCACGCGCAGACGTGTGGGGTGGCGACGTTCAGGAGACAGTGGCGTGACCACGCAAGTTCAAGTTCCGGGGCTCTCGCCCGCCCCGACGAAGCACCGTCGTTTGATCGAGTGGGTGGCCGAGATCGCCGCTCTGACCAAGCCGGACCGCGTCCGCTGGTGCGACGGCTCAGACGCCGAGGCCAATGAGCTGGCCGAGGAGCTGATCGGCAAGGGCACGCTGAAGCGCCTGAACCCCGAGAAGCGGCCGAATTCCTACTACGCCGCCTCGGACCCCAAGGACGTGGCGCGCGTCGAGAGCCGCACCTTCATCTGCTCCGAGAACGAGATCGACGCCGGCCCGACCAACAACTGGTCCGATCCCGCCGAGATGCGCGAGCGGCTGAACGGCCTGTTCGACGGCTGCATGCGCGGCCGGACCATGTATGTCGTGCCCTTCTGCATGGGTCCGCTGGGCTCGCCGATCTCGGCGCTGGGCGTGGAGATCACCGACAGCGCCTATGTCGTGCTGTCGATGCGGGTGATGACCCGCATGGGCGCGGGCGCTCTGGAGCAGCTGGGCGACGACGGCTTCTTCGTGCCGGCGGTGCATACGCTGGGCGCGCCGCTGGCCGAGGGCCAGGACGACGTGCCGTGGCCCTGCAACGACGAGAAGTGGATCGTCCACTTCCCCGAGAGCCGCGAGATCTGGTCCTACGGCTCGGGCTACGGCGGCAACGCGCTGCTGGGCAAGAAGTGCTACGCCCTGCGCATCGCCTCGGTCATGGCCCGCGACGAGGGCTGGCTGGCCGAGCACATGCTGATCCTCAAGCTGACCTCGCCGGAAGGCTCGGCGAAGTATGTCGCGGCCGCCTTCCCGTCGGCCTGCGGCAAGACCAACCTGGCCATGCTGGAGCCG
>NZ_JANJTL010000092.1 GCF_024711105.1 Brevundimonas sp. | reverse complement strand
GTCGATGCGGTCGTCATTGGTCGGCTCCGGGGAACGCCGGGTGTCGTCGTACGACGGGTCCGCCGGCATCCGGCGGAACTGGTAGGCGGTGAAGTCGCCCGTGACCTCGCCCGAGCCGTTCACCGACAGGGCCGAGGCGTCGACCGCGCGGGTCACGCCGTCACGGCCCCGCACCAGCACACGCCGGGCCTGGCCGGTCGCGCTGCGCTCGATGCTGACCACCTGGCCCAAGGTGTCGCCGCCGTTGGAGCGCACCGAGGCGCCGGCCGCGACATCCAGGCCAAAGGAGGCGTTGCCCCGGCCGGCTTCCGCCCGAGCCGAGGCGCTAACGTCGGCGTCGGCCCGGTCACGGGCGTCGCGCGCCGTCTCGCGGCCGAATTCGACCTGGTCTCGCGCCAGATCCCTGACGTCGCTGCCGATGGCGCGGCCCTCGCGCGCAAGGCCGCTGACGGTCGGGCCCAGGCCCGTATTGCCCCTGACCCCTGCCCCCACATTGCCGCCCACGACTTGGGCGGAGGCCGGAACAGCGACGGCGAGCATCGCGGCCCCGGCAAGCAAGGCGGAAATACGCATGATCAGTCTCCACTTCGCACGGCTCCGGGCCGTGCGCGGAGAAAACACCCGCCCCACGGGCGAGTTCCTACGCTCAGGCTTCGGGACGGTCCTCGAGGAGGGCCTGGCGATCCATCGCCTCCGCCCGCGCCTCGGCCTCCTCGGCGCAGGCGCGCAGGGCTTCGACGGTCGTGCGGTCAGTGATCCCAGCCGCCAGCCGGCGGCACTTGATCGCTTCGGCGCGGAGCTCGGCCGGTGTCTTCATCCATCAGCGCCCGGTATCGTACGGACACCCGCCTAGCCGTGTTCGCGCGCGGGATATGCCTGATCGCCGACACTTCCCGAGAAAATCGAAGCCGGAGTGTGTTCTATCGCACCGGCCGGCTGTTCAGCAGGTCGACCATGCCCAGCACGCTCTTCACCGTGAACCAGATGAGCAGGACGAAACTGATCACGAAGGGGACCCACAGCAGCAACAGGCCGATCAGGACCAGGCTCAGCAGGCCGACCACCACCCACGGGATCACGTGCCACCAGAAGGACTGCCAGAAGATGCGGATCTGCTGGTCGAAGTGGCTGCGGACCCAGCCTTGCGCCGAGCCGCGCGAGACATAGGCCACGATCAGCCCGACCACCGCCAGCACGCCCGCGCTGGGGATCGACAGGATGTAGAGCAGCCAGACCACGGCCGCGGCCGGCCGGCCCTCTTCCGAGATCAGGTCGGGGTCGCGGGTGTCGGTCATGGCAGGCTCCAGGTTCGCGGATTCTTGATGGGCTTGTGCTGCACCAGGCGGATCAGGCCGGCCGATCCCCTGACCACCACCCAGGCCAGGGTCGCGGTCAGGATGAAGACGCCCAGCCCGACCGGCAGGGCCAGAACGCCCACGGCCCCGGCCACGGTTCCGACCAGGCTGGTCCGCAGCTGATAGAGCAGGTGCCCGCGGGTCCAGCCCTCGGCGCCCAGGCGCGAGATCCAGGCCAGGTACAGCGCCGGCAGGACCGACAGGCCCAGCGTCAGGACCGAGCCGACCAGCAGGCCATAGATGGTCAGGGCCATCCGGCTCTCGGGCTCGGCGGTGACGCCCTCCTCGGGGCGGGGCCTGGGCCGCGCGAAGGGCCGGGTGGCGCGCGGAAGGTCGTCGGCAGGGGCCAGCACGGCCGCTCCGCCCGCCAACGCCGTTCCGAACATGGGCTGGGGCGCGCGCCGCTCTCCGGTCAGCGACCGCGGATTGCAGAAGCCGATCAGGTCGTCGTCGACGGGCCCGAGCTCCACGGCCGGCGCCGCCGGCTCCGGTTTGGGCTCAGGTTCGGGGAGGGGCTCCGGCTCGGGCACGGGGGACCCGGTCGGCTCGGCCGCCGCCTCGACGGCCTCGTCGGGTTCGTCTTCGCGCGGGTCCTCGGGCTCGGCCATGCCTATCCCTAGCCGCCGCCGCGCCACGCGGCAACGCGCCGGCCTAGCGGACCAGGACGACCTCGCAGCCCGCGGCGCGCGCGTCCTTCAGCGCCTCCGACTTGGCCACCGCCACACGGCAGCGCCGGATCCGGTGGTCGGCCATCAGCGCCTCGGCCAGTCGCTCGGCGAAGGTCTCGACTAGGCCGATGTGCCCTTCGGCCAGCAGGGCCCGGGCCGCCTCGACCACGCCTTCGTAGTTGTAGGTGTCTTCCAGCCGCCGCACCGAGCGCGGGGCCAGCTGCAGCTCGACGTCCAGGACCAGCGGCTGGGTCCGGCCCAGTTCGTGGTCATGGACCCCGATCGCCGCCTCGACCTCCAGCCCCCGCACAAAGACGGTCAGGCCCTCGGCCACGGGTTCGGACACAGGCGTGGGACGCGGCAGGGACAAGCTCAGGGCTCCTGGATGTCGGGGGTGCGCCAGCCCAGATGCTGGCCCGCGTCGACCGCGATCATCTGGCCGGTCACCGAAGGGGCGTCAACGAGGTAGAGGACCGCCTCCGCGATCTCCTCGGGGTCCACCGGCCGGCCCATCAGCGTGCCCCGGGCCTCCGCCTCGAAGTCCGCCTCGCTCTGGTGGACCGAGGCCAGGGTCGGTCCCGGCCCCACCCCGTTCACCCGGATGCGCGGCGCCCACGCCTGGGCCAGCATCCGCGTCGCGGTCCACAGGGCGGACTTGGACAGGGCGTAGGAGAAGAACTGCGGCGTCAGCTTCCAGACCCGCTGGTCCAGCAAGTTGACCACGCAGGCCCCCTCGCCCGCCTGTTCGGCGAAGGCCTCCGCCAGCACCAGGGGCGCGCGCAGGTTGGTTTCGAAATGCCGGTCCCAGGTCTCGCGGCCCAGGCGACCCGCACGGTCGTCCTCGAAGGTTGAGGCCGAGTTGACCAGCACGGTCAGCGGCCCTAGCGCGCCTGCGGCTTCCGCTACCAATGCCCGCGCCCGCGCCTCGTCCGTCAGTTCGACCTGGACGGCCACGGCTCGCCGCCCCAAGGCCTCGATCTCCGCCACGACGGCCTCGGCCGCGTCCGGATCGCTGCGATAGTGGACGGCGACGTCGAACCCGGCCTGCGCCAGCCTGAGCGCGATGGCCCGGCCGATGCGCTGGCCCGCGCCGGTGACCAGCGCGGCGCCGCGCGCGCTCATCAGTCGAGCCGGCCGAACTCGACGAAGTTGAATCCGGCCAGGACGGCGACGAAGCCGAAGATGATGGCGATGGCGAGCATGGTCGGCTCCGAAACGATTTGCGCCGGGATTAGGTCCCTCTCGCTTCCGGATCAAGTATGGAGACCTCATGCGCTGGCGCGAGGCCATCGAGCCCTTTACCCGTCCGTTCTTCTTCGCCTGGTCCCGGATCAGCCGCGGCAAGACGCTGGGCGTGCGCATCCTGGCCGTGGACGGCGAGGGCCGCGTGCTGCTGGTGCGCCACACCTACCTGCCCGGCTGGTGGCTTCCCGGCGGGGGCGTGGACCGCGGCGAGACGCTGGAGGCCGCCGCCGTCCGCGAGCTGCGCGAGGAAGCGGGTCTGATCGCCAAGGGCCGCCCCACCCTGCTCTCCGCCCACTCCAACGAGCGGTTCTTTCCCGGCGACCACGTCTTCCTTTACCGCGTCGACGCCTGGGAGACGGGCGATCGGAAGTCGAGCCAGGAGATCGCGGAGGTGGCCTTCTTCCCGCTCGACGCCCTGCCCGCCGACCTGAACCGGGGTTCCCGCGCGCGCCTGGACGAAGTCTTCGGCCGCGCCGAAATCTCGCCGGAATGGTGACGCTACGGTGCGCGACAGCCCGCCAGCCGCTTGCTAAACGAGGCGTCTGACGCCGCCGGGGGAATCGCCGTGGTCTTTCCTGAGTTCGATCCGATCCTGTTCCAGATCGGGCCTGTCGCCATCCGCTGGTACGCCTTGGCCTATGTCGCGGGCATCCTGCTGGGCTGGCGCTACGCGGCCATGCTGGCCCGGCGCGAGGCGCTGTGGTCGCCCGGCCGGTCCCCGGCCACCCCGGCCCAGATCGACGATCTGGTGCTGTGGGTGACGCTCGGCGTCATCCTCGGCGGACGCCTCGGCTACGTGCTGTTTTACGGCGCGCTGATGGACCCACCGATCTGGTCCAATCCGCTCGACATCTTCAAGATCTGGGAAGGGGGCATGGCTTTCCACGGCGGGGCGCTCGGCGTGGCGATCGCCATCGTCCTGTTCGCCCGCGCCCAGAAGATGAGCATGCTCAAGCTGGGCGACCTCGTCGCGCCGGTGGTGCCGATCGGTCTGTTCTTCGGACGCGTCGCCAACTTCATCAACGGCGAACTGTGGGGTCGGCCGACCGACGGACCGCTCGGCGTCATCTTCTGCAACGACCGAATCCGCGCCCTCTATTCCGGCGTCTGCCCGGCCGGCGAGATGCCGCGCCATCCCAGCCAGCTTTATGAGGCGGGCCTGGAGGGCGTCGGCCTGTTCCTGCTCCTGTGGCTGGCGGTCTGGAAGCTGAAGCTGCTGGCGAAGCCAGGCTATGTCACCGGCCTGTTCCTGCTCGGCTACGGCCTCATCAGGGCGCTGCTGGAAACCGTGCGCGAGCCGGATTCCTTCATGCCCGAGGCGCTCAGCGGCTACGTCACCATGGGCATGTTGCTGTCGATCCCGATGATCCTGATCGGCGCCTGGCTGATCTGGCGGGCGCGGAGCCGTCCGCCCGTCGCGGAATGAGCCTGAAGGAGCGGCTGGTCCGCGACATCGCCGAGGGCGGGCCGCTCACCATCGCCGATTACGTCACCCGCTGCCTGCACGACCCGCGCGACGGCTACTACGCCACGCGGCCGCGGCTGGGCGCCGAGGGCGACTTCATCACCGCGCCCCTGGTCAGCCAGATGTTCGGCGAGCTGATCGGCCTTTGGGCGGTCGAGACATGGCGCCGCCTCGGCGCGCCCGACCACGTCCAGCTGGTCGAGGTCGGCCCCGGCGATGGCACGCTGATGGAGGACGCCCTGCGCGCCGCGCGGGCCGATCCTGCCTTCCTCCAGGCCGCGCAGCTGACCCTGATCGAGCCGAGCGCGCCGCTCAGGGAAATCCAGGCGCGCCGCCTCTCGCAATCGGACCTGCCGCCGCGCTTCGTCCGCTCGCTCGACGAGATCGCTCCCGAGGGGCCGGTCATCCTCATCGCCAACGAGGTGCTGGACTGCATGCCCGGCCGCCAGTTCGTGAAGACCGACGACGGCTGGGCGGAGCGTCGCGTCGGCGTCGACGAGGACGGCGAACTGGTCTTCGGCCATTCGCCGATCAGCGGCGGCTTCATCCGGCCCACCTTCGCGGTCGAACCCGGCCAGGTGGTCGAGGTCTGCGCGGCCCAGGCCATGTTCGCCGAGGGCCTGGCCGAACTGGTGAACACGCACGGCGGCGCCGCCCTGCTGATCGACTACGGCCGCGACCGGCCGGAGGCCGGCGACACGCTCCAGGCCCTGATCCGCCACCGCAAGATCCATCCGCTGGAGGCGCCCGGCCAGGCCGACCTGACCATGTGGGCGGATTTCCCCGCGGTGCTGGGCGCCGCCGTCCGCGCCGGGGCCGACGTCACCGGCTGCCGCGGCCAGGGCGAGTTCCTCGAACGGCTGGGGATCCGCGCGCGCGCCGAGCGCCTCAAGGCGGGTCGCCCTGAGGCCGCCGAGGTCGTCGACCGGCAACTGCGCCGCCTCACCGCTCTCGACGAAATGGGAACCCTGTTCAAGGCCGCTTGCATCTTCTCGCCGAAATCGCTGGCCGTGCCGGGGTTCGAGCGATGAGCGGGCTGAGGCCCATCACCCACCCCCTGCTCCAGCAGGCGGGCGTGCGCCACGGGTTCTTCACCCGCCAGGGCGGCGTCTCGACGGGCGTCTACGAGGGTCTGAACACCGGCGTCGGCTCCAAGGACGATCCCGCCGCCGTGGCTGAGAACCGCCGCCGCGTGGCCGCATGGATGGGCGGGACCCTCGACGACCTGGCCGCTTGCTATCAGGTGCATTCGGCCATCGCCCACGTCGCCGAGACGGGCTGGCGCGGCCGGCGGCCAGAAGGCGACGCCTCGGTCACGGCTGCGCCCGGCGTGATCTGCGCCGTGCTCACGGCCGACTGCGCACCCATCCTGCTTGCCGACCCTAAAGCCGGCGTGGTCGGCGCGGCCCACGCCGGCTGGAAGGGGGCTATCGGCGGGGTGATCGAGGCAGCTGTCACAGCCATGCAGGGCCTCAGCGCCGAGCCAGCGCGCATGGTCGCCGTCGTCGGACCGACCATCGCCCAGGCCAGCTACGAAGTGGATGAGGCCTTCGAGGCGCGCTTCCTCGCCGAGGCCCCCGGCTCGGGCCGGTTCTTCATCCCAGGGGCGGCTCCCGACAAGCGGCTGTTCGACCTTCCCGGCTTCGTCCTCTCACGTCTGGAGGCTGCGGGCATCGGACAGAGCGCCTGGACCGGCCACGATACGCGCGCGGACGAGGGGCGGTTCTATTCAAACCGCCGCGCCTTCCTGCGAGGAGAGCCGGACTTCGGCCGGCAGATGAGCGCGATTGCGCTCTAAGCGCTCTGCGCCAGCTCCGGCGTGCGGGTCACCACGCGCCAGACCTCGGGCCGGGCCAGCATTTCGCGGACCAACTTGTTGTTCAGGGCGTGGCCGCCCTTGAAGCCCTCGTAGCGGGCCAGTAGAGGCGCGCCGAGCACATAGAGGTCGCCGATCGCGTCCAGCGCCTTGTGCCGCACGAACTCGCGCTCCATGCGCAGGCCGCCCGGATTGAGGATCACATCACCGTCGATGACGACCGCGTTCTCCAGGCTGCCGCCGCGGGCCAGGCCGGCGCGGCGCAGCGCCTCGACCTCATGGGCGAAGCCGAAGGTGCGCGCGGCGCAGATCTCGTCGCGGAAGGTCTGTTCGTCGACGACGAAGTCCACCCGTTGGTTCCCGATCACGGCCGAGTCGAAATCGATCTCAAAAGCCATCTCGTAGCGGTCGCACGGCGTGAGCCGGGCCCACTTGTCTCCGTCTGTGACCTCGATCGGCTCCAGCACCTCGATGAAGCGCTGCGGCGTCTCCTGGCGGCGGAAGCCGGCGCGGTCGAGCAGCTGGACGAACGGCAAGGCCGAGCCGTCCATGATCGGCAGTTCCGGCCCGTCGAGCTCCACCACGGCGTTGGACACGCCGAGCGCGGCCAGGGCCGCCATCAAGTGCTCGATCGTCGAGACGGTCACGCCCTCGGCGTTGGCGATGGTGGTGTTCAGCCGGGCGTCGATGACGGCCTCGCCAGAAACCGGCACGCGGTTGTCGCGGTCCCGCACGTCGGCGCGCACGAAGACGACGCCGTGGCCGGCCGGGGCCGGACGGATCGACAGGCGCACGCGCTCGCCCGAATGCACGCCGACGCCGGCGCAGATCGCCGGACCCGCCAGGGTGTGCTCGTGCTGTTCCTTCGGCGTCACTCGACCGAAACCTCTACTCTGGCCGCACACGCGGCCCGCCCCACGGTCGCCTTAACCGTGATGGTTCGCTTGAGAAACTGAACTCGAGTTTCGCTTTGTTTCGCCTTGCTCTGCATAGGCGAACGCCGCTCGCGCGGGGCGCGAGCGGCGTCGGGGCTGGCTGATTGCGCCTAGTTGGCCAGGCGGCGCAGGAAGGAGGGAATCTCCAGGTCGTCTTCCGGCGTGGCAACTTCGGTTGGCTGAGGCTGCTCCTGCTGGACCGTGCGCATCTGCGGCGCGCGCTCCAACGGCGGCTCCGGATCGGGCCGGCGGCGGCCGAACAGGGACCACTTCTGCGGCTTGGGCTCGGCGCGCGGCATGAACAGGCCGTCGTCCTCATAGGCGTCCGGCCGCAAGCGCGGGGCGGGCTGTTCGGCGCGGGGCTGGGCAGAACGAGGCTGCGGCGCGGGTTCGGTGAGATACAGGTCGCCCTGCTCTTCCATCTCCTCCACCGCCGGATCGACGATACGGCCGATGATGCGCGGCTCGGCCGTGGCGGCTTGCTGAGGGACGGGTTCCGGGATGTGGGGCGTCTCGATGGCCCGGGCGGCGATCTCCAGGTCCGCTTGGGCGCGGCGCACGGCCGGCTCCGGCTGCCGGACGCCGAAGCTGGGCTCGATGACCGGCTGGGGCTGCGGGATCGGAGCGGGCTGGATGATCGGCTGGGGCGCGACGGCCTCGACGCGGCGGGCCGGGGCCGAGGGCTCGATCTTCTGGATGGCGACCTCGTCCATGCCGGTGGCGACCACCGACACGCGCAGCTTTCCTTCCAGCGAGGCGTCGAAGGCCGCGCCGAAGATGAAGTTGGCTTCCGGATCGACTTCGCCCCAGATGATGTTGGCGGCCTCGTCGACCTCCATCAGGGTCATGTCGTTGCCGCCGGTGATGTTCACCAGCACGGCCTTGGCGCCGCGCAGCGAGGTGTCGTCCAGCAGCGGGTTCTGGATGGCGGCCATGGCGGCGTTGATCGCGCGCTCCTCGCCCTGGGCCTCGCCCGTTCCCATCATCGCCTTGCCCATTTCGGACATGACCGCGCGGACGTCGGCGAAGTCGAGGTTGATCAGCCCCGGCAGCACCATCAGGTCGGTGATCGAACGCACGCCAGCCAGCAGCACCTGGTCGGCCAGGCCGAAGGCCTCGGTGAAGCCGGTCTTCTCGTTGGCGATGCGGAACAGGTTCTGGTTCGGAATGACGATCAGGGTATCGACGTAGCGCTGCAGCTCGGCGATGCCCGCGTCGGCCAGCCGCATGCGGTGGCGGCCTTCGAAGCTGAAGGGCTTGGTGACGACGCCGACGGTCAGGATGCCGCGGTCACGCGCGCATTTGGCGATGACGGGCGCCGCGCCCGTGCCGGTGCCGCCGCCCATGCCGGCGGTGATGAAGACCATGTGCGCGCCGTCGAGGTGCGCGTGGATCTCGTCCTCGGACTCCTCGGCCGCGTTCATGCCCACTTCGGGGTGAGCGCCGGCGCCCAGACCTTGCGTGATTGTCGCGCCCAGCTGGATTCGGGAATCGCAGTGCGAATGCGCCAGGTGCTGGGCGTCGGTGTTGGCCACGACGAACTCGCAGCCCTCCAGCCCGGCGTCGATCATGTTGTTGACCGCGTTGCCGCCGGCCCCGCCAACACCGAAGACCACGATACGTGGCTTCAACTCCGTCGCCTTCGGCGCCGAAAGACCCAGATCACGCATGCCTTCACCGACCTCCTGGATGTCCGGTGACGACAACGACCCCGCCTGGCCGAAGCGTCGATCACGGACGAGGTTAATGGAAAACCACCAACCTTAACGCGTCGTTACCGCGATAGCCTGAGTCGTGATTCTTTCGAGGATTTTGTTAACCGTAACGCTTGGATTTCCCCGCGTTGCGGGGGCCCGCATCAGAGGTTCTCGCGCAACCAGCCCGCGAAACGGTTCAGCATGCCCCCCTGCACCTGTGGCGCGGCCGCCGGTCCGATGCGCGCGGTGAGCAGCTTCTTGGCCGAAACCGCCTCGCGCGGACCGTAGGCGGCCCGGACCAGCACGCCCGCCGCAGCGCAGAATCCGGGGCCGGAGGCCGCGTCGGCCAGGTGCGGGCTGCGGATCGGCCGGGCCAGACGCACCGGGCGGTCGAACACCCGCGTGGCCATTTCGCGCACGCCGTTGAGCTGACTGGCCCCGCCGGTCAGGACTACGCTCGCGCCGGGCTCGAACGGCGCTCCGGACGCCTTCAGCCGATCGCGGACCAGCTCCAGCGTCTCCTCGACGCGGGGAGCGATGATGTTCTTGACGATACCCCGGTCGACCACGATCGGTCCGGCGCCCGGATCGTCGCCGCGCGGCGGGGCCTCGATCTTCTCGCCGTCCTCGTGCGCCGAGGCCATGCAGGACCCGTGCATTGTCTTGAGCCGCTCGGCGCCGTTCATCGAAGTCGACAGGCCGCGCGCGATGTCGGCGGTCACGTGATGGCCGCCCACCGGCACCCCGTCGACATGAACCAGCGAACCGTCGGAGAAGATCGCCGCCGTGGTCGAGCCGGCGCCCATGTCGATGCAGGCGCAGCCGAGCTCCTTCTCGTCCTCCTCCAGCGCCGACAGGGCCGACATGAAGGGCGAGGCGACGACGCCTTCGAGATCCAGGTGCGCCAGGGCCAGCGAATGCGCGATGGCGGTGAACGCCGTCTCGGCCATGGTCACGACCAGCAGGTCCAGGCCCAGCTGATGCCCAGTCAAGCCGCGCGGATCGCGTACGCCGCGCGCGCCGTCGACGCTCCAGCGGATCGGAAGCAGGTGGATCGGCCGCCGGCCTGGAAAGCGCGCCTGCCCCAGGGCCGAGGCGATGGCGCGCGCCAGATCGGCGTCCCGGATGGGCCGGCTCCCCAGGGAGACCTGCGCCGAGATCCGGCTGCTCTGGGGCTGGCCAATCGAGGTGGTGACGATGACGCTGGAGACGGGCGTCTCGCAGTCCCGCTGGGCGCGCGTCATGGCGTGGTCGATCGCCTCGGCCGCGGCCTCGATGTCGATCAGGGCGCCCCCGCGCACACCGCGCGACTGGACGTGGCCGGCGTGGGCCACGCGCACGGTGCCGTCGGCGCGGCGCACCCCGTCCGGGGTCATGATGAAACAGGCCACCTTGGACGCGCCCAGGTCGAGCGCCGCCACCTGGGCGGGTCTCGCCGCCCCGAGCCGCTTCAGCCCTTCTGCCTCGCCGCCCGCACCCGAACGCGTCATCAAGCCAATCCCCAATAAAGAGCGCGGATTCTTCCGCGCCCTGCCCTCAACCCAAAATCAAACCGACCCGCGCGGCTGCACCGCCACCTCGCCCGGCGCCCGCATGTCGACCCTCGCGAAGGCGAGGTCGAGCAGACGCTGACGCTGATCCATCGCTTCCAGCTGCACGAAGGCGGAGTCCAGGTCGTCAGCCGGCAGCTGGATGACGCCGCCCGTCTTCAGCAGCAGGTTCCAGCGCCGGTCGTCCACGCGCACGGCGGCCTCGAGGCGCTCGCGCAGCCGCGGGAAATTCTCGATCATCGGCACGAGCTCGGAGGCCGCCTCGCCCGCGCCCGCGCCGACGACCAGAGGCAGCGCCGCGAAACGTCCCGGGTCGGCGCCGGGAATGACCACGCCCTGGCCGTCGACGACCGTCACGGCGCCCGCGCTCTGCCACACGGCCATTGGCCGGCGCTCGGTCACCTGGATCACCAGCCGGTCAGGCAGCAGGCGGACAACGCGCGCCTCGCTGACCCAGCCGACCGCCTCGACGTCCGCGCGCAGCCGCTCGAGGTCCAGCCCGACGATCGGCTGCCCCCGTTGCAGCCGCAGGCGATCAAGAATGGCGCGCTGACCCGCCGGCGTCGCCCCGTGGATGTCGACCTGCTCCAGGCGGAACCCCATGTCGGCCAGCCGCGCGTCGACGCCGTGCCCGACCGAGGCCGCGATGCTCTGTCCCCACCCTCCGGCCGCCACCACGACCACGACCAGCGCGGCCAGGCTGGCCGCCCCGACCCAGACCGTCGCGGGCGACAGGAATCCTCGGCCGAGCAGGGCCGGACCGGCGGCGGGGCGCGTCGAGGCCCGGCCGCGCGACGCCGGGGCCCGGCGCGGAGCCGGCCGCGACGCCTGCTTTCGACCGCCCCTTACGACCGCGGGCATGAGGCGTCCTCGACCATCCACCGCACCAGAGATTCGAAGTCCATGCCCACGTACGCCGCCTGCTCGGGCGCGAGCGAGGTCGGCGTCATGCCGGGCTGGGTGTTGATCTCGAGAAGGACGAGAACGTCCTTAACATCGTCATAACGGAAGTCGCTGCGGCTCACCCCGCGGCAGCCCATGGCGGCGTGCGCCCGTTCGGCCTCGCTTAGGCAGCGCTCGAAGATCGCGGCCGGCAGCTTCGCCGGCAGCTCGTGCGTCGAGCCGCCCGGCGCGTATTTCGCCTCGTAGTCGTAGAAGCCCTTGGCGGGCGTGATGTCGGTGACCGTCAGCGCGCGCGGACCCGAGGCCTCGCCCATGACGGTGACGCACAGCTCCTTGCCGGCGACATAGGGCTCGACCATCACCTCGTCGCCATAGCGCCAGTCGGGCGAGCCGACCTCGGTCACGAAGTCGTTGGCGCCCTCGCGCACCAGATAGACCCCGACCGAGGAGCCCTCGGCGTTGGGCTTGACCACATAGGGCGGCTCGATCACGTGGCGCTGGGCCACCTCATGGCGGTCAAACAGGCCGCCGCCCGGCACCGGCACGCCGGCCGCCTTCAGCACCGCCTTGGACTTGTCCTTGTCCATGGCCATCGCCGAGGCCAGCACGCCGGAGTGGGTGTAGGGGACGCCTAAGACCTCGAGCACGCCCTGGACGCAGCCGTCCTCGCCCCAGGGGCCATGCAGCGCGTTGAAGGCCACGTCAGGCTTGAGCGCCGTCAGCACCGCCGCCAGGTCGCGGCCGACATCCAC
This sequence comes from Brevundimonas sp., assembly GCF_024711105.1. Taxonomy (GTDB): domain Bacteria; phylum Pseudomonadota; class Alphaproteobacteria; order Caulobacterales; family Caulobacteraceae; genus Brevundimonas. The sequence continues at coordinate 20,926 of NZ_JANJTL010000092.1, read as the reverse complement.
CTCGGTCACGCGATAGCCCACGCGCCTCAGCGCGTCGGCGCAGGCCTTGCCCGACACCAGCGACACGTCCCGCTCCGACGACCAGCCACCCATCAGGACGGCGACGTGGGTCTCGGAAGGGTTGCGGGGCATGAACGCGGCTCTTGCAGGGGCGAAGCCTCGTTAATCCCTCATTTGGGTTTACGCGGAGTTTACCGGCTCAGGACCGACGCCCGATCCGCTTGATCTCCCACTCCAGCTGGACGCCCGCTTTTTCGAGCACATCCGCCCGCACCGCCTCGCCCAGGCCCTCGATGTCGGCGGCGGTGGCCTCGCCTGGATTGATCATGAAGTTGGAGTGCAGCTCCGAGAACTTGGCGCCCCCGCCCGTCACGGCGTGCAGCCTGCCGCGCCAGCCCGCCTCGTCGACCAGCTTCCAGGACGAATGGCCGGGCGGGTTTTTGAAAGTCGAGCCACCGGTCTTCTCGCGGATCGGCTGGGTCTGTTCGCGGCGCGAGGTGATCTCGTCGATCTTCGCCTGCACCTTGGCGGGATCAGCGGGCGTCCCCCGATAGGTCGCCTCGACCCAGATGATGTCGGCCGGCGCCTCGGAATGGCGGTAGGTGTAGCCGAAGTCGGCCAGCGCATAATCGACCCGCTCGCCCCGGCGATCCAGGCCCCAGGCCGAGACCAGGACATCCTTGCTCTCCGCGCCGTAACAGCCCGCGTTCATCGTCAGGGCCCCGCCGATCGTCCCGGGAATGCCCGCATAGAACTCCAGCCCCTCGATCCCCGCCTTCGCGCTCGCCTTTGCCACCATCGAATCCAGCGCGCCCGCGCCCGCCGTGATCGTGTCGCCCTCGGCCGTCACCTGCGCCCACGGCCGCCCGGCCAGGCGGATGACCACGCCCTCCACGCCCCCGTCGCGCACAATGACGTTTGACCCGACGCCCAGCACCGTGACCGGGACGGCGGGATCAAGCGTCTTCAGGAAGCCCGCCAGGTCATCGGCGTCCGCCGGGATGAACAACGCATCCGCCGCGCCGCCGACACGGAACCAGGTGTAGGGGCCCAGCGGCTCGTTCAGGAGCAGCTTGCCGCGCACTTCGGGGAGGTTCACGCGAGCGCCTCCAGCTGAGCCGGCAGCGCATAGGCCCACTGGGTGATATCGCCGGCGCCGAGGAACACCACCAGGTCGTCCGGCCGGGCCTCGCTCTTGACAATGCCGGCCAGGGCCTCGGGCCCTTCGAGGGCTTCAACATGCAGATGTCCGAAGCGGCGGATGCCCTCGACCAGGGCCTGTTTGTCGACACCCTCGATGGGCTGCTCGCCCGCCGCATAGACGTCCGCGACATACACCGCGTCGGCGTCCGAGAAGCAGGTGGAGAACTCCTCCATCAGGTCGCGCAGGCGCGTGTAGCGGTGCGGCTGGACCACGGCGATGACCCGGCCGGACTGGTCGCCCCTGCGCGCCACCTGGCGCGCGGCCTTGAGCACCGCGGCGATCTCGACCGGATGGTGACCGTAGTCGTCGATGATGCGCACGCCGTCCACGATGCCCGTAGTAGTGAAGCGCCGCCTCACCCCGTCGAAGCCCGCCAGACCCTGGCGGATGGCGTCGTCCGAGACGTCCAGCTCGCGCGCCACGGCGATGGCGGCCAGCGCGTTCGAGACGTTGTGCCAGCCGGCCATCGGCAGGTGGACGCCCTCGATCCGGTCCGGTTCCTCCAGCGCCGCCAGGCCCTGGCGCTGGATCAGCACGTCGAAATAAGCGCCATCCGGCTCCAGCCGGCAGTTGTCGGCCCGCACCATGGCTTGCGGATTGAGGCCGTAGGTCACCAGCCGCCGGTTATCGACGCTGGCCACCAGCTTCTGCACCTCCGGGTGGTCCAGGCAGACCGCCGCGAAACCATAGAAGGGAATGTTCTCGACGAAGTCGCAGAACGCCTTCCGGACCCCCTCGAAATCCCCGTAGTGATCGAGGTGCTCCGGATCGATGTTGGTCACGATGGCGACCGTCGACTTCAGGCGCAGGAAGCTGCCGTCGCTCTCGTCGGCCTCGACCACCATCCAGTCGCCGTCCCCGACCTTGGCGTTGGTGCCGTAGGCGTTGATGATCCCGCCGTTGACCACCGTCGGGTCCAGCCCGCCGGCGTCCAGCACCGCGGCGACCAGCGAGGTGGTCGTCGTCTTGCCGTGGGTCCCGGCCACGCCGATCGAGAACTGCAGCCGCATCAGCTCGGCCAGCATCTCGGCGCGCCGAACCAGAGGGATGCGCCGCGCCCGCGCCGCCTGCAGCTCCGGATTCTCGGCCTTCACCGCCGTCGAATAGACCACCGCTGAGACGTCCTCGCCGACATGCTCGGCCTCGTGGCCGATGAAGATGCGCGCGCCCAGCGCCTCCAGCCGCTCGGTGTTGGCGGATGCTTTCGCGTCCGAACCCTGCACCGAATAGCCGATCTTCAGCATGATCTCGGCGATGCCGCTCATGCCGATGCCCCCGATGCCTACGAAGTGGACGGGACCGATGTGGAAGGGGACAGGACGTATGCGCCGGATCATCGGGGCGGCTTAGCAGGGGTGGGCCGCCGCTGGAATGCCTCAGCCTGTGGACGGAGCCACCGGCTCCCCGCGGCCCGGTTCCCACCGCTCCCTCGGCAGCGCCTCCGGACATTCGTCGCGCATGAAGGCCAGCATCTTCTCGCGGATCTCGCAGCGCAGGTCGAAGGCGGCGCCCCCGTCCGCCGCGCTGGCTAGGCAGCGGACTTGGGCGACCCGGTCCGTCACCTCGATGACCTGCAGCACCTGGACCTCGCCGTCCCAGTGCGGCGACGCCTGAACGATGCGCTCGAACGCCGCGCGCAGCCGCTCGATCGGCGCCTCGTAGTCGACATAGAGGAAGACGCTGCCGATCAGCCGCGCGGTCTCGCGCGTCCAGTTCTGGAAGGGGGTGCTGATGAAGTAGCTGAGCGGCAGGATCATGCGCCGCCAGTCCCACAGCTTCACCACCACATAGGTCGAGCCGATCTCCTCGACATTGCCCCACTCGCCCTCGACGATGACCGCGTCATCGATGCGGATCGGCTGGGTCATGGCGATCTGGATGCCGGCCAGCAGGTTGGTCAGCACGGGCTGCAGCGCGAGGCCCGCGATGATGCCGACCACGCCGGCCGAGGCCAGCAGGCTGACGCCCCACTGGCGGAAGCCGCCGATGGTCATCAGCGCCAGGCCGATGGTCACCATGGCGATCAGCACCCGGGCGACCTTCTGGAGAATCCGCGCCTGGGTGACGTGCTTGCGCGCGACCAGATTGTCCGGCGCGGCGATGTTGAAACGCCGCATGTAGACCACCGTCCACATGTCCACCGCGCCTGCGACCAGCCAGCCCAGCGTCAGCACGAAGCCAAACAACAGCACCTGCCGGACAGTCTCCGACGGTTCGGGGTCCATGGGAGAGACGGTCACCCCGATCGCCAGGGCGACGATCAGCACCAGGATGCGCAGCTTGAGCCGCGCGCGCTCGACGACGCCGCGCCAGAACAGGTCGCGCTTGCGCACGATCAGCCGCGCAAGGCTGAAGATGATCCGGTGGGCGAGCCAGCCGGCGAGCGCGAAGGCACCCACGACAATGGCGATGGCCGCCCATTCGGGCAGCCAGTGCACGCGTCGCCAGAGGGCGATCACCTCTCGCGTCAGGTCGGTCAGAGCTGGGGGCATTGGCAAGGAAACGGCGAGACAAGCTCTACCGTTCCCGGCTGCGACGGCTTAGCGCGCCTGGGCCTCGACCAGATCCGCCAGCCGCTCGGCCGCATCCGGCAGGGCCACCGCGCGGGCCGCGGCGGCGCGACGGGCCAGCGCCTCGGTGTCCGACAGCATCGCCTGGATCGCCTCGGCCAGCCGGTCGACGGTCACCTCGTCCTCAAGGATCACCTCGGCCGCGCCCGTATCCGCCAGCGCCTTGGCGTTCAACCGCTGATGGTCGTCCGTGGCGATCTTCAGCGGAATGAGCACCGACGGCAGGCCCGCCACGGCCAGCTCCGAACAGGTCGAGGCGCCGGCCCGGCCGATGACCAGATGCGCCTGCTCGAGCCGGGAGGCCATGTCCCGGAAGAAGGGCGCGACCTCGGCGTCGATCAGGGCGTCGGCGTAGATGGCGCGCGCGGTGTCCAGCGCCTCGGGCCGGCTCTGCTGATGCACCTTGAGCCGCAGGCGCAGCGGCTCGGCGATCTGGGCCAGCGCGCGCGGGGTCGTCTCGGACAGAAGGCGGGCGCCCTGGCTCCCGCCGGTGATCAGCACGTGCAGCGGGCCCTGCGAGGCGTCGTAGGCCCGGCCCGTCAGGGCGCGGATGTCCGCCCGCACCGGATTGCCGACGACCACGACGCGGTCCTTCACCCCCGCCGGCGCGCGCTCGAGCGTCGGGAAACCGCAGGCCACCGCCTTGGCCCAGCGCGCCAGCAGCCGGTTGGAGCGACCCAGCACCGCGTTCTGCTCGTGGATGACCGTGGGTCGGCCCTGGCTGACGGCGGCGAGCAGCGCCGGCACGGACGGATAGCCGCCGAAGCCGACCACCACCGCCGGGTCCAACCGGGCGTAGGCCTTGCGCGCCTGACCGATCCCGGCGGCGATCTTCAGACCCGCCCGGGCCATGCCGATGGGGTCGCCGCCTTTTGCGGTCGCGGCCTCGAGCGCGATGCGCTCCTCGGCCGGAAATTCGTGAGCGTACTGGGCGCCGCGCGCGTCCGTAGCCAGCACCACGCGCCAGCCGCGTGCGGCCAGCACGCCCGCCAGGGCCTGGGCCGGGAACATATGGCCGCCGGTGCCCCCGGCGGCGAGGACGGCGAGCCTGCTCATCCCAGGATGCCGCGCGCCGTCTCGCCGGGTTCGTAGGCGCCCGGCCGCTTGCGGGTCAGCGCCAGCGCCAGCCCCAGCGTCAGGCACATGGCGATCATCGAGGAGCCGCCATAGCTGATGAACGGCAGGGTCATGCCCTTGGTCGGGATCAGGCCGAGGTTCACCGCGATGTTGATCGCCGCCTGCAGCCCCGCCAGCACGAAGAGGCCGCCCGCGGCCGTCTGCTCGAACGGGTCGGCCAGCCGCATCGACCGCCTCAGGCCCCGGACCGCGATCAGGCCGAACAGGCCGATGAGCAGGATCGAAAAGACCAGGCCGAACTCCTCGGCCGCGACCGAATAGATGAAGTCGGTGTGCAGGTCGGGCACGAAGCGCTTCATCACGCCCTCGCCCACGCCGCGGCCGACCAGGCCGCCTGCGGCGATGGCCTCGTGGGCCCGGTCGAGCTGGTAGGTGTCGGCCGCCTCGCCGCCGCCGAAATAGGTGCCGATGCGCTCGCGCACGTGATCGACCGAGGCGTAGATCGCCACGAACCCCGCCGCCGCCAGCCCCGCCAGCACCAGCATCCAGCGGAAGGGCACGCCGGCCATGAAGAAGACCGCCATGAACGCCGTGGTGATCAGCACCGTCTGGCCGATGTCCGGCTGGATCACGAGCAGCACCGCCGTCAGGCCGTAGAGGCAGAACGCGATGGTCATGCCCGGCACGCCCTCGCCCTTCTGGCCCTCGGAGAACATCCAGGCCGCAAGGATGATCAGCGCCGGTTTCACGAACTCCGACGGTTGGAAGCTGAACGGTCCCAGCGGCAGCCAGCGCGTCGCGCCCTTGGCCTCGTGACCGATGAACGGGAGCAGGGCCATCACCGCAATCGAGATCAGAAACACCGCCAGGGCCACCCGCCGCACACCACGCGGCGACAGCATGGAGGCCGACAGCAGGGTGAACAGGCCCGCCGCCGCGAACGCCATCATCCGCCACGAATAATAGAAGTCGCCCGAGATGGAGTCGTCCCGGCCGGCGGCGGCCGGGCTGGAGGCGAAGCTGAGCGCCACGCCGAGGAAGATCAGGGCGAGCACGGCGGCGAAGATCGGCTTGTCGACCTGCCAGAACCAGTGGCTGAGCGGCGACCGCTCGCGGCCGAGCTGCGGGGCGTAGGCGGTCATGCGGCGGCTCCCTGGAGGCCGAGCACGGCGGCGCGGAAGGCCTCTCCGCGCGCCTCGAAGTCCGGATACTGGTCGAAGGAGGCGCAGGCCGGCGACAGCAGCACGACCTCCGGCTGGCCGGTGGCCGAGGCGTCTCGGGCGGCCGCGGCCACGGCGGCTTCCATGACGCTGCAGACCTCGTGCGGCACGGCGCCCAACACGCGGGCGAAGTCGTTGGCGGCCTCGCCGATCAGATAGGCCTTGGCGATGCGCGGGAAGAGGTCGGCGAGCGGCTCGATGCCTTCGCTCTTCGCCCGTCCGCCGGCGATCCAGTAGCTGCGCGGGTACGACGCCAGCGCCTGACGCGTGGCGTCGGCGTTGGTGGCCTTGGAGTCGTTGATGAAGCGCACCGGCCCGACATGGCCGACCTCCTCCATCCGGTGCGCCAGCCCGGGGAAGGTCATCAGGCCTGCGACGGCCTTGTCGTGCGGCACCCCGAGCGCCCGCGCCGTGGCATAGGCGAAGGCGGCGTTCTGGGCGTTGTGCCGGCCCGGGAGTGAGCGCGCTTGGGTTAGATCGGCCACATCCTGACCGGCGTGGGTGAGGCGCCCGTCGAAATCCGCGACAGACACGGCTTCGGCGTTCGGCAGCTCGCCGGCGATCCGTCTGCCCCAGTCGTCGTCGACACCCACCAGGGCGACGCCCGCCCTGTCGAAAATCTTCCGCTTAGCCGCGACATAGCCCTCCATCCCGCCGTGGCGGTCGAGGTGGTCGGGGCTGATGTTGGTGAGGATGGCGACGTCGGGCGCGAAGCTCTGGGTCAGGTCCAGCTGGTAGGACGACACCTCCAGCACATAGACCTCGCCGCCCTTGGGCGCGGGCAGGGCCAGGGCCCCGATGCCGATGTTGCCCCCGATGTGCGCCTTCAGACCCGCCTGGTTGAGAACCCAGCCGATCAGGGCCGTGGTGGTCGACTTGCCGTTGGTGCCGGTGATGGCGACCACCTTGGGCCGCTCGCCTTCGGGAAGCGCCGCCATGGCGCGGGCGAACAGCTCGATGTCGCCGATGACGGGCACGCCCGCTGCCCTGGCCTTATCGACCGTCCAGTGCGGCTTCGGGTGGGTCAGGGGCACGCCAGGCGACAGGACCAGGCCCGCGAACCGGCTCCAGTCCGCCTGGGTCAGATCCTCGACCTGAAAGCCCTCGGCCTCGGCCTGCATGCGGCCCGAGACGCCGTCGTCCCAAAGGACCGGACGCGCCCCTCTGGCCTGCAGCGCGCGCGCGGACGGCAGGCCCGAACGTCCCAGGCCGAAGACGGCGACCTCGCGCCCCTCGAAGCCGGGGACCGGGATCATCTGAGCTTCAGCGTCGACAGACCGATCAGCGCGAGCATGGCCGCGACGATCCAGAAGCGGATCACCACGGTCGACTCCGCCCAGCCCAGCTTTTCGAAGTGGTGGTGGATCGGCGCCATCAGGAAGATGCGCTTACCCGTAGCCTTGAAGTAGGCGACCTGGATCATCACCGAGGCCGCCTCGATCACGAACAGCCCCCCGATGATGCCCAGCACCAGCTCGTGCTTGGTCGAGACCGCGACCGTGCCCAGCGCGCCGCCCAGCGCCAGCGATCCGGTGTCGCCCATGAAGATCTTGGCCGGCGGGGCGTTGTACCAGAGGAAGCCGACGCCCCCGCCGATGATGGCCGCGCAGAAGATGGCCAGCTCGCCCGCGCCCGGCGCATGGTGGACCTGGAGATATTCCGAGAAGACGAAGTTGCCGACGAGATAGCTGATCACCCCGAAGGCGGCGGCGGCCATCATCACCGGCACGATGGCCAGGCCGTCCAGCCCGTCGGTCAGGTTCACGGCGTTGGAGAAGCCCACGATCGTGAAGGCGGCGAAGGCGACATAGAACCAGCCGAGGTTCAGCAGCACCTCCTTGAAGAATGGGAAGGCGATCGAAGTTTCAAGGCCCGGAGACGTCGGCGAGGGCGTCGACAACCAGATCAGCAGCGCCGAGGCCACGATGGCCAGGGCGAACTGGGCCGCCAGCTTCTGCTTGCCGGTCAGGCCGGCGTGGTGCTGCTTGGTGACCTTGTCGTAGTCGTCGAGGAAGCCGAGCAGGCCGTAGCCGCCGGTGACCAGCAGGGCCACCCAGACGAACGGATTGGTCAGGTCGGCCCAAAGGAGCGTGCCCGCGAAGACCCCGGCCAGGATCATCAGCCCGCCCATGGTCGGCGTGCCCTGCTTGTTCAGCAGGTGGCTTTCGGGACCGTCCTTGCGGATCGGCTGGCCGCGGCCCTGCTTGGCGCGCATCCAGTCGATGAAGCGGCTGCCCAGGGCGATGGCCACGATCAGGCCGGTGAACAGCGCCAGGCCCACCCGCACCGTCTGGTACTGGAGCAGGTTCAGAAGCGGATAGTCCTGGGCCAGGTCCGCGAACTGCAGATAGAGCAGATAGAACATCTAGGCGTCCCCTCCCGGACCCATGCCGGCCAGCGCCTTCGCGACCTTGGAGGCGCGCGAGCCATTCGATCCCTTGACCATGACGATGTCGCCGTCGCGCACCGCGCCGGTGACGATCGGGATCAGCGTGTCGGCGTCCTCCGCCCAGGCGCCGCGGCGGCTCTCGGGCAGGGCCTTGTGCAGCCAGCGCATGGCGGGGCCGGCGGTGAACACCTGATCCAGCCGGGCCGCCTCGATGAAGTCGGCCAGGCCCGCGTGCAGCCGCTGGGAATCCTCGCCCAGCTCCAGCATGTCGGTAAGCGCCACGATGCGGCGGCCGCCCTCGCCGGGCTCGCGCGCCGCCAGGCTCATGAAGCCCGCCCGCATGCTCAAGGGATTGGCGTTGTAGCTCTCGTCCACCAGGGTGAAGGCCCCGCCGCCCGGCAGGCGGACGGTGCGGACCTGGCCCCGGCCTTCCAGCGGCTGGAACGCGGACAGGGCGACGAGGCCCGTCTCCATCGGCACATCCAGCGCATCCAGCATCAGCAGGACGGCCATGCTGTTCAGGCCCCAGTGCAGGCCGGACTGGGCCAGTTCGAAGCTGTGCGTCTCGCCCCAGATGCGGGCTCGCACCCGCGCGCCTTCACCCTCGGATTCGAAGGCCAGCAGGCAGGCGTCGGCGCTCTCATCCGTACCGAAGACGGCGATGCGCGCGCCGCGCTCGAGCGCCGCGTGCTTGAGCAGGTCGAACCAGACGTTGTCGCCGTTCAGCACGGCCACGCCGCCCGGACCCAGGCCCTCGAAGATTTCGGCCTTGGCGCGGGCGACGCCCTCCTCGCCGTCGGGGAAGTTCTCGATGTGGACCGGCCCGACCGTGGTCACGCAGACCGCGTGCGGCTGGACCATGCGCGACAGCGGCGCGATCTCGTCGGCGTGGTTCATGCCGATCTCGAAGACGGCGCGTTCGGTGTCGCGTGGCATCCGCGCCAGCGTCAGGGGCACGCCGATGTGGTTGTTGAAGGATTTCACCGACGAGTGGGCCGAGCCCGCCAGCGCCAGCCCGGCGCGGATCGCCTGGGTCACGCTAGTCTTGCCGACCGAGCCGGTCACCGCGCCACGGCGGGTCTGTGGGGCCCGGTCGCGGGCGTAGCCGCCGAGCGCGACCAGGCCGTCCAGGGTGTCGGACACAAGGACGAACGGCCCGCCGGTCACCGGTTCGGACACCAGGACGCCGGCCGCGCCCTTCTCGAAGGCCTGTCCCACGAAGCCGTGGCCGTCGCGCGCGCCCTTCAGGGCCACGAACAGGTCGCCCGGCTTCACCTCGCGGCTGTCGAAGGTCACGCCCGTGGCGGCGAACGATCCGTCCGCCAGCCCGCCCGTCGCCTCGGAGACCTCGGCCGAGGTCCACAGGGCCTCATTCATCACGCAACTTCCCTCAGGGCCTCGGCGGCCACCGCCGCGTCGTCGAACGGATAGACCGTTTCGCCGACGATTTGACCCTGCTCGTGACCCTTTCCGGCGACGATCAGCACATCCCCCTTCTTCAGGCCCGACACAGCCCAGGCGATGGCCTCGCGGCGGTCGCCGATCTCGCGGGCCTCGGGACAGCCCTTCATCACCTCGGCGCGGATCGCGGCCGGGTCTTCGGAGCGCGGATTGTCATCGGTCACCACCGCCGCGTCGGCCAGGCGGGCGGCGACCTCGCCCATCAGCCGGCGCTTGCCGCGATCGCGGTCGCCACCGGCGCCGAACACTACGACCAGCCGTCCCGACGCGTGCGGCCGCAGGGCCTGCAACACAGTCTCCAGTCCGTCGGGCGTGTGCGCGTAGTCGACATAGACCTCGCCGCCCTGAGCGCTCAGACCCACGCGCTGCAGCCGGCCGGGCGCGCCCTTCAGCGTCTCCAGCGCAGCGATCACCGCTTCCGGTTTGTCGCCTGCAGCGACGCAGAGCCCCGCGGCCACGAGCGCATTCGAGGCCTGGAAGGCCCCGGCCAGCGGCAGCAGGATGTCATAGGTCCGGCCGCCGGCGTCGATCGACAGCCGCTGGCCCTCGCCCGTGGCGCGGCGGGCGACCAGCGACAGGTCCCGGCCCCGTTCGCCGACTCCGAAGATGCTAAGGCCCGCCATGATGCCCGCGCCGGCGAAGGCGTTGTAAGCGTCGGAGTCCGCGTTCAGCACGGCCGTGCGCCCGCGCGGCAACAGGGTGTCGAACAGGCGCAGCTTGGCCGCGCGATAGGCGGCCATGTCGTGATGGTAGTCCAGATGGTCCTGGCTGAGGTTGGTGAAGGCCGCCGCCGTAAGCCCCACGCCGTCCAGCCGCCGCTGGTCCAGCCCGTGCGACGAGGCCTCGAGCGCCAGGTGGGTCACGCCGCGCCCGGCCAGTTCGGCCAGCAGGCGCGCGGCGTCCGCCGCGTCCGGGCTGGTCAGGCCGGGCCCGGTTAGGGCCTCTTCGCCGGCCATGACGCCCAGCGTGCCCATGCTGGCCCCATGGTGGCCCAGCGCCGTCCAGATCTGGCGGCAGAAGGCGGCGACCGAAGTCTTTCCGTTGGTGCCCGTGACCGCCACGCAGGTGCGCGGCTGCTTTCCGTAGAAGGCCCGCGCCGCCAGCGCATAGGCGCGGCGTACGTCGCCCGACCGCACCAGAAGGGGAGCGGCCCCGTCCGGCGTGTCCTCGGGCGCCAGCACCGCGGCGGCGCCCTGCGACAGCGCTTGGGGGATGAAGGCGCGGCCGTCGGCGCGCGCGCCCGGAAGCGCGGCGAACAGCGTCCCCGTCCCCACCCGGCGGCTGTCCGCGGTGACGCCGGTGATGACCGGATCGGTCGGCACGTCGCGCCTGAGGATTTCGGACAGCCGCACGCCGGTCATCGCGGCCCCGCCAGGGATGCGTCTTCGGACAGCGGCAGGGCCTCGGCCTCGCTGGCGCTCAGCACTTCGAGCCGGCGCTCGACGCCGAGGAAGGGCGCGATGCGGCGGATCACCCGGCCCACGGCCGGCGCCGCGGTCATGCCCGCGGTGCGGGCGCCGCCGGACGCCTCGCTGCCGCGCGGCTCGTCCAGCAGGATCATGACCAGGTAGCGGTCGGCGTTGACCGGCCCTTCCGTCGGGAAGACCGAGACGAAGGACGAGGTCACGCGCGTCCGGTCGACCCGGCCGTTGGTGTACTTCTCGGCGGTGCCGGTCTTGCCGCCGACGCTGAAGCCTTCGACGGCGGCGCGACGGCCCGAGCCGCGCTCAACGTTCAGCCGCATCAGGCGCAGCATCCGCATCGAGGTCACTTCCGTGACGATGCGCTGGCCCTGCGGACGCCGCCCGGGCCGAACCGGCCGCAGCGTCAGCGGCACATAGCGGCCGCCGTTCATGATGGCGCCCACGCCCGCCGCGACGTGCAGCGGCGTGACCGCCATGGCGTGGCCGAACGAGGCCGAGGCGACGGTGTTGGCGTCCCAGCGCCGCGGCAGCAGGGGCGCCGCGGACTCGGCCAGGCCGATGCGCTGCCGGTCCAGCAGGCCGAAGGACCGATAGTAGTCCTGCATGACCTGCGATCCCATCAGGGCTGCGACTCGCGACGTACCGACATTCGAGGAATGGAGGAAAACCTCCTCGACACTCATGGGCCGATTCTGGGCGTGAAAGTCGTTGATCGTGCGCCCCGCCATGCGGAGCGGCGAACCAGTGTCGATCACCGTGTCGATATCGACACGGCCGCTGTCCAGACCTGCGGCGATCGAGAAGATCTTGAAGGTCGAGCCCATCTCCCAGACCTGGCCCGCGACACGGTTGACCATGGCCGAGGCGTCGCCGGCGCCGCGCCGGTTCGGGTCGAAATCCGGATAGCTGGCCATGGCCAGGATCTCGCCGGTCTGGATGTTGGTGACGACGCCGACGGCGCCCACGACTCGCTGGTCGGTCGCCACGGCCTCCAGCTCGGTCTCCAGCGCGCCCTGGACCCTGAGGTCGATGGACAGGGGCACGGCCCCACCGTCAGCCCCGGCGGCGCGGATGTCGGCGTCGAAGGCGCGCTCGAAGCCGGCCGCGCCCTCGCCGTCCGCGTTGGCGAAGCCTACGACGTGCGAGGCCAGGTCCTCCAGCGGATAGACGCGGGCGTCCTCCTCCTCGAAATGCAGGCCGCCCAGCGCCAGGTCATGCAGGCGCGCCCGCTGGGCCGCCGTCAGGCCGCCGACCACGAAGGCCCGCTCGTCGCCCGCCAGCACCCGCTCCAGCCGCCGCCGGCCCGCCGCCGAGATGTCCGGCATGGCGCGCAGGACGGCGTTGCGGACATAGGCGCGGTCGAAGGTCTCCACTGGGTCGATGACCAGCCGGTAGTGCGGCAGGTTGGTCGCCATGAGCAGGCCGTTGCGGTCGGTCAGGTCGCCGCGTTGCAGCACCGGCGCCCCGCCCCGGCCGAGCGGCGCGTCCAGCCCCGAAAACAGGGCGGCGCGGATGGCCCCGACGGCGAGGCCCGCGAAGATCAACCCGAACAGGCAGGAGACCAGCAGGATCCGCACGCGGGTGTCGTTCTCGGCCTTGCCCTCGGCGCGGGCGCGCTCGAAGGCGTGCTCCAGGCTCTGGATCCAGTCGAGCAGCCGCCGGGTCGGCAGGCGCACTCCGATGCGGGGCGGCAGGCCGGCCAGGCTCATTGCGCGGCCTCCGCGGGCTCGGGCTCGGCCGACGGCAGGACGACCGGCAGCACCTCGGGCGAGGCCTCCTGCTGGGCGTCGACGGGCTGGAGCTGAAGGTGGGCGTCCACCAGCGCCTGGAGCCGCGCTGGCTGCTCGAGGTGGGCCGCTTCGGCGCGCAGCAGGCGGATATCGCGCTGGGTCTGGGCGATCTCCGTCTCCAACTCGCGGATGGCCGCGCGCTCGTCCGCGCCGGCGGCCTTGGCCACATAGACCCACAGGATGAGCGTGCCGAGACACACCACCGCCGCGATCTCCAGCGCCCTCAGAACGCCGCGCCCGCCGACCGTCGTGCTCATGCCGCAGCCCTCCAGGCCGGGGCCTCGGTCCGGCGCGCCGTGCGCAGACGGGCGGAGCGGGACCGCGGGTTGACGGCGGTTTCCTCGGGAGAGGCCTCGACCGCCCCCTTGCCGATCAGTTCGAAGGTCGGGGCCGGCCCCTGCGCCTGCGGCGGCAGGTGCCGCGAGCCGGAGCCGGTCTTGCCGGCGCGCTCGGCCAGGAAGCGCTTCACCAGCCGATCCTCAAGCGAATGGAAGGTCACGACCGCCAGCCGCCCGCCCGGCCGCAGGATGCGCTCGGCGGCGGCGAGGCCGGCTTCGAGTTCGCCCAGCTCGTCGTTGACGGCGATGCGCAGCGCCTGGAACGACCGGGTCGCCGGATGCACGGGCGCGCCGCGCCGGCCGCCCAGCGCCTTTTCGATGACGGCGGCCAGGTCCAGCGTGCGGCTGAACGGCTCCACGGCGCGGCGGCGCAGGATGGCGGTGGCGATCCGGCCGGACTCGCGCTCCTCGCCGTAGTCGCGCAGCAGCTTGGCCAGCGGCCCGTGGTCCAGGGTGTTGACCAGATCGGCGGCGGTCGGCCCGTCGGCGCCCATCCGCATGTCCAGCGGGCCGTCCTTCTGGAAGGAGAAGCCGCGCTCGGCCTGGTCCAGCTGCATGGACGAGACACCGATGTCCAGCGCCACCCCGTCGCAGCCCTGCTCGCCGAGTTCGTCGTCCATCTCGGAGAAGCGGCGCTCGACCAGCCGGAAGCGGTCGCCGAAATCGGCGGCCAGCCGCTCGGCATGCGGCTTCACGGTCGGATCGCGGTCGAAGCCGATGACGTCGGCGCCGCGCTTGAGGAAGGCGCGGGAATAGCCGCCAGCGCCAAAGGTGCCGTCGACGATCAGCTTGCCCGGTCCGGGCGCCACGGCCTCCACCACCTCATCCAGCAGGACCGAGAGGTGGGGGCTCATGCGCCGCCCCCGAGCTTCAGGCTGGCGGCCCGCTTCAGTTCGCCCAGTTCAGCCAGGCCCTCGCGCGCCACGCGGCGCTGCTCGGCGCGCCAGGCGCGGTGGACGTCCGGCCGCCAGATCTGGAAACGGTCGCGCAGGCCCACGATCACCACCGTGTCCGTCAGGCCGAATTCTTCGCAGAGGCTCTCCGGCAGGGTGATGCGGCCCGCCGTGTCATAGGACAGGCGGCGCTGCTGGCCGAAGACGGCGTCCTCGAGCGCGGTCCTCAGCCGATGGCCGAAGGGCAGTTCGTCGATGACCCGCTGGTACTGGGAAAACAGGGCGTCGCCGCCCGCCTCGATGCAGTCGGCCTCGATGGACGGAAAGCAGAAGACGCCGTCGGCCGAACCGGTCGCGGGGGTGCGGTAATCCTGCGGCACGACAAAGCGCCGCTTGGTGTCGAGCTGCTTCTCGAAGGTCGAGAGAAACACCCGCCTACCCCAGGCTTGTCAGCCCGCCCCTGCCCGGCTTCGTCGGCCCCTCCGACGCGTCATACCGGGGATGGTTTGGGTTAACATGGGACGGATTGGGACGCAATGACACTTGTTGACGTTTGCTTCACCATAACGGCGAAAATCCGCCTGCCGCAGTTAACGATTGGAACGCAGCAAGAACACGCTGAGTATTCCTGCCAGCAAGCGTGGCCGTAGTGGAAAAAGTGTCAGACGGCCTGTAAGCCGGGTTCTGTCCCCGCAAGCGGGTGACGATCATTCCTCTGGACCGCCCATTGCTGAGCGGTTCTCGCGACCTACCCGGACGCCTCGGGCCGGCGAGCCCTGCACCCGAAGGTGCGCGGCGTCCCTATTCGGTCTTGCTCCAGGCGGGGCTTGCCATGCCGTCCCGGTCGCCCGGTCCGCGGTGGGCTCTTACCCCACCCTTTCACCCTTGCCCTGCATAGCTCGAAGAGCGACGCAGGGCGGTTTGCTTTCTGTGGCGCTATCCCTCGGGTCACCCCGGGCGGGCGTTACCCGCCGCCTTTTCGCCGTGGAGCCCGGACTTTCCTCCCTGCTCCGCTAAAGGCTGCGCAGGGCTCTGCGAAGCTTCAGCAAAGCAGAGCGACCGCCCGGCCGTCTGACGGCGGATAGATGGGCCCGTGCGGCTTCCAGGTCAAATCGAGGACTTGCGAGCCGGTCGAGCCGGGCGTCAGATATCTGCACAGGTTGCGGGGGCAGCGATGCGTTCCATGATATTCGCCCTGGTTACGTCGCTGGGCTTGGCCCTTGGTCAGCCTGCCGCAGCGTGCTTCGTCGAGGCCCCGACGGTCCTTGAGGATGTTCGTCTTGCCGACGTGGTCGTCGTGGGCCGAGTGACAGAGTACAGCATCATACGACCTCTGCGTTCCGCGCGCCTGCCCCGCTATGCGCGCATCGAATTGCAGGTCGACGAGGTGTTGGTCGGCGATGCGCCCGAGACGCTGACCATGACGTGGGTCAATTCGACATTCGGAATCCCTGAGGCGATCGGGGAAGGCCCCTTCCTGATTGCTCTCCGCGCGCCAACTTCTGACGCGCCGCCCTTACGAGGGCCGAGCGCGACAATTTTTCCGACGCCCGAGCCCGAACTTCTCACGATACTCCAGGCACCGTGCGCCCAACCTTTTCTCTTCGACGCGTCGAGTGAGGAATCCGAAGTGGTTCGCCTGCTTCTTGACGACAGGCCGTAGGCCGCCAAGGCAGACTAGGTCAGCACCCCCGTCACGCTCTCCACCTGAGCCAGCTGGAGCACGCCGACCAGCCGCGCGCGGGTCTCGCCGTCGGCGATCCCGTCGACGTTGGCCTGGCGCCAGTGGCGCTGGAAGGCGGTGACGGTGATGCGGGTGGCCTCGTCGTAGACGCCGGTCTGCTCGAGGCCGTAGCCCAGCCGCTTCAGGGCCGACTGCATGACGACCACGCCGATGCCCTCGTCCCCTGGCTTCAGCGGCGGGCCAAGCGCGGCGATCCGCTCCATGGCCGGCTCGAACCACAGGCCGTGGCCGGCCTCGGCCAGACGTTTCCAGGGAAAGAGTTCGCCCGGATCCTCCTTGCGCGCCGGCGCGACGTCGGAGTGGCCGAGGATGCGGTCATTGGGCACGGTCCAGCGCTCGCGGATCTGGCCGACCAGTTCGACCACGGACTCGATCTGGGCGTCCGGGAATGCGCGATAGCCCCACTCATGGCCCGGATTGACGATCTCGATGCCGATGGAGACGCCGTTGAGGTTGTCCTCGCCGCGCCAGTGGGACACGCCGGCGTGCCAGCAGCGCCGCTCCTCCGGCGCCAGTCGGAAGACCCGCCCGTCCTCCTCGACCAGATAGTGGGCCGAGACGCGCGCCTGGGGGTCGCAAAGGCGCTCGAGCGCCGCCTCGCCGGTCTGCATGCCGGTGTAGTGTAGGATGATCATGTCGGGCGGCGCGTGCCGCTCGTCGAAGTTCGGCGTCGGCCGGTCGATGAGGGACAGGGTCATCGGGCCTCAGCGGCCCTGGCGGTCCCAGCCGTAGGCGACCCACTGGTCGCCCACCTTGTGCGCGTCGATGATCGCATCGGCGGCCGAAGCGCTGGCGGCCGCCGGGCGCGGACGCCGTCCGCCGAACAGCCGCGCCGCAAAGACCAGGACGCCCGCGACCACCGCGAACAGGGCCACGGCCACGGCCGTCGCCACCGCGAAGAGCGCCCCGAACACCAGGGCCACGCCCGCCGCCAGAAGGCCGAACAGCCAGCCGACCGCGCCGGCGAAGGTGCGCGGGGGACGGGGCGGGGCCAGCCGAAAGGTCTGGACGCGGATCATCACTCAACCTCTTGCGACGCCTGAAACGGCGGGCGCGAAACCAATGTCGTCATGAATGGCCTCGGCGTCAATGACGCGGCCTGACGCTTAACGAAGCCGTGTTGGCGCATCCGGTTCCCGGGTTTAGAGTTATGTGGGGCTTCAACAGGCCGTCAGAGGTAACCTTTCATGTCGCTTTCGCTCGCCTTCGCCGCTGCGCTCATCCTGTCCGGACAGGATGGCCCGATGGTCACGGCCCCCACCGCCCCGACCGAGACGGCCGAACAGCTGCGCACCCGCGAGGCCATGGCCTACGCCTATCCGATCCCCGAAAATGTCCCGGCCGACGACTTCGGCTTCCTGAACTACTGCCACGGCCTGATCGACGGCCACGTCCAGCTGGGCGAGACGCTGGGGACCGCCGCCGACGCCGAGCTGATGCGTCTGGGCCGGCTCGAGCGCCAGGACTTCCAGACGGCCATCCAGGCCGGCTCGGGCCGCCGCTCGGCCGCCGAGATCGCCGCCGGCCGCGCCGCCTACGACCGCGCCATGACGCGGTGGCAGCCGTATCTGACCAACGCCAACGCCGACGACCGTCAGGCCGGCTTCGACCTCTTCTTCGGCCTGCCCGGCCGCTGCGAGCACGCGGCCCGCCGCGTCCGCAACAACATCACCACCGCCCCCGCCACGCTGGAGCAGGTCGGCCTGACCCCCGAGGAAGTCCTGCCGCCCAGCCTTTTGGAAGAGGAAGCCGAGGCGACCGCCGAGGACGTGGCGGAGGAAACCGCGACGCCCGCCCAGCCGGACGCGTCCGACGAGACCTAGGCGCTCTCTTCGTTGTCATCCCGGCCGTAGCGCGCAGCGCGCAGAGCCGGGACAAGGGTAGAAAGCCCCTCGCTTGTCCCGGACAGCCGCTGACGCGGCTTCCGGGAGGACAATTTTTGAAGAGCCCTGCGCTAGGCCGCCGCCCCTCGATCCGACTGCCCCGGGATGTAGTTGAGGATGGGCGACAGCCAGCGTTCGGCGGTGGCCAAGTCCCAGCCCTTGCGCCGCGCATAGTCCTCGACCTGGTCGCGGTCGATCTTGCCCACGCCGAAGTAGTGGCTCTCCGGATGTGCGAAATAGAGGCCTGAGACCGAGGCCGGCGGCGTCATGGCGAAACTGTCGGTCAGGGCCATGCCAGCGTTGGCGCCCGCGTCGAGCAGCCGGAACAGCGTGGCCTTTTCCGTGTGGTCGGGCTGGGCCGGATAGCCCGGCGCCGGGCGGATGCCCTCGTACTTCTCGGCGATCAGCTCCTCGATGGTCGCAGCTTCGTCCGGAGCGTGGCCCCACAGGGTGGTGCGGACCTCCTTGTGCAGCCGCTCGGCGAAGGCCTCGGCCAGCCGGTCGGCGAGCGCGGTCGCCAGGATGGCGGAATAGTCGTCGCCTTTCGCCTTGAACTCGGCCGCCTTCTCCAGCTCGCCGTGGCCGGCGGTGACGGCGAAGGCGCCGATCCAGTCCTCGCCGTCCTCGGCCACGAAGTCCGACAGGCACAGGTTCGGCTTGCCGTTCGACTTGGCGATCTGCTGGCGCAGGCCGTGGAAGCGGGCGATCTCCTGCGTCCGGCCCTCGTCAGCCCAGACCACGATGTCATCGCCGCGCGCATTGGCGGGCCAGAAGCCGACGACGCCGCGCGCGGTGAACCACCGCTCCTCGACGATCCGCTTCAGCATGGCCTGCGCGTCCTTGAACAGGTCGCGGGCGGCCGCGCCGACGATCTCGTCCTCCAGGATCTGCGGATAGCGCCCGATCAGCTCCCAGCTGGCGAAGAAGGGCGTCCAGTCGATGTGGTCGGCCAGATCGCCCAGGTCCCATGCGTCGAAGGCCCGCACGCCAACAAACGATGGCCGCGGCGGCAGGCCGTTCCCCGACTGGCGGAACCGGTTCGCCCGTGCTTGCTCCAGGCTCGCGCGCGCCTTGACCTCCTGGCCGCGCGCGTACTGCTCGCGGATGCGGACGTATTCGTCCCGGGTGGCGGCCTCGTTCCTGGCGCGCTCGGTGGGGGACAGCAGGCCCGAAACCACGCCCACCGCCCGGCTGGCGTCGATGACATAGGTGGTCGAGCCCCGCCGGTAGGCCGGCTCGATCTTCACCGCCGTGTGGGTCCGGCTGGTCGTCGCCCCGCCGATCAGCAGCGGGATGTCGAAGCCGCGCCGCTCCATCTCGGAGGCGACAAAGACCATCTCGTCCAGGCTCGGCGTGATCAGGCCGGACAGGCCGACGATGTCGACCTTGTGCTTTTCGGCCTCGTCCAGGATGCGGTCGGCCGGGACCATGACGCCCAGGTCGATGACCTCGTAGTTGTTGCACTGGAGGACGACGCCGACGATGTTCTTGCCGATGTCGTGGACGTCGCCCTTGACCGTCGCCATCAGGATGCGGCCGGCCTGCTCGCGCGGCTTTCCGGCCTTTTCGGCCTCCATGTAGGGCTCGAGCCAGGCGACGGCCTGTTTCATGACACGGGCCGACTTCACCACCTGCGGCAGGAACATCTTGCCCGAGCCGAACAGGTCGCCGACCACGTTCATCCCGTCCATCAGCGGGCCTTCGATGACGTGCAGCGGCCGCTCGGCCTGCTGGCGCGCCTCCTCGGTGTCCTGTTCGATCCAGACGGTGATGCCCTGGACCAGGGCGTGCTCGATCCGCTTGGCCACCGGCGCCGAGCGCCAGGCCAGGTCGACCACCTGGGCCTGGCCCTTCTCGCCCTTGTAGCGCGGGGCCATGTCGACCAGCCGCTCGGTGTTCGAGACGTTGGTCCGCTGCGGCCGGTTGAGGATCACGTCCTCGACGGCTTCCCGCAGCTCGGGGTCGAGGT
The DNA here is from genome assembly GCF_024711105.1 of Brevundimonas sp. GTDB lineage: Bacteria > Pseudomonadota > Alphaproteobacteria > Caulobacterales > Caulobacteraceae > Brevundimonas. Next base: position 964 of record NZ_JANJTL010000092.1, on the reverse strand, counting down.
CGTCGTAGATGGGCAGGTCTCCGGCGTTGACGATGCCCATGTCCATCCCGGCCTGGATGGCGTGATAGAGGAACACCGAGTGGATCGCCCGCCGAACCGGCTCGTTGCCGCGGAAGCTGAACGAGACGTTCGACACCCCGCCCGACACCCGCGCATAGGGCAGGGTCTGCTTGATGACCCGCGTCGCCTCGATGAAGTCGACGGCGTAGTTGTCGTGCTCCTCGATCCCCGTCGCCACCGCGAAGATGTTGGGGTCGAAGATGATGTCCTCGGGCGGAAAGCCGATCTCGTCGACCAGCAGCCGATAGGCTCGGGTGCAGATCTCGATCTTGCGCGCCGCCGTGTCGGCCTGGCCCTGCTCGTCGAAGGCCATGACCACGACCGCCGCCCCATAGCGCAGGCACTTGACCGCCTGTTCGCGGAACTCCGCCTCCCCGGCCTTCAGGCTGATCGAATTGACGATCGGCTTGCCCTGGACGCACTTCAGCCCGGCCTCGATCACCTCCCACTTGGAGGAGTCGATCATCACCGGCACGCGGGCGATGTCCGGCTCGCTGGCCACCAGGTTGAGGAAGCGCGCCATCGCCGCCTCGGCGTCGAGCAGGCCCTCGTCCATGTTGACGTCGATCACCTGGGCGCCGTTCTCCACCTGCTGGCGGGCCACGGACAGGGCTTCGTCGTAGCGGCCTTCCAGGATCAGCTTCTTGAACTGGATGGAGCCGGTGACGTTGGTGCGCTCGCCGACGTTGACGAAGTTCGTCTCCGGCGTGATGACGAAAGGTTCCAGGCCCGCCAGGCGTGTGTGCGCCGGCAGGCGGGGCAGGGCGCGCGGCGGCAGGCCGGCCACCGCGCGGGCGATGGCGGCGATGTGTCCGGGCGTGGTGCCGCAGCAGCCGCCGACCAGGTTGAGCAGGCCGGCCTCGGCGAATTCGCGCAGCACGCCGGCGGTTTCCTCGGGGCCCTC
>NZ_JANJTL010000032.1 GCF_024711105.1 Brevundimonas sp. | reverse complement strand
GGGTCGCCGCGGCCGAGGCCGCGGGCTTGGACGGCGCCGAGGCCCGGGCCGTCCTCACCGGGAACCGCTACGCCGAGGCCGTCCGCGCCGAGCAACGCCTGTGGCTCGGCCGGGGGCTCAACTCGGTCCCGGCGGTGGTGGTGGAGGACAAGTGGCTCATCAGCGGCGGCCAGCCGCCGGAGGTGTTCGAGCAGGCGCTGCGGCGGATATGGAACCTGTCTTAAAGCACGAGACTGCCATTTACGATTGCTTGCAATGCTGCGCGCGGCCGAATGGCGGAACCGCTAAGTAGGTCGCCTATATTTACTTCCGAACAGCGCGTTATTGATTTGCTCGGATAACATATTTACGCTCAACGCATTACTCCGGGTAAATGAGTCAAGTATCTGTCCGCGCACAAGGGGGAAGTCCGAAAGGTGCGATGCAAAATAGAATATTACCTCCCCCTTACGCATCGGGTATGCATCGCTAATAAGCTGCCTAGTCAGGCCGGATAATATACGCTCCATTACATTAGATGTAATATCGCGCTCGAGGTACACCGCAGCAAAAAGTTTTCCCGCCGCCGCTTTTTCATATGCGGAGTGATGCGGATAATACTGCGCGACATTAATCCCCTCCTTCGGGAAAAGGATCATGATTCGCATCAAGATCGCCACGCGCTCTTCCTGCCGCGGGGATGCTGCGATGGCAGCAATCAACTCACCGTAGGTGGGCGCAGAGCCGCCATAGCCCGACAAATCTGCCTTCTTCAAGCGGACACCCGCGGACGCTAACCCGACCATCTCTCGATCAATCAGGGCCTCGAAATCTCTACTCTCGATAGTGAAATCGGACGGATCAATCAGCCCGAAATCAACCAGGGATCTGCCATCGTGCATCCGTGCACTTGCCGTCCCTCGCACCGTTCGAAATCGCGATGCCGCTTCTGCACTCCGCGCATTTTGTTCTAATAGGTTCCAAAATATATCGGTGGCGACGGAATCTTTGAAATATCGGCTCGACTGCATTCCCAAAAATTTGGTGATGCTTTCGCAAGCGCGTTGGCGATGCCTTCTGACTTGATCAATGTCTCCCACAACCTCGTAAGCGCTTATCCTAAAGGCATCGCTTGCCTTGGGATGAGATGCGCACTGCCTGACAACCACTCCCAAGTCCGAACGAGGTCCGTATCGTAAGGCACCATATTCATCGAAAACGGCGATGAGCGGTTCGCCTCCGACCTCAGCATATATTTCAGTTCCCTGGGGTAGTGGAACGGAGATCGTCTCGGCGACTCGAGCGAAGGCCGTTATTGGTCCGTTCATCTGGTAGATTTGAACGTTCAGGTCTCCCGAGGCGGTGTCGCCAAAAAGTGGCAAGGCCATTGACGGAGCTTCCGGACTCAACGTCGCAAAGCCGCACAGTTTATGTGTGGTGACGGTCAAATCAGGCCCCTGCCGAGTAGAAATGCCCGAACCTGAACTTCTATCGCGTCGCGATAATGTGATGGCTCCCGGCCCATCACGTGTCGGTAGGGGAGAATCTCGACCCCTCCATCCGACAATGGCCTGAGCCAGTCAGACGAATATTCCGCGCTCCAAATGTTGTCTGGAACTACAACGGCTAGGAGGCCCGGCTCTAGGGAAGCCGTCTTATCAATGGCGACTTCTATCGTCGATACTCGATCGTCAGGCTCATTTCGACCCTTTGATGTAATTAAGTCTATATACGACTGAGCGAGGTATTCGTCAGGTTCGGCATCATGAGCCGCTCGTCGGATTGCGAAGCGGTCCCCATCAAAATAGGTAGTATTATTTGAAAATACGCGCGCTATAAGCTTTGGAATTCGGTCGATATCCCCCACAAGGTCGAAATTAGGGATTTCTATGTCCTCTATCATCGCATGCCGATAGAGTCGATTGTAAAATGCGCCAGTATCAAAAGGGTGTATGTTGCTCGCGTTTGCCAGCAACTCGGGCGAGAACACAAAACAAATTGGGCACATCAAATTCTGTGTTACGGTGCCGTTGTCGGATAACCGATATGCGGGACGACCATAGAAAAAGTATGCGACCGCCTTTCCCAAAACCTCGCATTCACGCGGAACTATTGCGCCTTGTCGCACGATGTCCCTTGCAATCAGAGCCTTAGCCGTGTGCATGACGGGAAGAAGAGGCTCAAGTGAAGCAGGTTGCCGGTCAACCCAGTCCCGGAATTCCGGTCTGTCGGATGCTTTGTCCAAGGGAGCCACGACGTAGATCCTGATCCGCCTCGATAATCTTTCAAGGAAGGTAGCATGGGGGGTCACGGAGGCTACACGTTTCGCCTTCACCCCCTCCTAACCGCCTCCCGTCCACCCTGCCGGGATGGACAACGACAGCTTCATCCGCGGCCTGGTGAACGTCTTCATCGCTGCCGACCTGGCGGTGATGTGGGCCTCCATGGCGTTCGTGGGGCTGATGGTGGTGGGCGGCGCGCGTGATCCTTCTCCCGGTGGGAGAGGGGGGTCCCGCATGCCGGAGCGCAAGCGGAGGCCAGTGCGGGGGATGAGGGTCGGATGGCGCCAGGTATGGCTCGGACTCGACCCTCACCCTTTCAGGCTCCGCGCTGGCCTTCGGCTCGCGCAGCCGATCGCCTGAAGGCTCTCGGGCGCTCAAGCCCTCTCCCAATGGGAGAGGGAAATCCCGTATCGCGGCTGGCTAACCGCCTGATATCTCAGGCCGCGAAGCGAGAATTGCCCACCGCGAACCCCCGCCCGCTCAGACGGCCCTACGATACCGCCCTCGGTCTTTCTCACCGTCCATCCGCAGCCCCCTAGCCCCCGCCGCGTCGGCAGGAAATGGCAGTGCAGCAGTCCTTTTTCCGGCCTGCACTGCCACCCGGGGCCTAGACCTTCACCAGCACCTCGCCGCCGCCGGCGCGGAACTTGTCGCTCATCTCCGCCATGCCTGCCTCGGCCTGGGCGGCGTCGCGGATGTCCTGGCTGATCTTCATCGAGCAGAACTTGGGCCCGCACATGGAGCAGAAGTGGGCGGTCTTGTGCGCCTCCTTGGGCAGGGTCTCGTCGTGGTATTCGCGGGCCGTCTCGGGGTCGAGCGAGAGGTTGAACTGGTCCTCCCAGCGGAACTCGAAGCGGGCGCGTGACAGGGCGTCGTCCCAGGCGCGGGCGGCCGGGTGCCCCTTGGCCAGGTCGGCGGCGTGGGCCGCGATCTTGTAGGTGATAACCCCGTCCTTGACGTCCTGCCGGTCGGGCAGGCCCAGGTGCTCCTTGGGCGTAACGTAGCAGAGCATCGCCGTGCCGAACCAGCCGATCATGGCCGCGCCGATGGCGCTGGTGATGTGGTCATAGCCCGGCGCCACGTCGGTGGTCAGCGGCCCCAGCGTATAGAAGGGCGCCTCGCCGCAGTGCTTGAGCTGCTCGTCCATGTTGGCCTTGATCTTGTGCATCGGCACGTGGCCGGGGCCCTCGATCATCACCTGGCAGCCGTGGTCCCAGGCGACCCGGGTCAGCTCGCCCAGGGTCCTCAGCTCGGCGAACTGGGCCTCGTCGTTGGCGTCCGCGATGGACCCGGGCCGCAGGCCGTCGCCCAGGCTGAACGAGACGTCATAGGCCCGCATGATCTCGCAGATCTCGGCGAAGTGCTCGTAGAGGAAGCTCTCCCTGTGGTGGCTCAGGCACAACTTGGCCATGATCGAGCCGCCCCGCGACACGATGCCCGTCACCCGCTTGGCCGTCAGCGGCACGAAGGGCAGGCGCACGCCCGCGTGGATGGTGAAATAGTCCACGCCCTGCTCGGCCTGTTCGATCAGGGTGTCGCGGAACACCTCCCAGCTGAGGTCCTCGGCCACGCCGCCGACCTTCTCCAGCGCCTGGTAGATGGGCACGGTGCCGATGGGGACCGGGCTGTTCCGGATGATCCAGTCGCGGATGTTGTGGATGTTGCGGCCCGTCGACAGGTCCATGACCGTATCCGCGCCCCAGCGGGTCGCCCAGACCAGCTTGTCGACCTCGTCGGCCACCGACGACAGCACCGCCGAGTTGCCGATATTGGCGTTGATCTTGACCAGGAAGTTGCGCCCGATGGCCATCGGCTCGACTTCGCGGTGGTTGATGTTGGCCGGGATGATGGCGCGGCCGCGCGCGACCTCGTCGCGCACGAACTCCGGCGTGACGAAGTCCGGGATCTCGGCCCCGAAGTCCTCGCCGTCGCGCAGCCACTCCCGCGTCTGCTCGCGCCTCAGGTTCTCGCGGATCGAGACGTACTCCATCTCCGGGGTAATGACCCCCAGCCGGGCGTATTCCAGCTGGGTCACCGGCCGGCCGCTGACGCCGCGCCAGACCGCGCGCCGGCTGTCGTCGAAGGCGGGGGCCAGGTGCCGCCCGGCCGCATGGCCGTTGTCCTCGGGCTTCACCTGACGCCTGGCCGGCTCCAGCTCCACGTCGCCGCGCTGGACGCGCCAGTCGAGGCTGACGACCTCCGGCAGCCCGCGCCCGATGTCGATGCTCGCGTCCGGGTCGGTGTAGGGGCCCGACGGGTCATAGACCGTCACCGGCGGCTCGTTGGCGCTGGGATGGACCGCGATCTCGGCGAAGGGCACCCGGATGTCCGGCCACAGGACGCCCGGCTCATAGACCTTCCTCCGCCCCGGACGCGGGCCAGTCGGGATGGAGCCGGCCGCCGCCTCCACGCGCTTCTTGGCCTCGGCCAGCGGGAGTTCGACGTTCGGCTCTTCGGGGGTGACGTGGACGTTCATCGGGGACTTTCTGAGGGGCGGGGACGGAAGGCCTGGAAGGACAGGAACAGGCCCAGGAGGAGCAGGACGACGGCCAGGATCATGACGGCCGGCGAGGCGTCGCGGACCATGCCGGCGGCCAGCCGGGCGATCTGGGCGGGAAACAGGATGCGGCCCAGCCCGCCCAGGATCGCCAGCCAGCCGAAGGCGGTGATGATCCCCGGCCAGCCCTTCCAGACGTTGTGGGTCATGACGATGGCCAGCCCGGCCAGGAGCGCGAGCACGCCCGCGATCAGGATCAGGGCGAAGTCCCGCTGGATGACGTCGGTCATCTCGGGAACGAGGGTCGGGTTGATCAGCAGGCTCAGCGCGACGGCGGCGAGCGTCGGGCCGATCAGGCCGGCGAGGAAACGGGAACGGTCCATACTCAAGGCCTCCTTTGCGGAGGGCCTGTCGGCTCTGGGCGTTTGCGCGGACCTTGGACGCCGGCTCGCGTTCCCTCCCTTCGCCGGCATGACCCGGATCAGGTTCGGCCGGTCAGGCGATCACGCCAATCTCAGCGGCTCAGGCGCCGCCCCCGGGAGAACGGCGGGAGGGTAGGCGCGCCGGGCAAGCGAAGCAACCTACGGCTCGCGCCAGCCGAGGACGGACAGCTCCAGACCCCGCCGGGGGTCCTCGTCGAAGCGCAGGGTGGCCGAGGCGCGGCCGTGGGCGGGGAGGTAGTCGAACTCGGCGTCGGAGGTCTCCTCGCCCAGCCGGCCCTCGATCCGGACCTGGGCGGCGGTCTGGTCGCCCTCGTTGCGGGCGCGGACCTCGACGGTCCAGCCGTCGTGCGCGCGGCTGATCTCCCCGGCCTCGAGCCGGATGTCGGGCGGGCCGGCGCGGCCGCTCGCCGCCTGCCAGCCGACCAGGCCCAGCACGGCCAGCACGACGGCGAGGCCGAGGCCCGCGGTGGCCCACTCCAGCAGCGGCGGCGAGCTGGGGGCGGGGGTCTTGGGCGGCGTTCGCCTGCGTTGGGCCATGGCTACACCAGAAGCCGGGCGGCGCCCGCGCCGAGCGCGCCGGGAAAGGCCAGGACGACCGTAGTCATGGCCAGCCGGCCGATCCCCTGTCCTTCCATGTGGCCGAAGGTCCACTGGGCGTAGAGCCCGACCAGCAGCGCGATCGCATAGCCGGGCACGGTGAAATGGGCGAAGGCCAGCCACGGCCGCTCGTGCGGATGCTGGCCCGCGAAGCCGAGCGAATAGACCACGGCGTGCAGCAGCGCGATCGACAGCGCCGCCAGGCCGAGCGCGTGCCAGGGCGTCATCCGGTACGCGATCAGCACCATCTCCTCGGTCGGCGCGACGTTGAAGGCGATGAACAGGGCGCCCACGGCCATCAGGAAGAGCTCCGAGCCGTAGGTGTCGCGGGCGTTCTCGCCATCGGGCCCGTCGGACTGGGCGTCACCGTCCGCCGCCAGCTGCTTGCGGGCGAGCAGCGCGCCGATGGCGGCCGGAAAGGCCTGAAGCGCCAGCTTGCCGAGGATCTCGTCGGCCGGCTGGCCGATCCGGATGACCCCGAACAGCGTCAGCAGCACGCCCGCGGTCACGAAGCCGATGGCCAGGGCCGCCAGGGCGTCCAGCCCGTCATCGAGCGGCCCATAGGTCTTCCGGAAACCGGCGTAATAGGACAGGCCGTAGAGCAGCGGCAGGCAGACCAGGACGAAGACGCCCAGCCGCAGGGGGCTGATCGTGAAGCCCAGCCACCACATCTCCATAGTCATCAGCAGCGGAAAGCTGAACAGCAGGGCGCCGCCGAAGGCCCGGGCGAGGCTTCGCGCATACTGACGATCATCCGCCGCCGTCACCGCCATGGAGCAGGAACGCTGACGCTTGGCGAAGGCTCCGCTTGCCAAGTCGCGGCGCGCCACTGACAACAGGCCGGACGGAGGGGACGTACATGATCAAGGCCGCGCCGGGCGTCTCGCCGCCCGCCCTGGAGCCGGGTGAGCGGCCGGCGAGAAAGCCGATCTGGACCCATCTCTACGTCCAGGTGATCGCCGCCATCGTCCTGGGCGGGCTGGTCGGCCACTTCTATCCGAGCGTGGAGGGCCCCGACGGCGAGCTGATCGCGGGCCTCGGCGAACAGCTGAAGCCGCTGGGTGACGGCTTCATCAAGCTGGTCAAGATGATCATCGCGCCGGTGATCTTCCTGACGGTGGCGACCGGCATCGCCCACCTGCGCGACCTGAAGTCCGTGGGCCGGGTGGCCGGCAAGGCCTTCGCCTATTTCCTGACCTTTTCGACGCTCGCCCTGATCGTCGGCCTGGTGGTGGCCAACACGGTCCGGCCCGGCGCGGGCATGGGGGTGGATCCGGCCAGCCTCGATCCGGAAGCCGTGTCCCAGTACGCCACCGCCGCCCACGACCAGACGATCACGGGCTTTTTGCTGCACGTCATCCCCGACACGGTGGTCGGCGCCTTCGCGGGCGGGGAGATCCTGCAGGTCCTGTTCTTCTCGATCCTGTTCGGCGTGTCCCTGGCCGTCATCGGCGACCGGGCCCAGCCGGTCCTGACCGTGCTTGAGAGCCTGTCGGAGGCCTTCTTCAAGCTGGTCCACATCCTGATGAAGGCCGCGCCGATCGGCGCCTTCGGGGCCTTCGCCTTCACCATCGGCCGCTACGGCATCGAGAGCGTGATCAGCCTGGCCGCGCTGGTGGGGACCTTCTACCTGACCTCGCTGATCTTCGTGGTGGGCGTGCTGGGCGCGGTCGCCGCGGCCAACGGCTTCTCGATCTTCAAGCTGATCCGGTACCTGAAGGAGGAGCTGCTGCTGGTGCTCGGCACCTCCAGCTCCGAGGCCGCCCTGCCCAGCCTGATCGAGAAGATGGAGCGGGCCGGGGCGAAGAAGTCGGTCGTCGGCCTGGTCGTGCCCACCGGCTATTCCTTCAACCTGGACGGCACCAACATCTACATGACGCTCGCGGCCCTGTTCATCGCCCAGGCCTGCGACATTGAGCTGAGCCTGTCGGAGCAGCTACTCCTGCTGGCGGTGGCGGTGCTGAGCTCCAAGGGCGCGGCGGGTGTGACGGGGGCGGGCTTCATCACGCTCGCGGCCACCCTGGCGGTGGTTCCGAGCGTGCCCGTGGCCGGCATGGCGCTGATCCTGGGGATCGACCGCTTCATGAGCGAATGCCGCGCCCTGACCAACTTCATCGGCAATGCGGTGGCCACCCTGGTCGTCGCCGGCTGGGACAAGGCGCTGGACCGCGAGGCGCTCGCCGCCGCGCTGAATGGAACGCCCGCGCCAGTGGCCGCGCCGGTCATCGAGACGGACGAGGACTAATGAGCCTGCTGATCGCCGCCGTTCTTTTGATGGGCCAGACCAAGCCGCCTGCCCTGACCATCCCCGAGCCGGTCCCGCCGCTCGCGCTGTCTGACGAGGCGATCTCGCAGCCGCGCTGGGCGATCCGCCCAGTCCCGCAGTTCCCGATCCGCGCGCTTTCGAACGGGATCGCAGGCGGCGAGGTCGTGGTGCGGTGCGTCACCACCGCCGAGGGCGGGCTCGACGCCTGCTCGGTCGTGAGCGAGACGCCCGAGGGCTACGGCTTCGCCGAGGAGGCCCTGCGAGCGTCCAGCGCCGCGCGGGTTCAGGGCGAAGGCGGGACACAGGTGCGCTTCCGGGTGCGGTTCATCCTCGCCGACTGACCTCGCAGAGCGACGGAAAGCATCGCGCTTGCGTTATATAACGCATGTGATATGCGTTGCGTATGGACACCCTCCTCGAAACCCTGGCTGAGCCTGGCCGCCGCCGCATCCTTGACACCCTGGCCCAGGGCGAGCGGGCGGCTGGCGATTTTACGCCGCTGCTGGGAATCAGTCAGCCAGGCGTGTCGCGGCACCTGCGGGTGCTGCGCGAGGCCGGGCTGGTGACGGTGCGCGAAGAAGGTCGGCGGCGGCTCTATCGGCTCAATCCCGCCCCGCTGGCCGAGCTGGACGACTGGCTCGCCCGCTATCGCCGGCTCTGGACCGACCGGCTGGACGCGCTGGAGGCGCATCTGGACAGGGAGTTTCCGCAATGACCGACGTGATGAATCCGATCCGGCTGGGACCAGACGCCGGCGATTTGCGGCGCGTGGAGGGCGGCTGGGAGCTGCGCTTCGAGCGCCGCCTGCGGCATTCGCCCGAGCGCGTCTGGCGGGCGCTGACCACGCCCGAAGGGCTGGCCTGCTGGCTGGCGGAGGCGAAGATCGAGGCCGAGCCCGGCGGACGGATGGACCTGCACTTTCGCCAGCCGGACCACGACTTCATGCCGGACGTGCCCGAGCGCCGCATCCAGGCCAACGAGGTGCTGGAGGCCCGACCGTTCGAGCGGTTCCAGCACACCTTCGGTGGCAATCCGGACTCTGTGGTCACCTGGACCCTGACGCCCGACGGCGACGGCACGCACCTGACGCTCGTCCATCGCGTGCCCGAGAGCTGGGCCGACGCGCGCAAGAACGTGCTCAGCGGCTGGCACCACCACATGGAGGGCCTGGACGACGCCTGCGGTCTTGTCCGGCACGCCTGGGACTGGGACCGCTGGTTCGCGCTGCGCGACGCCTATGCCGAGCGCATCGGCGCGGCGGCGGCGTCCGGCGACTACTCCAACGACTGGACCACGCGATGACCGCGCCGGAGGCAACCACGGGCATGCTGATCCGCCGCCCGGCCAAGGTGGTGTTCGAGGCCTTCGTCGATCCGGCGGTGACGACGCGCTTCTGGTTCTCGAAAGGCTCCGGCCGGCTGGAGCCGGGCGCCGTCGTGCGCTGGGACTGGGAGATGTACGGCGTCGGCACGGATGTCCGGGTCAAGGCGATCGAACCCGGCGGGCGCATCCTGATCGACTGGGACCTGGACGATCCGACCGAAGTCGAATGGCGGTTCGAGCCGCGCGGCGAGGACACCTGGGTGACGGTGACCAACCGGGGCTTCCACGGCGCAGATCCGGTCGCAGAGGCGCTGGACTCCATGGGCGGCTTCGCCCTGGTGCTGGCCGGGGCCAAGATCTGGCTGGAGCACGGGATCGAGCCGCGCTTCGTGCTCGACCGGCATCCGGACGGGCGGGTCGAGGGATGGAGGGATCGGTGACCGAAGTCCGTGTCGAGAAGCGGTTCCGGCATTCCCGCGAGCGGGTGTTCGACGCCTTCGTCGATCCGCTGACGGTCGGCCAGTGGCTGTTCCGGACGCCGGAAGGAGACCTCGAGCGCGCTGACTATGACGCCAGGGCCGGCGGCGAGTTCGCCATCTTCGAGCGGCGCGGGGAGATGCTGGCGCGCCACTTCGGACGCTTCATCGAGGTCGAGAGGCCCGTGCGCGTGATCTTCGACTTCTGGGTGGACGAGGCGCCGGAAGACCCGACGCGGGTGACCGTCACCTTCGCGCCGGAGGGCGACGGGTGTGTCGTGACCCTGAGCCACGACCTGGCGCCGGGCTGGGCCGCCTACGCCGAGCGGACGGCGGCCGGCTGGACCATGATCCTCGACAACCTGGCGCGCGTCGTCGCGCCCGACTGACGGAGACCGGGATGGAAAAGGCTGAACCCGCCGAGGAACACCGCTGGCTCCAGCGGTTGATCGGTGACTGGACGGTGGAGGGCCGGGCGATCCCGGACAAGCCCGAACACCGCTCGACCGGCGTCGAGACGGTCAGCGCCTATGGCGACTATTGGGTCGTATTCGACGGAGAAGCCCGGATGGGCGGGCAAGAGCCGGCGAGGAGCCGCATCACCCTCGGGTTCGACCCGACTCGGGGCGTCTTCGTCGGTTCCTTCGTCTCGACCCACATGCCCAGCTTCTGGGGCTATGAGGGCCGCCTCGACGAGGGCGGTCGTCTGCTACGCCTGGCCTGCCGGGGGCCGCGCATGGACGGCTCGCCTGGCGAGGCGGACTACGAGGACGTCATCGAAATCGTCTCCGACGACGAGCGAAAGCTGCGCAGCACGGTGCGCGGCGCCGACGGCCAGTGGAGCGAGTTCATGGTCGCGACCTATCGGCGCAAAACCTAATCGCCGACCGCCGCCTGAAGCTTCAGCGCCTGGACCGTCTCGCGCACGTCGTGGGCGCGGATGACCGCCGCGCCGCGTCGGGCGGCCTCGAGGGCAAGCGCCAGCGAGCCGCCGAGCCGGTCCAACGGGTCGGTCGCGGTCGGATCGACGGCCTGAATGGTCCGCTTGCGGCTGACGCCATAGAGGACCGGAAAGCCCAGGGCGGCGATCTCGTCCAGGCGGCGGGTGAGCTCAAGGTTGTGCGCTGCGGTCTTACCGAAGCCGAGGCCGGGATCCAGCCAGATGCGCTCGCACGCCACTCCGGCCTCCACCGCCGCCTCCGCGCGGGCGGCCAGGAATGCGGCCACCTCGGGGACCACGTCGCCGTAGCGCGGGTCGTCCTGCATGGTGCGGGGCTCACCCTTCATGTGCATGAGCACCACCTCGCAGCCGAGCTCGGCGGCGGTCGAAAGACTATCGGGCGCGTGGGACAGGGCCGTCACGTCGTTCCAGATGGTCGCGCCGGCGGCGACGGCCGCGCGGACGACCTCAGGCTTCATGGTGTCGATGCTGATGCGTCCGTCCCAGCGCGCGCGGATTCGCTCGACCAGGGGGACGACGCGCGCGATCTCGGCCTCGGCGGCCACGGGCTCAGCCCCCGGACGCGTGCTCTCGCCGCCGATGTCGAGAATGTCTGCGCCCTGCTTCACCAGCCGCAGGGCGTGATCGACCGCAGCGTCCAGCGAGATCAGCCGGCCGCCGTCGGAAAAGCTGTCCGGCGTGACGTTGACGATGCCCATCACGCGGGCGGGGCTGGCTTGAAGGCTCATCGCCCCCAGCTTTGGGCGGCGATCTTGCGGGCCGTCAATCGGGTTCGGCGTCGGCGACCTCAGCCCGGGCTTGCGATCACCCGGCTCAGGGCCTCGAGATAGTCGGCGAAGGCCAGTCGGCCCTCGGGGGTGATGGCGATGCGCGTCAGGGGCTTGTTGTTCACGAAGCTCTTGGTGATGGCGACGTAGCCCGCTTCCTCCAGCTTCTTGAGGTGGATCGACAGGTTTCCCTGGGTCGCCTCGAGGACCGTCTTGAGCTCGGTGAAATCGGCCGCCTCGGCGTCGGCGAGATAGACCATGATCCCCAGCCGCATGCGGCCGTGGATGACTTCGTCCAGCCGTCCGAGATCGGCCAGGCCCATCGGTCAGGCGCCGGCCGCGCGCGACTTCATTGCATCGCGCACCATGATCCATCCCGGTCCGGCGAACAGGAGGAACAGCGCCGCGGTGCAGATCGCGAGGTAGACGATCGGTTCGCGCACGAGCAGTCCCAGCCCGACCGCCGTCAGCCAGCCCCCGATCGATGTCGCCAGCATCCAAGGCTTCTTCTTCAGGCACCAGGAGACGTACCAGGCCGCGGCCTGGAGGGCGAAGATCATCGCCGGGTAGTAGAGCCAGACGGCGAAGTCCTGATCCCGCGCCGAGCCGACCCCGAACACGATGATGATGGCCAGGTTGGCCATGCCCGCGCCGCTGAAGGCGGCGTTGAGCGTGCGGGTCACAAGCGGCGCGGACGGGCCCGCCTTCTTGTCCTCGCGCACCGCCCAGGCCAGGACGATGAGGAAGGCGACGGTGATGGAGGCCAGGAAAATCAGGTTGGCGAGTCCCGGCCAGGCGATCAGGCCGGTCGCCTGGGCGATGTGGAACAGGCACTGAATGCCGTAGAGCAGCCCTCCGGCAAGGTAGGCCACGCCCATCGTTAGGGTCGACCGGCCGGTCGTGCGGCCCTCGACAATGGAGCGCATGAAGGCGAGGTCGGCTTCGGCGGCGGTGCGGGGGGTCTGGGTCATGGGACGACTCGGAATGGGCGGCCGACCCGTCCGGGGTGGACGAGCCGGCTGCGCTTGGCAAGCTATTCGGCGGGCAGCGGCGAGGCGGCGGGGCGGGGCCGACCCCAGGGCACGGCGCGGCCGTTCAGCCAGCGGCCCATGAAGGTGTGACGCACCAGCAGCTCGTAAGTGATCAGGCAGACCGCGAGCACGCCGAAGGTCACCGCCGCAAGCTTGGCGAACCAGGGCCAGGCGAGATCGGCGAGCAGCACATGGCCGACCATCACCAGCGGCAGGTGAACGATGTAGGTCCAGTAGGATGCGTCGGCGAGGTAGTGCCGCAGCCGGCTGTGGCCTGAGGCGAAGCGGAGCGCCAGGGCGGTGACCGCGAAGGTCGAGGCGAACAGCGCCAGGGCGTAGGTCCAGGCGGCGATCACCTTCGCCTGCCCCTCGATGGGCTCCAGCACCGGCGCGGAACCGCCGGTCGCCACATAAGCCGCTACGCCGGAAAGGACTGCGACAAGGCTCAAGGGCGCCCAGGCGCGCTCGAGACGCTTGAGCAGGTCACGTCTCCGATCGAGGAAGACACCGGCCAGGAAGGCGAGCCCGAATGCGGTCAGCGCCGCCGCATTGGGGACGGGCCCATAGTCCGGCGTCGGCACGCCGAAGAAGGCGTACCAGTCCGGCGTAGCGCTCAGCACCAGCGCCAGGGGCGCCGCAAAAAGGGCGGGGCTCCAGAGGCCGATGGCACCGCCCGCGGTCCTGTCCAACGTACGGCCCAGCAGGCCTGACCGGTTGAGCGCGACGACTGCGCGAAGGGCCAGCAAGCCGACGTAGAGGATCAGCAGGACCCAGAGGAACCACAGGTGGGTGAGCGGGAACGTCTCCACCGTCAGGGGCGGCGGCGGCGTGCCGCCCGTCGGCAGGGTCCCGCCGTTGGCGAGAGCCGCCTTCCAAAGAATGACGGCGATGATGCCGGCGAAAACCAACGGCCAGAAGACGACCAGGGGCAGGGCGATGCGCGACAGCCGGTCCCGGATAAAGCCGCCCCAGCCCCGCCGGGACAGGAGCATGTGCCCAAAAAGACCGGCGATCAGGAAGAAGGCCGACATCCGGAAGAGGTGGATGCCGAAGAACAGCGCATCGGCCGCCGGCTCGCTGGCGGCGTCGCCGACGGGCCAGACCGGCAGGGTCAGGTACGCCATGGCGGCGTGGAGAACCACTCCGAGCAGCAGAGCGCCACCCCTCAAGGCGTCGAGGCCGTGCAGGCGCTCGGCAGGTGTGTGGTCGGCCATCGCGGCTCCCCCTCGGAACAGGTCGAGCGGCGATATCACACAGACTAGTCTAAAATGCAAACATGTTCGTCATAAGGAATTCCGCCACGTTTCCGGGGCGGGCTTCCTTTGGCTTAGTGGACGGTGGGCTGGGTCTCGACCTCGGTCCCGTCGGAAACCGGCGTGACCGGCACGGCCAGCGACGGGCCGACAGCCACGTCGCCGGTCTCCTCGCGGTCGGGCAGCTTGCCGTCCTTCAGCAGGGCGACGATCTCCTCGCCGGACAGCGTCTCGTACTCGAGCAGGGCCTGGGCCAGCTTCTCGTGGTCGGCCTTCTTCTTCACGAGGATGCGCCGCGCCTCGTCCCAGCCGGCGGTGACCAGACGCTTGATCTCGGCGTCGATGATCCGGGCGGTCTCTTCCGAGACGTTCTGACTGCGGGCGACGGAGTGGCCGAGGAAGACCTCTTCCTGGTTCTCGCCGTACGCGACGGTGCCGAGCACGTCCGAGAAGCCCCAGCGGGTCACCATGGCGCGGGCCAGCTTGGTGGCCTGCTCGATGTCCGAGGAGGCGCCCGAGGTGATGTTGTCCTTGCCGAAGATCAGCTCCTCGGCGACCCGGCCGCCCGCCATGATGGCGATGCGGTCGATCATCTGCTGGTACTTCATGGAATAGCGGTCGCCCTCGGGCAGCTGCATGACCATGCCGAGCGCGCGGCCCCGCGGGACGATGGTCGCCTTGTGGACGGGATCGGCCATCTTCACGTTCATGGCGACGATGGCGTGGCCGGCCTCGTGATAGGCGGTGAGGCGCTTTTCTTCCTCGTTCATGGCCATGGACCGGCGCTCGGCGCCCATCATGACCTTGTCCTTGGCGTCCTCGAAGTCGCGGTGGGTGACCATCTTGCGGTTCTTGCGGGCCGCGACCAGCGCCGCCTCGTTCACCAGATTGGCCAGGTCCGCGCCCGAGAAGCCGGGGGTGCCCCGCGCCAGCGTCTTGACGTTGACGTCGGCGGCCAGCGGCACGTCCTTCATGTGGACCCGCAGGATCTTCT
This sequence comes from Brevundimonas sp., assembly GCF_024711105.1. GTDB lineage: Bacteria > Pseudomonadota > Alphaproteobacteria > Caulobacterales > Caulobacteraceae > Brevundimonas. Next base: position 26,733 of record NZ_JANJTL010000032.1, on the reverse strand, counting down.
CGCGTCCCGAGACGTCCGGGTTTGGCACCACGACCTGGCGATCGAAGCGGCCGGGACGCAGCAGCGCCGGGTCCAAGACGTCAGGACGGTTGGTGGCGGCGATCAGAATGATGTTCTCGGACGCTTCGAAGCCGTCCATCTCGACCAGAAGCTGGTTCAGGGTCTGCTCGCGCTCGTCGTTGCCGCCGCCCAGGCCCGCGCCACGGTGACGGCCCACAGCGTCGATCTCATCGATGAAGATGATGCAGGGCGCGTTCTTCTTGGCCTGTTCGAACATGTCGCGGACGCGGCTGGCGCCGACGCCGACGAACATCTCGACGAAGTCCGAGCCGGAGATGGAGAAGAAGGGCACGCCCGCCTCGCCCGCGACGGCGCGGGCCAGCAGCGTCTTACCGGTGCCCGGAGGGCCGACCAGCAGCGCGCCCTTGGGGATCTTGCCGCCCAGACGCTGGAACTTGCCGGGGTCCTTGAGGAAGTCGACGACCTCCTGCAGCTCTTCCTTGGCCTCGTCCACGCCGGCGACGTCATCGAAGGTCTTGCGGTTCTTGTGCTCGGTCAGGAGGCGAGCCTTGGACTTGCCGAAGCCCATGGCGCCGCGGGCGCCGCCCTGCATGCGGTTCATGACCACGAACCAGAGGATGACCAGCAGGATGATCGGGCCGAAGCCCAACAGCAGGCCCCACAGGGGCGACTGCTCGCGCGACACGACGTTCATCTCGACCTCGGCGGCCGAGAGGCGCTCTTCCAGCGCGTCGTAGGGATAGGGCGCGACGGAGCGGAAGCGGGCGCCGCCTTCCATCTCGCCGGTGACCTTGTCTCCGTTGATGGTGACGCTCTGCACCTCGCCGGCTTCCACGCGGCGCAGCAGCTCGGTGTAGCTGATCTCGGCCGGGCGCTTTTGCTGGGCGCCCATCGGATTGGCGCCGCCGGCCTGGTTGGTCACGCCGTAGACGGCGAGCAGCACCATGGCGATGACGCCCCAGATGGCCAGATTGCGAAGGTTCATTCGGTCCTCGATACGTCGTGGTCGGGCGCGCCCGTCCTGGCCATCCAAGATAGGGGACCGATCCTTAATTCGCCATGTCGGGCGAAATGAGGTCGGCCTCCGTCCTTGCGCCGCCCGAGGCCAGCCGAAGCCGGTCTCCGACGAGACAGCGCAGGGACACCGCCGGGCTTGCAAGAACCGGGCTGGCGTCGCCTTCCCGAAACAGCACAGGCAGGGCCGGACGCGCCGCAGTGGGCAGAGCGCGGAGTCGGACCCGGTCCGTCGGGGCGAGCCGCACCGCATGGCCCCTCGACGGAGCGATAGTCCAACCGCCCTCTTTAGCGGAGACCTCGAAGCGGCCGTCCCAGACCCGCGTCTCGCCCGGCTGCAGGCGCATGGACGACGGGGGGCTGCGGCCCGGCTCGCGCGTCAGGGTCAGACCGTCCCCTTCAGCGCGCAGGTCGACACCCCCGAGAGTGGCTCGCTCTTCGGCGCAGAGCCGTGCCCGCGCCGCCTCCACCCGGTCGCGTCGCGGAAGGTCGGCTCGACCTGAAACGCAGGCGATGGCGTGGGCCAGCCAGGGTGAGCCGGCTGGCAGCCGGGCCGAGCCGGCCAGCAGGTCCACCACGGCATCGAGCGGCGGCGGCTCAGGCTGAGGCGGAGCCGGAGTTGAGATGCGCCCGGCCAGCGCGCGCCGCGCCCGGGCTCGAAGCTGGTCCGGGTCGGCATTGGCGGGATCTTCGATCCATCGCTGGTCCCGATCGCGCAGGAGATCGCGCAGGGCCTCCCGGCGCTCGCCCAACAGGGGGCGCAGGATCATCAGGCCGCGGCCCTCCGGCCAGACCGGGGAGGGCGACCAGGCGGTCAGGCGGCCCAGGGTCGAGCCCTGCGTGCGCATCCAGGCGTTCTCGGCGACGTCGTCAGCGGTATGGGCCATCAGCAAGACGTGGGCCCCGGCCTTTCTCGCCGCCTCGGCCAGAAGACGATGGCGCGCCTGGCGAGCCGCCGCCGGTCGGCCCCTGGTCGGCTTGGACCCTATCCAGGTGAGGCCGCGCCAGTCCGCCCTCATCCGCCGGGCCGCCTCCTCTGCGAAGGCGGTCCAGCCTGGGCTTTCGGGGCTGAGGCGATGGTCGACAGTGAGCGCCAGCAGGCGGCGGCCGTTCGCGCGCGCCCAGTCGGCGGCGATCAGCAGTAGCGCGAGGGAATCTCCTCCGCCGGACAGGGCGAGCGCCACCGGCCGCGCGTCGTGCCGCGACAGGCGCTGATCGAGCTGGGCGAAAATGGGACCCATGGAGGGCCCTCTAGCACGCGGTCAGGCGCAGCGGGCGCGGGTGCGGATCTGCTGGGCCCGGTTGCGGATGGCCGCGCTGGCGCGGGCGGCGTAGCGGCGATCGAACTCGCCCAGCGCCTGGCAAGCCTGCTGCGCGCGCTCCGTCGAGACCAGGGCGTCGGCCAGCTTGACCGTGGCGTCGGCCGCCCAGGCGGCTGTCGGCCAACCGCGCAGCGAAGTGGCGTAGGCTTGGGCGGCGCCCGCTTCGTCCTCGGCGATGAACAAGGTTTCCGCCAGGCGATAGTGGGCCTCGGGCAGCAGGTCGCTGTCCGGCCAGGTCACGATGAACAGGTCGAAGGCGTCGCCGGCGGCGGCGTAGTCGCCGTCGATCATCAGCCGCATGGCGGCGTCGAAATCGCCGCCCTCGCTGCCGGAAGGCGACCGCGGCTGGGTCGGCTGAGCGGCTTCCTCGGCGGCCGCCTGCGCGGCTTCCATCTCGGCCACGCGCTGGGTCAGGGCGTCGATGCGGCCCGCGAGATCGCGGTTGGCCCGCTGGGCGGCGGTCAGGTCGCTCGAGGCGTCCTCGAGCGAGCCGTTGGCGCGGATCAACGCCGACTCCAGGTCGGACAGGCGCCGGTCCATCAGGTCGACGCGCCCCATCAGGGCCACGACCTCGGGATCGGCCTCGATGATGATCGGATCGCCCGCCGCGTTCCGCTGATAGACGGCGCGCTCCAGCTTGCGGACGTTGCGGTCCAGACGTTCCAGCTTTCGCGAGTCCCAGGCGATCGGCGGGGCCGGGATGGTCTGGGCGATCACCGCGCCGCCGATGAGGGCGACGCCGATGCCCGTGGCGAGCGCGCGGGGCAGGCGGCGGGGGGGACGGGTCTCTGTCATGGACGAAGCATAGTCCGGACTTTGGGGCGGGACAGGGGCGAAAGCCCCGGACGCGAAAAGGGGCGGAAGGCGAACCTTCCGCCCCCGATTTCAGCTCCGACCTACTGGGCCGGGGCGCCGCCGGTGATGGCGGTGTGGGCGTTACGGTTCTGCGCCCAGGCTTCCTCGTTCGAGCCCATCGCGATCGGCCGTTCCTTGCCGTAGCTGATGGTGTCGATGCGGGCGGCCGAGACGCCGTTGGCGATCAGGAAGCTGCGCACCGCCTCGGCGCGGCGGGCGCCGAGCGCGAGGTTGTACTCACGCGTGCCGCGTTCGTCGGCGTTGCCTTCGATGCGCACCTGGACCTGCGGATAGCGGGCCAGCCAGGCGGCCTGGGCGGCCAGCACGCGCTGGGCGTCCGAGCGGATCGAATAGGAATCGAAGTCGAAGTAGACGCGATCGCCGACGTTGACGACGAAATCGCGCTGGGAGCCCGGGGTGACGCTGGTGGTCGGGCCGCCGGTGACCGGCGGGGTCGTCGGGCCGGAGCCCGGGTTCGTCGGCTGGGTCGGGCCCGGGGGGGGCGGATCGACCGGCTGGGGCTGTTCACGACGGGTGCAGGCGGCGGCCGCGAGAATGGCCATGGCCGCGATAGCGGTGGTGCGGAGAGCGGTCTTGGTCATCGAAAACTCCTGATGGGCAAGGTCGTACACATACGGCCAAGCTGGAACGGTCCTAGCTGTCAGTTTCTGACGGCGCCATGGGGATAACGACAAGTTGAGCCACGGGTTTCCGGGCCTCAGCTTCCGGCCAGGCAGCGGCCGCCCGAGCCGCCGCCGGAGAAGTCGCCGGCCGGCGGATCGAGCAGGGGCGACCAGGCCGGGTCGGAGGCCGCGCCGGCGTAGGGCGCCGGGCGCAGGATCCGGCCGGTCACGTCCACGGTGTACAGGCGCGGCGACTCGCCCGCCTCGCCGCGGAAGAAGACCAGGTACCGGCCATTCGGGGCCCAGCTGGGGCCTTCCTGATAGTAGCTGGAGGACAGGATGCGTTCGCCGGTGCCGTCCGGGTTCATGACGCCGATGTGGAAGCGGCCGCCCTGCTGCTTGGTGAACGCCACCAGGTCGCCGCAGGGGCTCCAGACAGGCGTGTGATAGTTGCCCGAGCCGCCGGAGATGGCGCGCTGGCCCGAGCCGTCACTGTTCATGACATACAGGCGCGGACGCCCGCCCCGGTCGGAGTTGAACACGATGCGCGACCCGTCCGGCGAGAAGGACGGCGAGGTGTCGATGCCCGGGTCCGACGTCAGGCGCGACAGCTGCCGGCTCTGCAGGTTCATCACATAGATGTCGGAGTTGCCGCCCCGCTCCAGCGAGAAGGCGATGCGGCGTCCGTCCGGTGAGAAGCGCGGGGCGAAGACCAGCCCGTCGAACTCGCCGATGCTCTCCTGCCGACCGGTCTCGAGGTCGAGCAGGTAGATGCGGGTGTAGTCCTCACCGAGCGCCATGTAGGTCACGCGCTGGTGCGTCGCCGAGAAGCGCGGCGTCATAAGGATGGCGTCGGTGGCCGCCAGATAGACGGGGTTGAAGCCGTCCTGGTCCATGACCGCCAGGCGGGTCTGGCGCCCCGGTCCGCGGCCGTCCTCGGCGATGAAGACGATGCGGGTGTCGAAATAGCCGAGCTCGCCGGTCAGGCGCTGATAGACGGCGTCCGAGATTTTGTGCGCCACGCGCCGCCAGTTCTCGGGGGTCGAGGTGAACTGGAATTCGAGCAGCGGCGTCTGCTGGACCACGTCCCACAGGCGGAAGGCGGCGCGCAGACGGCCGTCCGGGCCGATGCTGACGCGTCCGACCAGCAGGGTCTGGGCGTTGATGGCCGTCCAGGACGCGAACTGCGGCTGGACGTCGACGCTGGGCGACCGCTCGATGAAGGCGGCCGGATCGATCGGATCGAAGAAGCCGGACCGCTCCAGATTGGCCGAGATCACCTCGGAGATTTCATTGCCGTACTGGCCCTGGAAGGGGGCGATGGCGATCGGCATGGCGCGGATGACGCCCTCGTCGATCACGACCTCGGGTGTCTGCGCCCGTGCCGCGGTTGCGGGGGCGATCAGGGTCAGGCCCACGAGGGCGGCGGCGACCAGGGCGATCAGGCGCATGGGAGCTCCAGCGGCGAGATGGAGGTGAAGGCGCATCCAAGAAGCGGCCTTCGCCTTTCGGACAGGTGAATGCGGGAATGCGGCGACGATGCGGCAGGCGGCTGACGAAGGCTGACGGGATCAGCGCCCACGGCAGGCCTGTTCGGTCAGGAAGACGAAGGTCATCTCACTGGTCCGATAGCCGACCGGCACGTCGTAGGGCTCGGCGGCGCGGGCGGCGCGAAGCGCGCTCTCCGAGGCGGCGCGGTAGACCGAGCCGGACTGCTGCTGGACGAGCACCGGTCCTTCGCTGATCCGGCCATTGGCGCCGATGGTCAGGCGCATGCGGATCGTCATGTCATCGCCGCCGGCCATGTTGCAGAAGGTCAGGTTCCAGTGCGGAACGACCTGCCGGCCGAAGGCCGCCACCTGCGGACCGGTCAGGACCGCGGCCTGCCCCGAGCCGGACTCCGTTGGCGGACGGCCGGGAGGCCGGGGCGGCCGGCGGGGGCCGCCCCCACCGGCGATGGCGTCGAGATCGAGCGAGGACTCCTCGCGCGTCTGGGTCGGCTGTTGCGGTTGCTGAGGCGGACGCTGCGGCGTGCGGTCCGGCTGGGCCGTCGTGGTCGGCGGCCGCTTGGTGGGCGGCGTGGGCTGGGGCGGCGCCGGAGTCGGCGTCGGCGCGGGCGGTTCCGGCGTGTCCGCCTCGCTCGGCAGGGGCTCGGGCGAGATTTCCTCAAGCGGATCGTCGGCGGTCTCGGGCGACGGGGCGGCGTCCTGGAAGACGTCCGACACCACGGTCACCGGCACGGCCCCCAGCTGGATATCGACCGGCTGCCGGGGCCAGGCGATCAGGGCGAGCGCCAGCAGGCCCAGGTGAAACAGGGCCGAAAGCACGATGGCCGGCGTCAGGCGCGGCACGTCAGGGCGCCTCCGTGTCCTGGGTCCCGGCGGCCGGGGCCGCCGGCGCGGGACCGGCGCTGTCGGTCACCAGGTTCAGCCGCGTGAAGCCGACCGAGGACAACCGCGCCATCACCTGGGCCACGGCCTCGTAGGGCGCTTGGCCGTCTGCACGGACGAAGATCGGGTGCTCGAAGTTGTTGCTGGCCATGGCCGAGATGCGCGGGCCGAGCTGGTCGAGCGAGGCGGCGTCCTCCTGCACGAAGATGGAGCCATCGCGCTGGATCGAGACGCTGATCGGCTCCTCGGCCTGGTCGACCGAGCCGGCGTCCGTTTTGGGCAACTCCAGGGGCACGGCGACCGTCAGCAGAGGCGCGGCGACCATGAAGATGATCAGCAGCACCAGCATGACGTCGACCAGCGGCGTGACGTTGATCTCGGACAGGGGCCGCTTGCGCGCCCGTCTGCGGCCCCGCTGGTGACCGCCTGATCCTCCGGCGGACAGGGCCATCAGATCCCTCCGGGGCGATCGTAGCCGTGGGCGGCCGGCGCGGCGCGATCGGCCAGGCGCTTGGCGATGGCGGCCTGCAGGTCGTCGGCGAAGCGCTCCAGCCGGCCGGTGAACTTGCCCGCGTCGATGGAGAACTTGTTGTAGGCGATATAGGCCGGAATGGCCGCGGCCAGACCGATGCCGGTCGCGAACAGGGCCTCGGCGATGGCCGGGGCCACCGTGGTCAGGTTGGTGTTGCCCTGGGCGGCGATGTCGCCGAAGGCGTGCATGATGCCGTAGACGGTTCCGAACAGGCCGATGAAGGGCGACGAGGTGGCCACCACCGAAAGCACGCCCAGCCCCTCCTCGGCTCGGGCGCTCTCGCGGGCGATGATGGAGTCCAGCGTCCGGTCCACACGGGCGATGAGCAGGCCGGCCTGACCCTCGGTCAGCGGTCCGCCCGAGCGGGCGTCGCGCCAGTCGCGCATGGCCGCCACCAGCATGCGGGGCAGGGGCTGGTTCGGGTTGGGGCCGGCCTGGTTGGCCAGATCCTCCAGCGATCGGCCGCTGGCCAGGGCTTCCTCGAAGGCGTTGGCCTGGCGATTCATGGCCCCGAACCGCACGGCCCGGTCGAAGATCACCGCCCAGGACCACAGGGAGGCGAACGCCAGTCCCAGGATCACGCCCTTGATGACCCAGTCGGCATGCATGAACAGGTTGACGACATTCAGGGCGTCAGCGGCGCTCTCGGGCGGCATTCAGGTCTCCAGGTGCGGTCGGCGCATTCAGGCCCCGCTTGCAAGATCGGGGCCTGCGAGACAAGCCGCGGGAAGTGACGGATTGATGGCATGACGCAAACGTCATCGCCGAAGCGCTGAGGGCTAATCTGCGGCCTTGTCGCGGAGCCACGGTCCCAGCGCTTCGGCCATGGCCCGGGGCGGGCGGCGCGGGCGGCCGTTCAGGTCGATGCAGGCGGCCTCGACGTCGGCTTCACACAGCGTTTGGTCGCCGCGCGTGATGGACTGACGGATGATCAGGCGGGGCCCCTTGATCGCCTCATACGCGGTGCGGACCACCAGGGCGTCGTCGATGCGCGCAGCCTTCAGGAAGCGGATGTCCATGCGCGTGACCACGAAGGCCATCGGGTCGTCCCGCTCGAGCAGTTCCGCATGGCCCGAGGACACCAGCCGCAGGAAGTCCGATCGACCCCGCTCGAAATAGCGCAGGTAGTTGGCGTGATAGACCAGGCCGGTGAAATCCGTGTCCTCATAGTAGACGCGCACGGGTAGCAGGTGGGTGCGGCCGTCGAAGGCTCCGGCGGTCGGTTCGGTCAAGCCTCAGACGCCCTTGGACGGCTGGCCCGCGCCGCCCCCGCCCATGGCGGCGAAGGTGTCGCAACTGTTCGGGTCACCGGACTGATAGCCGCGGCGCAGCCATTCGACCCGCTGGGCCGAGGTGCCGTGGGTGAAGGTTTCCGGGCTGGCGCGGCCGCCGGACAGGGTGTCGTCCCCGATCTGGGAGGCGGCGTTCAGGCCTTCCTCGATGTCGCCCGCCTCCAGCGCCACCTGGCCGCCCGAGACGCGTGCCGCATTGGCCGCCCAGACGCCCGCGTAGCAGTCGGCCTGGAGCTCCAGCGCGACGGACCACTGGTTCGCCTCGCCCTCGCTGCGGGCCTGGGCCTGCATCTGGCGGACACGGTCCGACGCGCCGGTCAGGGTCTGGACGTGGTGGCCGACCTCGTGGGCGATGACATAGGCCTGGGCGAAGTCGCCGCCGGCGCCCAGCTGATCCTGCATGGTCCGCCAGAAGCTGAGGTCGAGATACACCTGCCGGTCGAGCGGGCAGTAGAACGGCCCCATCTGGGCCTGGCCGAAGCCGCAGGCCGTGCCGGTGCCGCCCTCGTAGAGCACGACGCGCGGCGGCTCGTAGCCCGAGATCAGGCTGGACCAGACATCGGTCGTGTTCGTGGCGATGACATCGACGAAGCCGCCGGCCTCGTCGCCGGGCGAGCCGATCTCGCCCTGACCCTGGCCCGTGCCCAGCGCGCCGGCCAGCTGGGTCGTGATCTGCGGATCGATGCCGAAGATGAAATAGCCGAGGAGCGCCAGCACCCCGACTCCCAGGCCGCCGCCGATGACGCCTCCGCCCATGCCGCGGCGGTCATCGATCCCGCCGCCACGCCGTCCGCCCTGCCACCGCATCTGAGCCTCGCAAGCTTCCTGTCCAGCTTAGCCGAACGCGCGAGGGCGGCAATCCGATGCGTACGGTTTCAGGGCTCGCGCCGGGAGCGGTCGAACCAGGCGTCCATGGCCTGAAGCCGTTGGTCGGCGGAGACGGCGCGCCCGCGCGCTTCGCTAGCCGACCAGGCCTCCTGCACGGCCAGTCCGGTCAGGGGCTCGAGAGGCGCCGTCGGCCCGTCCGGCGGGGCGACGAGGGGCCCACGTGAGGCCTGCAGCCCATAGAGGACGGCGTCCGTGCGGCGCTGATCGGCCCGGGCTTCGGCCGCGCGCTGGTCCATGCCGGCGCGCCAGCGGTCGCGTTCCAGCCGGTCACGCTGGGCCGCCGCGGCGAAGTCGGGCTGCTGCGCGGGCCAGGATTGGGCCTCTGCCGCGCCCGCGGCCGCCAGCACGGCGATCGAGAGGAGGACGATCTTCATCCCATCAAGATGGGCCGAGCGCGGCCCGGCGCCAAGCGTGGCTATGCCTTGGGCGCCAGCGGCCACAGGAAGGACGGGCCGTGCCGCATGCTGTGGCCGATCACGACCTGGACCTTGTCCTCGCCGGCATAGAGCTGAAGGCCACGGAACGGCGGGTCGCAGCGTACGGCCTGGACCTGCACCTGGCGTCCCGCGTCGCGCAGGAAGTCGGCGACCTCCGCCCCGAAGGCCTCGGCTTCCGGGTCCTCGGCGGCGGTCAGGACGGTGACGGGCAACTTCGCATCGAGCGACATCAGCTCCATGCGATAGGCGGTGGCGTCGGGATCCGAGAGGGAGCGGCCACGGGCCGGAGACTGTGAGGTCATGCACGTCTTGTGACGCGCCGGAACGCGACGCGCAATGTGCGGTTCCGCGCTCCCGATTCTGTGATCGGCAAGGATTCGCTTCTCCGGCGAGGTCGAGCTAAGTTGACCGCATTGCTGGGACATTATCCGGGGCGCCCAGCGACTGAGAGACAGCCTGACGGCTCATGCTCCCCGCCTGTGTGGCTTGAAGGAGCTCGCCATGACTTACATCTGCTACGTCCGAACACGAAGTTCTGACGTCGACCATATGGAGGTCCTCCCGCAGGAGGATCTGAGCAAGGCGCGCGCCTTCGCTCACGCGATGCTGGCCGACCGGCCCCTGGCTGTCAGCGCGGAGATTTACGCAGGTGACGACCTTATCGAGCGCATCGAGCGCGACGCGGCGGCCTAGGCGCGCGCGTCAGGCGGGCCCGACAGCTAGGCTTCGGGCGGGAGTTGAGGATCATTGGCCGCCGGATTCAGGGCGGCGCGGCGCCAGTCCTCCGCCATCTTCAGCCACATCTCCCGCTGACCAGGGTCGGCCTTCGCCCGCGCCTCGCAGTCGCGGGCGCGCTCTTCGCAGGTTTCGACGAACATCCGCCCCGAGAACACACGCGCAGGGCAGAATTGTCGGAGATCGTACATAAGTCCGTTTTAATACAGAACGTTGGGCGGAAACCGAGCGCTGCACGTTCCGCGTCCCCAAATGTCATGTTGACCTTACACTTCGCGCATGTCATGTTGACCTGACATTTCGTCAGGAGGAGCTGACATGACGTCCGCCGCCAAGGCCTACAGCCTTCGAACCTTCATCTTCATGCTCGGCTATGTCGTGGCGCTGATGCTCGCTCTCGGCGGGGCGTTGGACGCCATCGGCGGCGTCAGCGGTTGGCTGCTGGCCGCAGCCGTTTCCGCGCCGGTCGCAGGCCAGATCTGGGCGACGCTCGCCTTCATCCGCGACAGCGACGAGTTCGTGGCGGGCGTCACCGCCAAGCGCTTCATCATCGCGGCGGGCCTGACCCTGGCGCTCGCGGTCTTCTGGGGCTTCGGCGAGCGGCTGGCCGGAGCGCCCCATCTGGAAGGCTGGTGGGCTTATGTCGTCTTCTGGGCGCTGATGGGCCCGATGCCGCTGTTCGTGCGGAGCTCGGCGCGATGAAGAACCGGCTCCGCGTCCTGCGGGCCGAGCGCGGCTGGACGCAGGAAGACCTGGGCCGGGCGGTCGGGGTTTCGCGCCAGGCCATCATCGCGCTCGAAAGCGACAAGCACGATCCCTCGCTTGACCTCGCCTTCCGCCTCGCCTCCACCTTCGGCCTGAAGGTCGAGGACCTGTTCGAGAACCCGCACGGCTGAGGCCGCGCACCCAATCGGAGACACGACCATGATCCACATCGCCCGACGCCTGTCGGGGCCGCAGCTGCGCGCCCTGTTCATCGCCGCCCTGGTGGGCCTCATCGCCGGGGTGGGCCTGCTGATCGCCACCGAGGCCCGGGCCCAGCCCGCGGCGACCGCCTTCGCCTCGGACCGGCTGTCCGTCGAGGTCATCGGCGCCGGCCCCGACGTCATCCTCATCCCCGGCTTCGCCTCCTCGCGTGAGGTCTGGCGGCCGCTGGCCGAGCGGCTGTCGGCCACGCACCGAGTGCACCTGGTCCAGCTGGCGGGGTTCGCGGGTGAGCCGTGGCGCCACGGCGACGGCCCCTTCCTGCAGCCGGCGCTGGACGAGCTGGCCCGGTATGCGGCGACGCTGGATCGGCCCGCCGTGATCGGCCACTCCATGGGCGGCCTTTCGGGCCTGATGCTGGCCCAGCAGCGTCCGGAGCTCATCTCGCGGGTGATGAGCGTCGACAGCCTGCCGTTCTTTTCGGTGCTCTACGGGCCGCAGGTGACGGTCGAGACGGCCCGGCTCTACGCCGAACAGACCGCGCGCGGCATGCTGGCCCTGGACGAGGCCGCCTTCCGCGCCGGGCAGCAGCAGGTCGCCATTGGCATGGCCCGCGATGAAGCCACGCGTGCCGCCATGGTCGAATGGTCCGTCACCTCGGACCGCCGCGCCCTGGCGTCGGCCATTCGCGACGTGATGCTCACGGACGCCAAGCCGCGGCTCTCGACCATGACCACGCCGGTCTGGGCCGTCTACGCCTCGGACGCCGACGGCGGCGCGCCCGCCGCCATGGCCGACGCCATGTGGTCGCGCGAATACGCCGGGCTGCCGGGCGTCCGGCTGGAGCGGGTGGACGGCAGCCGCCACTTCATCATGGCCGACCAGCCGGAGCGGCTGAACGAGCTGGTCGACGCCTTCCTGGCCGAGGGGCGCTGACTGGCGGAACGAAGGCGGCGCCCGTACGCTGACGCCCCATGAGCGTCGCCTTCACTCGCGAAGAGGATCTCGAGGCCACGGCGGCGGATCTGCCTGACCGGCCGGTCTCGCCGCATCCGAACCTCGTCACCCGCGAGGGCCTTGACGCCATCGAGCGCGAGCTGGCCGAGGCCAAGGCGGCCTATACGGCGGCCCAGGCGGCGGGGAGCATCGAGAAGGACCGCACCGCCATGGCGCGGGCCACGCGAGATCTGCGCTACTGGTCGGCCAGACGTGCCTCGGCCCAGCTGACCGAGGTCGAGCCGGACGGCCGCGTCCGCTTCGGCGGCTCGGTCACGATCGAACGCGAGGACGGCCGGGTCCAGACTTGGCGCATCGTCGGCGAGGACGAGGCCGATCCGGCGCAGGGCTCGGTCAGCCACGTCTCGCCCCTGGCGCGGGCGCTGCTGGGCAAGCGGGCGGGGGATGCGGCCGTGGTCAACGGCCAGGAGGTCGAGGTGACAGACGTCACCTAGCGGTCGCCGGCGGCTCCGTCCCGCGACGCGATCAGCGCAGAGATATTCACATCCGAACCGACGACGCAGGTGTCGGCGCTGAGCGGGCAGATGCCCAGGGTTCGCTCGATTTCGCGCAGGCGGACGACCTCCGGATTGGACCGGATCGATTCCGCCAGGAGCCTGTTGGCCTCGGCCTGTCCCCGGGCCTGCGCGATGCGAGCCTCTGCATTGGCCCGCTCGAGATTGACCCGTTCCAGCGCGGCCCGCGTGTTCTGTTCGGCGGTGGTTCTTGCCTGGATCGCCTGAACCACACTCTCGGGATAGCGGATCGACCCCACCCACTCCATCCGGATGATCTCGAGCCCTTGCGGCCCCCACTCCCGTTGCAGCGCCCGCATGGCGGCGCCGAGCGCCACCTGCCGACCGGGACCGATGAGCTGGCCGGGGCAGTCAGGATCGTCTCCGGTCGGCGCAGTCGCGGGGGACTCGCCCTGAGCCGGGGCGATGGGCTGGATCGTCGGAGAGGCGGACGCTTGCGCGTTGCAGGCCACCGGCAGCTTCTCCGTTTCACGCGCGATGGCGGCGCGGACGGAGGTGCGCAGGGGGCCGTCGATGAAGGCGTCGAATTCCTGCCGCCAGGTCGCGAACAGATCGGCGGCGCGGTCCTCTCGGACCCGGAAGGTGAGCGCCACGTCAGCCGACATGGGCAGGCCGAGGATGTCCGAGAAGGTGATCTCCTCGTTCTCGCTGCCGTATTCGTTAGGTTCGCGTGTGTAGCTGTAGGTGCGCTGCAGGGTCGGATAGGTGCGGATCTTCTCGCCGATGCCTTCCCAGTGGAAGCCCGGCCCCAACTCCTCGCGCTGCACCCCGGGGTTGGCCCCGAACCGGGTCGTCTTGATGCCCATGTAGCCGCTCTCGACCGTGACGCTGCACGAGGTCACGGTGACGGCCGAGATAACCAGCAGGGCGACGAGGCCAATAACCAGCCCCAGCGTGCGGCCGATCGACGGCGCCGGTCCGATGGGAAGCCGGGTGTTCCAGCCGTTGCCCGTGCTCGTCATGTCTATCCCTGGCGGCCAAGGGCGCGGCGCGCCCAGCGGTAGATGAGGAGGGCGGCCCAGGCGAGGCCCAGGACGCCGGCGACGCCGATCACGACGGCCACGAACATCGCGCCGGTGAAGCGCGCCTCAAGCACCATCGGCACGGCGTATCGGATGAGCAGGACCAGCCCGACGAACCAGGCCGCGACGAGGCCGGTTAGCGCGATGGCGATGCGGAATTCGCGGTCCATGTCCCCTCCGCCTTGATTTAAGGCGGCAAAGGGGACCGGCGCAATGATGATCAGGCCGCCAGCTCCACCGCCATGGCCACGGCTTCGCCGCCCCCGATGCAGAGCGAGGCGACGCCCTTGGACTTGCCCTGCTGCTGCAGCGCCGAGAGCAGGGTGGCCATGACCCGGGCGCCCGAGGCGCCGATGGGGTGACCGAGCGCGCAGGCGCCGCCGTTCACGTTCAGCTTCTCGTGCGGGATGCCCATCTCCTGCATGGCGACCATGGGGACGACGGCGAAGGCTTCGTTGACCTCCCACAGGTCGACGTCCTCGACCGACCATCCGGCCTTCTGAAGGGCCTTCTGCATGGCCGGGACCGGCGCGGTGGTGAACTCGGCCGGGTCGTGGGCGTGGGCGGCGTGGCTGACGACGCGGGCGACGATGTTCAGGCCCATGGCTTTGGCGGTGCTCTCGCGGGTCATGACCAGGGCGGCGGCGCCGTCCGAGATGGACGAGGCGTTGGCGGCGGTGATGGTGCCGTCCTTGGCGAAGGCGGGCTTGAGCGTCGGGATCTTCTCGGGCCGCGCCTTGCCCGGCTGTTCGTCTGTGGAGATGGTCTCGGTCCCGGCTCGGGTGGTCACGGCCACCGGCACGATCTCGGCTTCGAAGGCGCCCGAGGTAATGGCGGCGTTGGCGCGCTTCAGGCTTTCGATGGCGTAGGCGTCCTGGGCCTCGCGGGTGAACTGATACTTGCGGGCGGTGTCCTCGGCGAAGGCGCCCATCAGCTTGCCGGGCGTATAGGCGTCCTCGAGGCCGTCCAGATACATGGAGTCCGAGATGACGTCGTGGCCGATGCGGGCGCCGCCACGGTGCTTGGCCATGACGTAGGGGGCGCCGGTCATGGATTCCATGCCGCCGGCGACGATCACCTCGGCGGTGCCGGCCAGCAGGGCGTCGTGCGCCATGACGGCGGCCTGCAGGCCCGAACCGCACATCTTGTTCACGGTGGTCGCTTCGACATGCTGCGGCAGGCCCGCGCCCATGCCGGCCTGACGCGCCGGGGCCTGGCCGAGGCCGGCGGGCAGCACGCAGCCCATGAAGATCTGCTCGACCTTCTCCGGATCGACCTTGGCGCGTTCGATCGCGGCCTTGACGGCGGTGGCGCCCAGTTCGGTCGCCTTCACGTTGGACAGCGCGCCCTGGAAGCCGCCCATGGGCGTGCGGGCGAAGGAGCAGATGACGACGGGATCGGAAGGCTGGGTCATGGTCTAATGTCCTTGGGGAGGAACGAAGTCAGGCGATGTTGCGGTGCGTCATAGCAGCTTGCGGCGCTGGCGACCAAGAGCGAGCGGCGTGCCGTCCGCGCCCCAGCAGATGACGTCGTCGACGGTCCAGCCCGCGCCGATCTCGTGCATGCGGTACTCGAAGAAGGCCCATCCGTCGGGCGCCGTCTCGGGCGTCGGATCGGTCAGGATGTCGTAGCGCAGATCGACCGAGGTCATCATCGGCGGCCGCCGGAAGGCGGTCCAGGCGGGCGGATAGAGCGCGTCCAGCAGGTAGCAAAGCCGCGCCTCGTCGAGGGGCTTGCCGTCCTTCGTACGCATCCACAGGCGCTCGACGGCGTCCTTGCCTTCGTTGCCGCCGAGGATGTTGGGGCCGGTTTCGAAGCGGTAGTCGACGTACTGGGTGAACCAGGGCGCCATGGGGCCGCGAATCTGCTTGGACGGATCGAGGCCGTCGAAGGCGGGCGGGACGGCGGTCAGGGGACGCAGCTGCACCGTCTCGGAGTCCCCACCATAGGTCGCCATGGCGTGGAGCGTGTGGCGCTCGCCCTGGCCGGCCTCGACCGCGGCGTAGGCCACCGTCCGACCGCCCCGGACCAGACGCGGACGGAACCCGACGGAGCGTTCGAAGCGGGCGGCGGCGAGGTACTGGACGGTCAGGGTGCGCAAGGGGGCGGTCAGGCCGAGGCCCTGCCGCATCGCGCCCGCAGCCAGGGCGGCGAGCAGACCTCCGAAGGGAAAGCCCTTCTCCGGCGGCTGGCTCTGCGGTCCGTTCGAGAAGTCGCCGGTCAGCTCCGCCGTCAGCAGCGCGCCGTCTGGCGTCAGGCGAAGGGCGTCGTCCAGGCTCTGGGGCATCGGGTAACCTTCGAAAGAGAGGGCGGAAAGGTCCGCCCCTTCCGCCCCAGTTCGCAGGTTGGCGCAAGACGTCCGACCGGGGTAGGCCGAAGATCGTTGCGAAAAGAAACCTAGTCGGCTGCGTTCCGAATCGCAACCCACTTGTCAAAACGCTGACGCGAGGTCACTTTCATCCGCATGGGACGCACCGCCGACTATTCACGCCAGAGCTGTTCGATCGCCGCCACGCTCGAAGTGATCGGCGACCCCTGGACCCTGCTCGTCATCCGTGACGCCTTCCAGGGCGTCAGCCGCTTCGAACAGTGGCAGGAGCGGCTCGGCGTCGCCCGCAACGTTCTGGCCGCCCGGCTCAAGACCCTGGTCGCCCACGGCGTGCTGGAGCCGCGCCTCTATTCAGAGCGGCCGCCCCGGAACGAATACGTCCTGACCCAGAAGGGCAAGGACCTGTCCGACGTCCTGCTGACCCTGCACGGCTGGGGCTCCAAGCACCTCTACGGCGACATGGACGCGGGCGTGGTGTTCACCCACAAGACCTGCGGCTCCGAACTGCAATCGCGCATGGCCTGCGCCTGCTGCGGCGAGATCGTCCAGCGCCGCGACATCGAGGCGACCTTCACCGCCGACCGGCCGACTGTGGCCGAGGTGCTGGCCAAGGACGAAGCCGCCTGAGCCCGCCGCTTCTGATCGGCACGCCGATCTCGCCCTTCGTGCGCAAGATCCTGGCGCCGTGCGCGCTGAAGGGCGTCGAGGTCCGCATCGACCCGATCGTGGCCTTCGTCAGCAATGACGCGTTCAGCGACCTCAACCCGCTCCGGCGCATCCCGGTCTGGATGGATGACGAGGTGACGCTGGCGGATTCCAGCGTGATCCTGCAGTACCTCGAAGAGCGCTGGCCCGAACCCTCGATCTGGCCGGTGGACCTGGCGCAGAGGGCGCGGGCCCGCTGGCTCGAAGAGTACGCCGACACCCGCCTAGCCGACGTGCTCCTGGGCCACGTCTTCTTCGAGCGCATCGTCCGTCCCCACGTGCTGGGCGAGGAAGGCGATCTGGAGCGGGCGAAGCGCGGGTCCGAAACCCTGGCGCCCGAGGTCTTCGGCTATCTGGAACGGCAGCTGGGGGACGGCCCGTTCCTGTGCGGAAACCAGGCCTGCGGCGCCGACTACGCCATGGCCCCGGCCTTCCTCAACGCCCGCGCCGCCCGCTGCAAGCCCAAGCGCGACACCTGGCCGAAGCTGGTCGCCTGGCTTGAGCGGATGGAGGCGGAGACGCTGCTTGGCCGGCTGAACGAGATGGCCTGGGCCATGCTCGCCGCCCCGCCAGCCGAACTGGCCGACAGGATGCGCGCGTTCGGCTACGAGGCCTCGGACCGGTCCTGGGGCGGCGGTCGCCCCAGGCGCGGCCCGATGAGCTGGGGTTAGTTCCCCCGCACGTGCTCGTTGAGGAAGGCCAGATAGGCCTCCTGCGCCGTGATCCGGTTCTGGCGCCCACGGAAGCCGTGACCCTCGTCGGGGAAGATCACATATTCGACCGGCGTGCCGTTGGCCCGCACTGCGGCGACGAGCTCGTCGCTCTCCACCTGTAGCACGCGCGGATCGTTGGCGCCCTGCACGACCAGCAGCGGCCGCACGATGTTGTCCGCGTGGAACAGGGGCGAGATGCGGCGGTGCCGTTCGGCGTCGGTGGCCGGATCGCCCATCTCGTCGAACAGGGCGTCACGCTGGGCGCCCCACCAGGCCGGGATCGATTCCAAGGTCCGAACCCAGTTGGTGACGCCGAAGATGTTGATCCCGGCCTCGAAGGCCTCCGGGTGGAAGGCCAAAGCCGCGGCGGTGATGTAGCCGCCGTAGGAGCCGCCCATGACCGCAACCTGATCGTCGGCCACCCAGTCCTGATCGCGCAGCCACTGCCCGCCAGCGACGATGTCGCGCAGGTCCGCCTCGCCGTGGGCCCGGTCGTCCATGTGGAAGAAGGTCTTGCCGTAGCCCGACGAGCCCCGGTTGTTGGCCGCCAGCACCGCATAGCCGTGGTTCACCAGGTGCTGGATCATGGCCGAATAGCCGCGCCGGCTTTGGCCGCCCGGCCCGCCGTGGACCAGAACAATGGCCGGGACCGGAGTCTCCGCGGAGGCGCCGCGCGGCCGGTACAGCACGCCCGGGATCATCACGCCGCCTTCGCCCTCGTAGCGGACGATGGTGGCTTCCACGAGGTCGCTTTCGTTGATCTCGGGGTTCAGGGCCTGGGTCAGGCGCTGGGCCTGGCCGGTCGCGAGGTCGGCGACAAAGACATCAGCCGGCGAGGTGTCCGAGACGACCGCGAAGGCGATGCGGCTCTCGTCGTCGTTGAAGCGGATGCTGGAAAGGTCGCCGTCCGGCACGCCGTCCAGCGTCACCGCACGGCCGGTCGTGGTGTCGGTGATGGTCAGGTCGGTCGAGGCGTCGGCGTTCAGCGCCGAGACCTGATACCGGCCCGACGGGCTGTAGGTGACGAACATCACGTCCCAGTCGGCCTGGACCAAGGGTGTGACAGCGCCGGTCGAAAGGTCCCGCCGCCAGGCCTGGTTCCACTCGCCGTTCTCGTCGGTGCCGTAGATGAGGGCCGCGCTATCCGGCGTGAACTCATAGGAGCCATAGGCGACGTCGCCCTCGTGCTCGGTGATCAGCTCCGGCTCGCCAGAGCCCAGCAGGTCGACCAGATAGATGTCGCTGTCGGCCGAGGTGTTGGCCTTGTCGATGACGATCCAGCGCCCGTCAGGCGACACCGCCGAGGGGAAGAACTCGCCGGAGTTCTCGAACAGGATCCGGCTCTCGAGGGTCGAAGCGTCAAAGGCGACGATGTCGAAGGCCTGCGGATTGCGGGCGTTGGAGGTCAGGTAGAAGGTCGAGCCGTCGCCCGACCAGCCGAGGAAGCCCGCCTTCAGATTGTTGCCGGGCGTCAGGTCGGTGACCGAGCCGTCCTCGTTGCGGACATAGACGTGATTGAGTTCGTCCCCACCGCGGTCGGCGGTGAACAGCACCCGGCCGTCGTTCGGGAAGTAGGACACCGCGAAGGTGGCGTTGTCGGTCGAGCTGGTCAGCGGAACCGGCTCGCCGCCGGCCACCGGCAGGGCGTAGGCGTTGAAGACGCCCGAGCGATCCGACGAGATCAGGACGTGCGAGCCGTCCGGCGAGAAGGCGTGGCCGCCGGCCGCCGCCAGGCCGTAGCTGGTCGTCTGGAAGAACTGGGCCGCCGAGTAGGTGCGATGTTGCTCGGCGGAGGCCGACGTCGCCTCCTGGGCCAGGGCGGGCGCGGCCGGCAGGCCGGCGAGAAGGGCGAAGGCGGAAACCAGGCAGGCAGTGCGGCGCATCGTGTTCCTCGTGCGGGGGTGACGTACCCTAGAGGCCGCACCTCACCACGACGGACGCAACCTGTCGTGAATTTAATGCCGCGCTTCCGCGAGCCTGGCCTTCCGCGACTTCAGGAAGGCGCGCAGGCCGACATAGGTCAGGACGAAGACGGCCACGCCGCCGGCGATCCACTCCAGGGCGTGCTCGTTCTCGCCCAGCAGGGTCACCCCGATGCCCGCGAGATAGCCCGGCGCCAGCATGACGGGAACCCAGATGAGCGCCGAGCCCAGGTTGGCCAGCTGGAATCTCAGGTGCGGCATGGTGGTGATGCCCGCGATCAGGGGCACGAAGGCGCGCACCGGTCCCATGAACCGGCACAGGTAGATCGAAAGCACGCCGTACTTGCGGAAGAACAGGCGCGAGCGCGAGGCGATGCGGCGCTGGCCCTTCAGGATCGGATGGCGCCAGGCCTTGGGCCCCAGCTTGCGGCCCAGCCAGTAGGACACGGCGTCGCCCAGGAAGGCGCCCGCCACGCACCAGGCGATGACCTCGAAGAGGTTCACCACCCCGGCCGCCGCCAGGCCGCCCGCGACGAGCATCAGCGCCGTGGCCGGGAAGAAGGCCCCGATCAGCACCATGGACTCGCCGAAGGTGATCAGCCCCAGCACCGGCCCCGCCCAGAAGGCGTTGCGCGAGATGAAGTCGCCGAGATCGTTAAGCCAGGAGTCCACGTCCGTCCTCGATGAAGCCGCTCTTCACCAGAGGCGATGCGCACCCGCCCCGGATGCAGCCGCTTCGTGGAAATTATGTGGCGTCAGCTATTTGGCCCGCCGACGACCGGCAGGATCTCGCCCGATATGTAGGACGACATCTGCGGAGAAGCGAGGAAGACGAAGGCAGGCGCAATCTCTTCGGGCTGGGCCGGGCGCTTCATCGCGACGCTGGAGCCGAACTCCGAGACGCCCTCGGCGTCGCGGTCGGCGGGATTGAGCGGCGTCCAGACAGGGCCGGGCGCGACCACGTTCACCCGGATGCCCTTCTCGATCAGGGCGCCCGCCAGCGACATGGAAAAGGCGTGGATGCCGCCTTTCGTCAGTGAATAGTCGAGGAGCATCTTCTGGCCCTCGATGCCCGTGACCGATCCCGTGTTGATGATCGAGGACCCCGGCTTCATGTGCGGGATCGCCTCGCGGCACAGCCGGACCATGCCGTAGAGGTTGGTCTTCAGCGTCCGGTCCAGGTGCTCGTCGGTGATGTCCTCGAGCCTGTAGGCGTGCTCCTGGAAGGCGGCGTTGTTGACCAGCACGTCGAGCCGGCCGAAGGCGTCCAGCGTCGCCTTGACCGCCTTGGACGCATAGTCCGGCTCGGCGACGTCGCCGGAGATGAGGATGCAGCTCCGGCCCTCGGCCTCGACCGCCCGCTTGGTCTCCTCGGCGTCCTTCTTCTCGGTCAGATAGGCCACGGCCACGTCGCAGCCCTCGCGCGCGAACAGCACCGCCACCGCCCGGCCGATGCCGGAATCCGCGCCCGTGATCAGGGCGGCGAACCCCTCCAGCTTGCCGGAGCCCCTCCAGTAGGGCGCGTCGTACATGGGCGCGGGATCGAGCGCCGCCTCGTCGCCCGGCTTGGACGGGTGCTGTTTAGGGAAAGGAGGCTCGGGATACCTGCGGGCGCCCGCCTGCATGGCGCCACCATCCTTCTCATCGCCGGCGCTGGCCGTGTCCTTGGCGTCGATGCCCTTCTGGATGTCGCGCTCCTCGCGCGCCGCCGCGCGGGCGTCGGAGGTGGGCGAGGCGGTGTCGGCGGCGCGGTCCATGGCGTGCTCCTGCGGGTTCGCCGTCTCAACACGATCGCGCGACCGCCTGTTCCGGACGCTGGCCGCGGCGACCCAAATCCCTCATGTTGGCTAGCCAACATTCGGAACCGGCATGAACCCCGTCCCGGACAAGGATCAGCCTGTCACCGGCGGCGAGCGGGCCCGCGCCCTCGTCGCCGTCGAGGTTCTGCTGCGGCTGGTCCGGCACGCGCGGGATTGCTTTCCCGATGACGACCTGGAGACGGTGATCGTCTATCTGACGGTCGTGTGCGCCAGCGTGGGCGCGCACGTGCGGGATCCCGAACTCCTGGCGTCTCTCGGTGAGAACGACCTGCCCGAGCAGTTCATTCGGCCCACGAGCGGTCGCGCGATCGCTGAATCGACCGGCCTGCCGCGCGAGTCCGTGCGTCGACGGATCGACGCGCTGGTGGCCCGGGGGTGGCTGGTGCGGGACGGACGCGGAGTTCGCTCGGTGGAGGGCACCATGCACGTCGGCAAGAACCGCGCGTTCTCCCATGCCCTGATCCAGGAGCTGAGCGCCGCGCCCGGCAAGCTGGCGCGGTTCGACGGCCTCTGGGCGGCCATCGCCCTGTCCTTGAGGTCTTCCATCCAGGCTTCGACCACGGCGCGGGCGGATCCGGCCTCGGCGCGGGCTTCGTCGCCCATGAGTTCGGCCTGGGCGGTCATCTGCTCAGCTTCGGCAGCCAGCGCCTGCAACAGGTCGCCCAGCGCGGTGGGGGACTTGCGCGCCTGTGCGCTCGCCATCGCCCGCACCACGGCTTCGAGCGCGGTCAAGTCGGCGGCGACGGCTTCCAGGGTCATCGGCGGCATCGAGATGGTCCGGCTGTTTCGGGGAGGGCGCCCTATAAAGCCTTGCGCCGCCGAGACCAGACCGAAGCGACCCGGATCGGGTCAGTCGATCGCCGCCGCGCGCAGCGCCATGAGCGGGATGACCACCTCTTCCTCGTCGTCGAGATGGCGCGTCAGCGGTGCGCCGGCGCGGTCCAGAGCCTCGGCTAGCCGCGCGGCCGCCTCGGACTGATCCGGCGCATTTGCGCTGACCGCCTGATGCAGCGCCATTCCGGATCGATAGAGCGCCTCCAGGTGCGCGTGGATGGTGTCGTGGTCGCGGTCGAGCAGGTCCAGGCCCTCGCCGATGCGCGGTTCGAGCGTCCGGAATTGCGGGAAGTAATGGCCGCTCTCGATGCGGTGGTGGCCGTCAAGGTGCTGCAGGAAGGCCTGCAGCTCCGGGATCAGCCGCCCATGCAGGCCGCGCACGTCCGTCTCGCCGGCCCGCCAGCCGGCGACCAGCCCGGCCATCCGCGCCTGGGCGCCCCGGAAACCCGCGTGCATCTGGAGCCAGAAGGCCGCCGTCTGGGGCAGGCCGGCGCCCCAGTGCTCGCGCGGGAACTCCGCCAGGAGACAGCGCATGGCGTCGGGCAGCCCGGTGCGGCTCTCCAGCGACCGGGGATCAGACGACAGCGGTCGTCGCCTTGATGAAGCCGCCGCCCAGCAGGCGGTCGGGGTCGGCAGGATCGTAGAGGGCGCAGGCCTGGCCGGGGGCGACGCCCTCCTCGCCCGAGTCGAACACGACCGAGACCACGCCATCCTGCATCGCCAGCCGCGCGGCCGACGGATCCCGCGTCGAACGGACGCGCGCCAGCACCGGGCGACCGGCGTCCGCCGCCGCCTCTATGGTCGGCTCGTCGCCGAGCCAGTTGGTTTCGTCCAGGGTCAGCGATCCGGTCAGCAGCGCCTCGCGCGGGCCGACCACAACGCGGCGCGCCTCGGGCTCCAGCCGCACGACGAACAGGGGCTCTCCGACCGCGACGTTCAGGCCGCGGCGCTGGCCGATGGTGTAGTCGGTGATGCCGCCGTGGGTCCCCAGAACCCGGCCGTCCAGGTGCACGATCTCGCCCGCTTCGCGGCCCTGCGGACGCAGCCGGTCGATCAGGGTCCGATAGTCGCCCGACGGCACGAAGCAGATGTCCTGGCTATCCGGCTTGGCGGCGATGCGCAATCCAAGCTCGGCGGCCACACCGCGCACCTGCGGCTTTGCCAGATCGGCCAGCGGGAAGCGCAGGAAGTCCAGCTGCTCGGCCGTGGTGGCGAACAGGAAATAGGACTGGTCGCGAGAGTGATCGATCGCCTTCCTCATCTGCGGCCGTCCGTCCGTGACCGCCCGGCGCACATAGTGTCCCGTCGCCATGGCCTCGGCGCCCAGGTCGCGGGCGACGTCCAGCAGGTCGCGGAACTTCACGGTCTGATTGCAGCGGATGCAGGGCACCGGCGTCTCGCCGCGCAGATAGCTGTCGGCGAACTGGTCGATCACCGCGTCGCGAAAGCGGCTTTCGTAGTCGAGCACATAGTGGGGGATGCCGATGGTCTCGGCCGCCAGCCGGGCGTCGTGGATATCCTGGCCGGCGCAGCAGGCGCCCTTCTTCTTCAGCGCCTGGCCGTGGTCATAGAGCTGCAGCGTGACCCCGACGACGTCATAGCCCGCCTTCTTCAGCAGGGCCGCCACCACGGTGGAATCCACCCCCCCGGACATGGCCGCCACGACGCGTGCGCCGACCGGCAGGCCGACGGCCGCGCGCGCGGCCGCGACCGCGCCGTCCAGGTCCCCGTCGGACATGGGCGCGATGGCCGGGATCGGGCAGATGGTTTCCGCCAGCGTCATGGCCGCGCATGTAGTCCATTGAGGTGGAATTTTCGAGGCGCCGCGCCTATCTTCAATCCCGGCGGCTGCTGCGGTTCTCGCGAAGGCGATCTATCCCAGCGACCTTAATCGTCTCGAAGGGAGCTGTCCCTGTCAGGGCTCGAGGGCCCAGGCACACGGCGCCCACCTGGTTATCCAGGTCGAGGGGATAAACAGTCCTGACCGGTCCTCGCGGCGCCGCCACCTTCCCCACACGTCATCCGGATTCGGCCTCGTCTGCAGGTTGTGCTACGGTCCAGCTTCGCAGCACGGAGCTCGACCCTGGCCCCGCGCAAGCCTCTTGGCGCGCCCTCCGCGGCGGAGATCACGCTCGAGCTGATCGAGGCCGCCTACGCCGCGGCCGGTGACCCGGAGCTGTGGCCGGTCTTCGGCGAAATGTGCGAGCGGCGTCTGTCGTCGGCCGTGGCCGTCTACGCCCATCCGACCGACGAGCCGTGGCGCAACCGGACGCTGCTGCACCGCGGGCTCGATCCCAAATACGCGGCTCTCTATCGCGAGGAGCTGCACCCCCGGAATGTCCTGATCCTCAACGCGGCGCGTCACACCGCGCCGGTGCTGCTCGCCGAGGACGTCGTCGCGCGCGACGCCCTCGAGGCCAGCGAGTTCTTCAACGAATACATGCGGCCGCAGAGCCTTCACCACGCCGTCAACCTAAACCTGGTCACCGGCGGCCGGCACCGGGTCAGCCTTGCGCTGATGCGTGGCCAGCGCTTCGGCTCCTACGACGGCATCGAGAACCAGGTGCTCAACCGGCTGGTCCCACACCTGCGCCAGGCCTTCGACATGGCCGAGCGGCTTGACCTGCTGCACGCCCAGTCGCGCTCCAGCTTGGCGGTGTTCGAACGCCTCGCCGCGGCCGTGCTGACCGTCGACGACCGGTGTAAGCTCGTGTTCTCGAACCGGGCGGCCCAGCGCCTGCTCGCGCGCGGCGGGACCCTGACCGATCAGGGCGGCAGGCTCCTGGCGGTCCGCGCGGAGGCTGACGCCCGACTGAAGGCCGCGATCGAGCGCGCCACCCGGCCACGACCGGTCGCCAGTTCGCTGGCCATACCGCGCGGCGGCGGGCGAACGCCCCTGTCGGTCTCGGTCGTGCCGTCGGATCCCCGCCGCTCGATCTTCGCGGCGATCCGGCCGCTCGCCATCATCCTGGTGCACGATCCGGCCGAGCAGCAGGCCATCTCCGAAGAAGGGCTGCGCGCCCGCTTCGACGCCACCCCCGCCGAGGCGCGGCTGGCGGTGGCGCTCTGCGCCGGCGAGAACCTGGCGGCCTACGCCGAGTCCGCCGGCGTCTCCGTGACCACCGCCAAAACGCACCTGAACGGCCTGTTCGCCAAGCTGGGGACCAACCGGCAGGCTGATCTGGTCCGCACGATCGTCACCGATCCGGCGCTGCGCGCGCTTTCCTGAACATTGTTTTCTCCTCCTCCGAACGGAGGAGGCGGCCGGTCCTTGCGGGCCTCATACCCCTCTCACGAACGCGGCTGCCTGACGCACCCGTGTCGCAACAGAGGAAGACAGACATGAACAAGTTCATCACCACCGCGGCCGTGGCCGCTCTCGCCCTCGGCTTCGCCGCCGAGGCCGCCCAGGCCCAGAGCCGCGGCCGCGACCGTGATCGCGGCCGCGACGGGGTCAGCGTCGGCGAAGTCGTCGCCCTGATCGATCTGGGCGCCCGGCTGCTCGGCTCGCGTGACCGCGACGATCACGAGGAACAGGCCGCCTCCACCGACTATCTGCTCGAGATCGACGGCGTGCGCGGCGAGTCTTCGGACGACTACCAGGGCGGCGTCTTTGTCGCCGCCGGCGATGTGAACGGCGACGGCCGCGCTGACGGCCGTCAGGCCGGTCCGCGCGACATCGAGCGGCCTGATCACGGCGAAACGGCCGGCCTGCTGCTCCCGGCCGTCCAGCGCGTGCGTGAGGCCGCGGCGTCCCAGTCGCAGGCCGAGCCGGGCGCGCCGTCGCAGGTCCAGGGCCAGTCCGGCCAGGGCGCGGCCGTCGCCGTGCCGAGCCTACTGCGCAACAGCCGGCGCTCTGGCCACTAGGCCGCGGGTCCCCTCCCAGGGGTGAGAGGCGCCGTCCGGCCCCGGGCGGCGCCTTCGCTTTTCCGGGCGTCAGGGCCTATGCAGTCCGGACCATGTCGAAGGCCGACCTCCGCTCCGCCGCCCGGGCGCGCCGCAAGGCGCTGGCCGTCGCCGATCCCGGGGCCGCCGGGCGGGCCGCCTGCCACGCCGAGACAATGCTCGACGCCCTGTTCGGAACGATGGGCGGCTGGCCGGAGGAAGTCCGCCGCGGCCGCCGCCTGACCGTCGCCCTCTATCGTCCCATGGGTTCGGAGATTGACCCCGCTCCGCTTGCCCGCGCGCTGATTGGCCTGTCCTGCGATCTGTGCCTGCCGGTCGTCGAACGGCTGGACGCCCCGCTCGTCTTTCGCGCCTGGACGACCGGTCAGGCGCTGCGGCCCGACCTGGTGGGCTCGGCGGCGCCCCTGCCGGATGCGCCGCAGGTCAATCCCGACCTTATCATCGCGCCGCTTCTCGCCTTCGACGCCTTCGGCCACCGGCTGGGGCAAGGCGGCGGCTACTACGACCGCACCTTCGCCGCTCGTCCGGACGCTGTCCGCGTCGGCCTGGCCTGGGCGGCCCAGCAGGTCGAGCGCCTGCCCGCCGAAGGGCACGACATGCCGCTGCATGGCGTTCTGACAGAGAGCGGCTATATGCCCGCCGGAAAGGCGGACTGAATGCGACTGGGTTTCTTTGGCGATGTGGTGGGCAAGTCGGGCCGCGACGGGCTCTCGGATCACCTGCCCGACCTGCGCCAGCGGCTGCGCCTCGACTTCGTGGTGGTCAACGCCGAGAACGCCGCCGGCGGCTTCGGCATCACCGAGAACACCGCGCGCGAGCTGTTCGCCGCGGGGGCCGACTGCCTGACGCTGGGCAACCACAGCTGGGACCAGCGCGAGGCCCTGACCTACATCGTGCGCGAGCCGCGCCTGCTGCGC
>NZ_JANJTL010000178.1 GCF_024711105.1 Brevundimonas sp. | reverse complement strand
CAGATGTGGGGCATGGACATCATCGTCTGCACCACGGCCAAGACCGATGAGGAGGCCAAGGCCCTTCTCACCGAGTTCAAGTTCCCGTTCACGAACTGAGAGCGGGAAGGAAAGCACCGATATGGCTAAGAAGTCCGCCGTAAACCGCAATGAGATGGTCAAGCGCCTCGTCGCCCAGCAGGCCGACAAGCGCAACGCCCTCAAGGCGATCGCCAATGACGAGAGCCGTCCGCTGGAGGAGCGCTTCGAAGCGCGCCTGAAGCTGGCCGCGCTTCCGCGCAACGGCGCGCCGACGCGGATCCGCAACCGCTGCGAAGTCACGGGTCGTCCCCGGGCCTTCTATCGCAAGCTGAAGATGAGCCGGATCGCCCTGCGCGAACTGGCCTCGCTGGGCCAGATCCCCGGCATGACCAAGTCGAGCTGGTAAGGGGAGGGTACGCACATGATGATCAACGACCCCCTCAGCGACATGATCGCCCGCATCAAGAACGCTGCGACCCGCAAGCGTTCGACGGTGCTGACCCCGGCCTCCAAGCTGCGCCAGCGCGTCCTCGACGTGCTCGCCGACGAGGGCTACATCCGCGGCTACAGCTTGGTCGAAAAGCCGGGCGAGTTCCCGCAGTTCGAAATCGAGCTGAAGTACTTCGATGGCCAGCCGGTCATCGCGGAAATCAGCCGGGTCTCGAAGCCGGGCCGCCGCGTCTATTCGTCGATCTCTGATCTCAAGCCGGTGAAGAACGGCCTGGGCATCTCGATCCTGTCCACGTCCAAGGGCGTGATGTCCGACTCCGCCGCGCGCGACGCCAACGTCGGCGGCGAAGTGCTCTGCCGGGTGTACTGACGATGTCTCGTATCGGAAAAGCGCCGATCGCCGTGCCTGCGGGCGCCACGGTCACCATCGACGGCCAGACCGTCACGGTGAAGGGCCCCAAGGGTCAGCTGTCCTGGACGGTCGCCTCGGAAGTCGAGGTCCGCCAGGAGGGCTCCGATCTCGTCCTGTCGCTGCGTGAGGACACGCCGCGCGCCCGCTCGATGTGGGGCCTGTCGCGCACCCTGGTGTCGAACATGGTCACCGGCGTCACCACCGGTTTCGAGCGCACGCTCGAACTGGTCGGCGTCGGCTACCGCGCCGCCATGAAGGGCAACGCCCTGTCGCTGCAGCTCGGCTTCTCGCATGATGTCGACATCGCGCCGCCTCCCGGCGTGACCTTCGCCGTGCCGAAGCAGACCGAGATCAAGATCTCGGGCTCCGACAAGCAAGCGGTCGGCGAAATCGCCGCCAAGATCCGCAAGATCCGCCCGCCTGAGCCCTACAAGGGCAAGGGCGTCCGCTACGCCGGCGAAAACGTCCGGCGCAAGGAAGGCAAGAAGAAGTAAGCCATGGCCCTGTCTCCTCGAGAAAGCCTGCAGCGCCGCGCCCAGCGGACCCGCCGTCGCCTCAAGTCGGTGGCCAACGGACGCCCGCGTCTGTCCATCCACCGATCGGACAAGAACATCTCGGCCCAGATCATCGACGACGCCCAGGGCGTCACGGTGGCCGCCGCCTCGTCGCTGGAAGGCGGCAAGGGCGCCAAGGGCTCGGACAAGGACGCCGCCGCTCGCATCGGCAAGCTGATCGCCGAGCGCGCCCTGGAGAAGGGCGTCACTGACGTCGTCTTCGACCGTGGCGGCTACATCTATCACGGCCGGGTCAAGGCCCTGGCGGAGGCCGCGCGCGAAGCCGGCCTCAAGTTCTAAGGATACGACATGGCTCGTGAACCCCAACGTGGTGACCGTCGCGACCGTCGCGCCCCCGAGGCCGAGGGTCCGGACTCGGACATCGTCGAGAAGCTGGTGCACATCAACCGCGTCGCCGCGACCGTGAAGGGCGGCCGCCGGTTCTCGTTCGCGGCCCTGATGGTGGTCGGCGACGGCAAGGGCCGCGTCGGCTTCGGTCACGGCAAGGCGCGCGAAGTGCCGGAAGCCATCCGCAAGGCGACCGAGGAAGCCAAGAAGACGATGATCCGCGTTCCCCTGCGGGAATCTCGCACCCTGCACCACGACGGCGAAGGCCGCTGGGGCGCCGGCAAGATCATGATGCGTTCGGCCCCTCCGGGCACCGGCGTGATCGCCGGCGGTCCGATGCGCGCCGTGCTCGAAACCCTGGGCGTCCAGGACGTCGTCGCCAAGTCGTCGGGATCGTCGAACCCGTACAACATGGTGCGCGCCACCTTCGAGGCCCTGAAGACCCAATCCTCGCCGCGCCAGATCGCCAACAAGCGCGGCAAGAAGGTCGCCGACATGCTGGGCCGCCGTAACGACGGCGCCTCGGCGCCCGACGCCCTGGAGTCCTGATCATGGCCCCGAAGAAAGAGTCCAAAGTCACCGTCACGGTCCGCCAGACCGGCAGCCCGATCCGCCGCAAGCCGGATCAGCGCGCTACCCTGATCGGCCTGGGCCTGAACCGCATGGGCCGCGAGTCCACGCTGGAAGACACCCCGGCCGTCCGTGGCATGATCGCCAAGGTCGCTCACCTCACCGAGGTGGTCGAGAAGTAAGGCCCATGGCCTGGCTTCTTGCGAAGACCCGAAGGGCCGCCTAGAAGCGGCCCTTCATTTTTTCCAAGCCGAGTCCGCCGTCCAGGCGGGCGATAGAACCCGAAAGGATCAGGCGCATGAAACTGAACGAACTTCGCGACAACGAAGGCGCGACCAAGAAGCGCATGCGGGTGGGCCGCGGCCCCGGCTCCGGCAAGGGCAAGACCGCCGGTCGCGGCGTGAAGGGCCAGAAGTCCCGTACGGGCGTCAGCCTGCTGGGCTTCGAAGGCGGCCAGATGCCGCTGCACATGCGCCTGCCCAAGCGCGGCTTCAACAACCCCGGCGCGCTGAAGCTGGCCGAGGTGAACCTGTGGCGCATAGCCAAGGCCATCGAGGCCAAGAAGCTGGACGCCAAGAAGCCGATCGGCGCCGACGAGCTGATCGCCGCCGGCGTGATCCGCCGCGCCAAGGACGGCGTGCGCCTGCTCGGCCACGGCGAGATCAAGGGCAAGCTGAACCTGACCGTCTGGTCCGCCTCCGCCTCGGCCGTGAAGGCCATCGAGGACGCGGGCGGCTCGGTCACCCAGCAGCGTCCCGCCAAGGAAGAGGCTTCGGCCTGACCCTCTCGCGTCACCCCGGGCGCGCCTGTGCGACCCGGGGCCTGAGCGCGATGCGGATTGCGTTTAGGTCCCGGTTCTCTGCGCGATGCGGCGCGGCCGGGATGACGAATGGGCGCTCATGCCCTATCTGACGACGACAGTCGTGGGGATCCCGTAATGGCTTCGGCCGCAGAACAACTCGCAGCCAACCTCAACTTCGGCGCCTTCTCCAAGGCGACCGACCTGCACAAGCGCCTGCTTTTCACGCTGGGCGCGATGATCGTTTACCGGCTCGGCACCTACATTCCGATCCCGGGCGTGAACGCCGACGCCTTCGCCCAGGCCTTCCAGACCCAGTCCCAGGGCATCCTGGGCATGGTCAACATGTTCTCGGGCGGCGCCGTCGAGCGGATGGCGATCTTCGCGCTGAACGTGATGCCTTACATCTCGGCGTCGATCATCGTGCAGCTCCTGGGCGCGGTCTATCCGCCGTGGGAGAAGCTGAAGAAGGAAGGCGGCGAGGCCGGCCGCAAGCAGCTCAACCAGTACACCCGCTATCTGACCGTGGTTCTGGCCATGGCGCAGTCGTTCGGTATCGCCATGAGCCTCCAGGGCGTGGCCAACGACCCTGGACTGTTCTTCGTCCTGACCACCGTGACCACCCTGACGGGCGGCACCATGTTCCTGATGTGGCTGGGCGAGCAGGTCACCGCGCGGGGCGTCGGCAACGGCATCTCGCTGATCATCTTCGCCGGCATCGTGGCGATCCTGCCCAGCTCGGTCTACCAGCTGCTCGAACTGACCCGGCAGGGCCAGATCTCGGCCTTCCTGCTGTTCGCCATCATGGCCCTCGCGGTCGCGCTCGTGGTCGGAATCGTCTTCATGGAGCGGGCCCAGCGCCGGCTGCTGATCCAGTATCCGAAGCGCCAGCAGGGCAACCGCATGGTCGGCGGCGAAAGCTCCTTCCTGCCGCTCAAGGTGAACACCGCCGGCGTCATTCCGCCGATCTTCGCCTCGTCGCTGTTGCTGCTGCCCACGACCGTGTCGGCCATGCTGGCCTCGAATCCGGATGCGGTCCCGACCT
The DNA here is from genome assembly GCF_024711105.1 of Brevundimonas sp. GTDB lineage: Bacteria > Pseudomonadota > Alphaproteobacteria > Caulobacterales > Caulobacteraceae > Brevundimonas. The sequence continues at coordinate 4,191 of NZ_JANJTL010000178.1, read as the reverse complement.
GGTTGGACTGGCTGAACGTCGTGATGCCGATGCTGCAGCACGGCCAGCCCGTGTTCATGCTGCTGTACGGCGCGCTGATCGTCTTCTTCTGCTTCTTCTACACCTCGATCGTGTTCAATCCCGAGGACACGGCTGAGAACCTGCGCAAGTACGGCGGCTTCCTGCCGGGCATCCGGCCGGGCAAGCGGACGGCGGAATATCTGGATTACGTCCTGACGCGCCTCACCGTGATCGGGGCGGCCTATATCGCCCTGGTCTGCCTGTTGCCCGAGTTCGGCATCGCCCAGCTGGGCCAGCTGACCTTCGTCACCGCGCTGGGCGGCACCTCGATCCTCATCATGGTTTCGGTGACCATGGACACGGTGGCGCAGATTCAGTCGCACCTGCTGACCCACCAGTACGAAGGCCTCATCAAGAAGGCCAAGCTGCGCGGTCGCGGCGGCAGACGGTAGGCGGACGAGGGGCTGAACGCGTGGCGATGAACCTGATCCTTTTCGGCCCGCCCGCGGCGGGAAAGGGGACCCAGGCCAAGCGGCTGGTCGCTGAGCGGGGCATGGTCCAGCTCTCGACCGGCGACATGCTGCGCGCCGCGATCAGCTCGGGCACCGAGCTTGGCCAGCGCTGCAAGGCGATCATGGACGCGGGGCACCTGGTGCCCGACCCGATCGTCATCGCCCTGATCGAGCTGCGGCTCGATGAAGCCGAAGCCGCGGGCGGCGCCATCTTCGACGGCTTTCCGCGTACCCTGGCCCAGGCCGAGGCGCTGGACGAGATGCTCGAGCGGCGCGGAGCGCGGATCGACCACGTGATCCGCCTGAAGGTGGACGAGGAGGCGCTGCTCGCCCGCGTCACCCAACGCTTCAAGGAGCAGGGACGTCCGGACGACAATCCGGAGACCTTTGTCACCCGGCTCGAGGCCTACAACAACCAGACCGCCCCGCTGCTCCCCTACTACGAGGGCCAGGGCAAGCTGGCCGAGATCGACGGCATGGGTTCGGTAGAAGCGGTCGCCGCCGAGATCGACCGGGTCCTGGGCTAGACCCAAAGCCGCCCAAGCGCGTTCATGCTGCGGATAGCCGCGATCGGGGATGATCGCGGCATGCGGAGCGCCCTGGCCATTCTGGACGTCAAAACGCCCCTCCTGGATCGCCGCCGCCTGAAGAAGGCGGGCGTCGTCGCGGGCGTGGCCGCCGCTCACATCGGCCTGTTCGCCCTGGTGCTGCTGACCCAGCCGACCGTGCGGCTACCGCCGCCCGCGCCGCCGATCGAGATCACTCTGATCACGCCGGACGTTCCGCCGCCTCCCGAACCGCCCCGCCCCGTATCGCGCGAGGCGGGCGGGGGGGCGCCCGCCGCCCCGTCCGTGGTGCACGTGCCTCCGGTCGTGCGTGACCCGCCACCGCCCGCCTTTGTCGCCCCGCCGGAGCCGGCGCCTGAACCGCCGCAGGTCATCGGAGCCTCGCCGATTCAGACGACCCAGCCGGGCCTGGGCCAAGGCGGGCAGGGGACAGGGACAGGTACGGGCGTGGGCGCCGGCTCCGGTCCGGGGTCGGGCGCGGGGCGAGCCGTCCTGATCTCCGGGCCGACCGAGGCCCAGATGCGCAGGGCCCAGCCCCGCACGGGCCTGGCGGTGCGTCGCGTCGGGCGGGCGGAAATGCGTTGCCGCATCCGGCTGGACCAGCGGCTGGAGGGGTGCGTGGTGACCCGCGAGATGCCCCCCGGCAGCCGGCTGGGACAGGCGGCGGTGTCGCTGGCGCCCTTCTATCGCTGGCGGCCGCCCACCGACGCGGCCGGGCGGCCCCAGGACAACACGGAGATCGTCATCGGCGTGGATTTCCCCCCGTAGAAGCTCTCGACACGGCCCACCGTAGAATCCTTAGAAGCCGTTGACGCGTGAGGAATCCCCTGTATAACGGCGCGCTTCCGCGAAAGACGCGATGAGCGCCGGGTCGAATGGCCGGGGCGCCGTTGGCGTCTGTTGCGCGTATTGGAGAGCTACCGCGTGGCCCGTATCGCTGGCGTCAACATCCCGACCAACAAGCGCGTGGAGATCGCGCTACAGTATATCCACGGCATCGGCCCGCAGTCTGCCAAGCAGATCATGGACCGCGTCGGGATCGACGAGGCGCGCCGCGTCAACCAGCTGACCGACGCCGAGGTCCTGCAGATCCGCGAGACCATTGACCGCGAGTTCACCGTGGAAGGCGACCTGCGTCGCGAGACCTCGATGAACATCAAGCGCCTGATGGACCTGGCCTGCTATCGCGGCCTGCGTCACCGCAAGGGCCTGCCGGTCCGCGGCCAGCGCACCCACACCAACGCCCGCACCCGCAAGGGTCCCGCCAAGCCGATCGCCGGCAAGAAGAAGTAAGACCTGATGGCCAAGGCTCCCGAGCGCCTCAAGAAGCGCGAACGCAAGAACATTACTTCGGGCGTGGCGCACGTGAACGCCTCGTTCAACAACACCATGATCACGATCACGGACGCGCAGGGCAATGCGATCTCGTGGTCGTCGGCCGGCTCGATGGGCTTCAAGGGCTCGCGCAAGTCGACCCCGTACGCCGCCCAGATGGCCGCCGAAGACGCCGGCAAGAAGGCCATGGAGCACGGCGTCCGCACTCTGGAAGTCAACGTCGCCGGTCCGGGCTCGGGCCGCGAATCCGCGCTGCGCGCCCTGCAGGCCGTCGGCATGACGATCACGACCATCCGTGACGTGACCCCGATGCCGCACAATGGCTGCCGTCCGCCCAAGCGCCGCCGGGTCTAACCTGGCCTGACTATTTAGCGCCGGTCGGCGGAGCCTGAATCCAGGCTGCGGCGGCCGGCGAAACCCGTTCGAGGGACATCGATGATCGAAAGAAACTGGCAAGAGCTCATCCGTCCCGAAAAACCGCAGATCGAGACCGGCTCTGACGCTTCGCGCAAGGCGAAGCTGACGGCGGAACCGCTCGAGCGGGGCTTCGGCGTCACCCTGGGCAACGCGCTGCGCCGCGTGCTCCTCTCCTCGCTGCAGGGGGCGGCGGTCACCTCCGTCCAGATCGACGGCGTGGTCCACGAGTTCTCGTCCATGGAAGGCGTCCGCGAGGACGTCGTCGACATCGTCCTGAACATCAAGCAGCTGGCGCTCCGCATGCATGCGGAAGGCCCCAAGCGCATGATGCTGCGCGCCACGGGCCCCGGTCCGGTCACGGCTTCCCAGATCGACGCTCCGGCCGACATCGAGATCCTGAACGGCGACCATGTGATCTGCACGCTGGACGAGGGCGCCTCGATCCGCATGGAGTTCACGGTCCAGAACGGCAAGGGCTACGTCCCGGCCGAGTTCAACCGACCGGAAGACGCCCCGATCGGCCTGATCGCGGTCGACGCCCTGTACTCGCCGGTCAAGCGCGTGGCCTACAAGGTCGAGCCGACCCGTCAGGGCCAGTCGCTCGACTATGACAAGCTGGTGCTCGACGTCGAAACCAACGGCGCCGTGACCCCGGTGGACGCCGTGGCCTACGCCGCGCGCATCCTGCAGGACCAGCTGCAGCTGTTCATCACCTTCGAAGAGCCGAAGAAGGCCGTCGAGTCCGGCGAAGGCAAGCCGGACCTGCCGTTCAACCCGGCCCTGCTGAAGAAGGTCGACGAGCTGGAGCTGTCGGTCCGCTCGGCCAACTGCCTGAAGAACGACAACATCGTCTACATCGGCGACCTGATCCAGAAGACCGAGGGCGAGATGCTTCGCACCCCGAACTTCGGCCGCAAGTCGCTGAACGAGATCAAGGAAGTGCTCGCCTCCATGGGCCTGTCGCTCGGCATGGACGTGCCGAACTGGCCGCCGGAGAACATCGAGGACCTGGCCAAGAAGCTGGAAGACCAGATCTAGGCTCAAGTCTCGTGCTATGAGATCGGCGAGGCCGGATCCGAAAGGGTCCGGCCTTCGTCAATTTATGAGGACGCTGTTCGCGGCCCTCGCTCGCCGGGAAGGACCCCAAAACCCTGTCCTGGCGATTTCGGCCCCTCGGGGCCGACCTCGGAACGGGCCCTCGCCCTTCGGGCGGCCGGCCTTTGTTTCCGGGTTGCTTTGGGAGGTCGGACGGCGCGTCCGCCGGCCTTCGTAGGAGAGTTCGGCATGCGTCACGGCAACGCCCATCGCAAGCTCGGCCGCACCAGCGCCCACCGCACCGCCATGTTCGCCAACATGGCCGC
>NZ_JANJTL010000076.1 GCF_024711105.1 Brevundimonas sp. | reverse complement strand
GCGTCGGCGATCTCGGCGCCGGTCGGCCGCCTCGTACAGGCGGCGCACCGGGTTGCGGGCGGCGATCTTTCGGCACGCGTCGATTCCAGTCGTGATCCCGGAGAGATTGCAGTCTTGTCTCGCGCCTTCAATAAGATGACGGAGGACCTTTCAGCGCAGCAGCAGGCGCTGAAGGCCGCCAGCGACGAGGCGCAGGACCGCCGCCGCTTCATCGAGACCGTGCTGTCTGGCGTGTCAGCGGGCGTCATCGGTGTGGACGGCCGCGGACGCGTGTCCGCCGCGAACGATCAGGCGCTGCGGCTGCTGGAGCTGGAAGACACCGCCTTCATCGGCAAGGCCCTCGAGCGTGTCGCTCCGGAGCTGTCCGAACTGGCGCGGCTGGGTCCCGGCTCGGAGGCGGAGGTCGACGTGACGCGCGGGGCGGAGACCCGTCGACTGCGCGTGCGAGCGTCCGGCGGCGCCGGCGGCGAGATGGTCCTGACATTCGACGACATCACCCGCCTCGTGACCGCCCAGCGGAACGCCGCCTGGCGGGACGTAGCGCGACGCATCGCCCACGAGATCAAGAATCCCCTGACCCCCATCCAGCTGTCGGCTGAGAGGCTCCGCCGCAAGTACCGCTCCAGCGTCGGCGAGGACCTGGAGACCTTCGACCGGTGCACCGAGACCATCATCCGGCAGGTCGGCGACATCGGCCGGATGGTGGACGAGTTCTCGGCCTTCGCCCGGATGCCGACACCGAAGTTCGCCGAGGAGAACCCAGCTGAGCTGCTGCGCGAGGCGGTGTTCGCCCAGCGCGTCGCGGCGCCCGACGTCCGTGTCGAACTGCAGGAACCATTGCCGACCGAGACCCTCGTCTGCGACGGGCGGATGGTCGGCCAGGCGCTGACCAATGTGCTCAAGAACGGCGTCGAGTCGGTCACGGCGCGCCAGGCCGTGGACCCCGCCTCGCCGGGGCGGCTGCACGCCTGGGCCGAGCTGACGCCGGACGGCCTCGTGTTCGTGGTCGAGGACGACGGAGTCGGGCTGCCGGCGCGCGACCGGGACCGGCTGGTGGAGCCCTATGTGACGACGCGGGAGAAGGGCACCGGCCTGGGCCTCGCGATCGTCAAACGGATCCTCGAGGAACACGGCGGCGAGTTGCATCTGACGGACGCGGAGCGCCTGACCGGCGCGCGCGTCACCCTGAAATTCCCACGCAAGGCGCGCCCCACGGGCGATTCCGAAGGCAAGGCGGACTGAGATGAGCAGCAAGACGGCGTACAACGCGGACGTCCTGGTGGTCGACGACGAGGCGGACATCCGGGAGCTCGTCTCGGGCCTGCTCCAGGACGAAGGCTATGCGGTGCGCACCGCCTCGGACGCCGACCAGGCGCTGGCGGCGCTGCGGGCCCGCAAGCCCGCCCTGATGATCCTGGACATCTGGATGCAGGGCGGCGGGATGGACGGCCTCGAGCTGCTGGACATGGTCAAGGAGCTGGATCCGGACCTGCCGGTCATCATGATCTCGGGCCACGGCAACATCGAAACCGCCGTCAGCGCGCTCAAGCGGGGCGCTTACGACTTCATAGAAAAGCCGTTTAAGTCCGACCGGTTGTTGGTGGTCGTTGAGCGCGCGCTCGAACAGGCGAATCTCAAGCGCGAGAACCGCATGCTTCGCGCCCGCGCCTTCGTGCCGGACAGCTTCATCGGCAAGTCGGCGGCGGCGCAGGTGCTGCGTTCGACCATCGGCAAGGTGGCCCCGGCCAACAGCCGCGTGCTCATCGCCGGGCCTCCGGGCTCGGGCAAGGAACTGGTCGCCCGCCTGATCCACGAGGCCAGCCCGCGATCCCGCTGTGAGTTCGTGGCCATATCTGCGGCGGGTATGGCGCCCGAGCGGCTCGACATCGAGTTGTTCGGCGAGGAAGGCGAGGGCGGCCGGCCGCGCAAGATCGGCGTGTTCGAACGTGCGCACGGCGGTACGCTGTACCTCGACGAAGTCATCGACATGCCGCGCGAAAGCCAGAGCCGTATCCTGCGGGTGCTGGTCGAGCAGCGTTTCCGTCGCGTCGGCGGAGACCAGGACGTCCAGGTCGACGTGCGGGTGATCTCGTCCACCTCGCGCGACCCGCGCCAGGAGATCGCCGAGGGCCGTTTCCGCGAGGACCTGTTCCACCGTCTCAACGTGGTGCCGATCCGGGTCCCCGGCCTGGCCGAGCGGCGGGAGGACGTGCCTGAGCTCGTCGATCATTTCATTGACACCATCGCCGCCGCCCAGGGCATGCCGCGCCGGCGGCTGAGCGAGGACGCCATCGCCACGCTTCAGGTCCACGACTGGCCCGGAAACGTGCGCCAGCTGCGCAACAACGTCGAACGCCTCCTGATTCTGGCGTCGGGAGACGCCGCCGAGCCCATCACCGCCGAGATGCTGCCGCAGGAGGTCGCTGCAGCCGGCCAGGCCGGCTCGATGGGGCCGGAGCGGATCATCGCCCTTCCTCTCAGGGAAGCGCGAGAGGTCTTTGAACGGGAGTATCTTTCCGCCCAGATCGTGCGCTTCGGCGGCAACATTTCACGCACCGCCATGTTCATCGGCATGGAGCGGTCGGCGCTTCACCGCAAGCTCAAGTCGCTGGGCGTCGCCCCGGCCCGCGGCGGCGAAGACGACGACCTGGCCGAGGCCGAGACCGCCTGATGTCGCGCTGGGCCTACGTCAACGGCGAGTACCTGCCCAAGAGCCAGGCGACCGTCCACGTCGAGGACCGCGGCTACCAGTTCGCCGACGCCGTCTACGAGGTCTGGGCCGTCATGGGCGGCCGGCTGGCCGACTTCGAGGGCCACATGGCGCGGCTCGAGCGGAGCCTGGAGGAACTGCGCATCCGCATGCCCATGAGCCGGGCGGCCCTGACCCAGGTGCTGCGCGAGACGGTCCGCCGCAACCGCGTGCGTGACGGACTGGTCTACCTGCAGATCAGCCGGGGCACGGCGCCGCGCGACCACGCCTTCCCCTCGCCGGACACCCCGCCTTCGGTCGTGGCCACGGCCAAGTCGATCGACCGACGCAAGCAGGAGGCCGCCGCCGCGCGCGGGACAGCGGTCGTCACCCGACCGGACAACCGCTGGGGCCGTTGCGACATCAAGACGGTCGGGCTGCTGCCCAACATCCTCGCCAAGCAGGAGGCGCTGGACGCCGGCGCCGGCGACGCCTGGCTGGTCGACGACCTGGGCCTGGTCAGCGAGGGCACTTCGTCGAACGCCTGGATCGTGGACCGGGACGGGACCCTGCGCACCCGCGACATCCAGTCGAACATCCTTCGCGGCATCACGCGCGCGGCCATCGTCGCCATCGCGGCCGAGGAGGGTCTCACCTTCGAGGAGCGCGGCTTCACGCCCGACGAGGTGAAACAGGCACGCGAGGCCTTCTTCACCAACGCTTCCGGCTTCGCCACGCCGGTCGTGGCGATCGACGGGGTGAGGATCGGCGACGGCAAGCCTGGGCCCGTCTCGCGACGGCTGAGGGCGCTCTACATCGAACGGTCAGAAACCGGCGCCGTCTGAACCCCCGGCGCCTGTTGCCCACAGCCCGACCACGCCCTAGCTTGATGGCGTGTGTGTGGAGGCGGACTTCGCCTCCGGATGGGGAGACAGGCCGATGACCGGCGACAAGAAACAGAACCTGCAGGACACCTTCCTGAACAGCGTGCGCAAGACGCGCACGCCCCTGACCATCTTTCTGGTGAACGGAGTGAAGCTGCAGGGCGTTGTCACCTGGTTCGACAACTTCTGTGTCCTGCTTCGCCGGGACGGGCAAAGTCAGCTGGTCTACAAGCACGCCATCTCCACGATCATGCCTTCGCAGCCCGTGCAGCTCTACGAGCCGGACGCGGAAGACGCCGAGGCGTGAGCCGCGCCCCCATAGACCGCGCCGCCCCGGTCCAGCGGGCGGTCGTCATCCATCCCGACAGCCAGTCGCGTGACCGCGACCCCGCCGTGCGCCTGGAAGAAGCCGTGGGCCTGGCGATGGCGCTCGATCTCGACGTCCGGGCCGCCGAGGTGGCCCGACTGCGCAAGCAGACGCCCGCGACCCTGTTCGGCCGCGGCAAGGTGGACGAGATCGGCACCCTGGTCCGCGCCGCCGAGGCCGACGTCGTCATCGTCGACGATGCGTTGACGCCCATCCAGCAGCGCAACCTGGAAAAGGCGCTGGAGGCCAAGGTCATCGACCGCACCGGCTTGATCCTCGAGATCTTCGCCCGCCGCGCCCGCACCGCCGAGGGCAAGCTGCAGGTCGAACTGGCCCGGCTGGAGTACGAGCGGTCCCGCCTGGTCCGCACATGGACCCACCTCGAGCGTCAGCGCGGTGGCCTCGGCAAGACCGGCGGTCCCGGCGAAACCCAGATCGAGCTCGACCGGCGGATCATCGCCGACCGCATCGTGCGGCTGAAGGCCGAGCTGGAGGAGGTGCGCCGCACCCGCGGCCTGCACCGCAAGGCCCGCAAGAAGGTCCCGCACCCGACCGTGGCGCTGGTCGGCTACACCAACGCCGGCAAATCGACCCTGTTCAACCGGTTGACGGGCGCCGAGGTGCTGGCCAAGGACCTGCTGTTCGCCACGCTCGACCCGACCCAGCGGACGGTAAAGCTGCCGCACGGCCGCCCGGCCATCATCTCGGACACCGTCGGCTTCATCTCGGACCTACCCCACGAACTGGTCGAGGCCTTCCGCGCCACGCTGGAGGAGGTGGCCGAGGCCGACCTGATCCTGCACGTCCGCGACATCGCCTCGCCCGACAGCCAGGCCCAGGCCCGCGACGTCGAGGAGGTGCTCGGCCGCATCCCCGAGAGCGAGGACAAGCCCCGCCGCATCCTCGAGGTCTGGAACAAGATCGACCTGGTCGCCGAGGACGAACGCGGGCTGGTCCTGGCCCGCGCCCTGCGCTCCGAAGGCGGCGCCGTGGCCGTCTCGGCCGTCACCGGGGAGGGCATCGACCGCCTGCGCGACCGCATCGCCGAACTGATCGATGACGAACCGGAGGTCGAACTGGTGCTTGACCCACAGGACGGGGAGGCCCTGGCCTGGCTCTACGAGAACGGTCGCGTCACCTCTCGCCAAGCCGACGAGGAGGGTCGAATCCATGTGAAGGTGCGGCTCCACAGGGTGGCGCTCGGCCGCTTCGAGCGCGCCTTTGGAGCTCACGCAGAAGGCTGATATTCTCAGCGGAATGCTCGGGTTACGCGCCGCTGTGTTCCTTGCCGCGATCGCGGTTCCTGCTGGCGTGGCTCACGCCCAGGCCGGACCGGACACACGCTTCGAAGATGGGGCGCGGGTCGTTTGGACCGCCGCTCCCAATCACGCCGACGTCTGGCGCGCCATGGGAGAAGCGGACCTCAGTCGGAGCGATGTCGGCCAATGGGCGGTCGTGACCTGCGTCATTGCTGAGAACCGGAGACTGACGGATTGCGCGATCCTCGAGCAATCGACGCCTGACACCCAAGTGGGGCAGGCGATCCTGGAGCTGACGGACCGCTACCGGGCCCGGTCGACCGACGCCAGCGGCCGCTCGGTGATCGGCCGCCGGGTGGAGCTCGCCATGGCCTACGGCGGCACGCGGATTCCCTAGATCACGGGCCCGCCGCGGAGCCCGCCGGTCTTCTAGGCCAGACCCGCGCCGCCCACCGGCCGCGTCTCGAACCGTTCGCCGAAGCCGGTGATCATGGGCCGCGCGCGGCGGATGGCGTCCTGGACGGCGGGGATCTGGAGGGAAGCCGTGTGGCTGTCCTGGCTGTCCCAGACTTCGGTGATCCAGACGGCGGCCTCGTCCGTCGGGTCGAGCGCCACGACATAGCTGTGGCAGCCGGGCATGGCGTCCGTGCCCTCCAGCAGGATGGCGACCACCTGATCGCGCGTTCCGGGAGCGCAGAGCATCTTGCCGATGAGGCCGTACATGGGACGTTCCTGTGATGTGGCGGAGGCGGGCAGGGCGGCGCCGGCGGCAAGCGCCGCGGCGCCCATGACGATGTCCCTGCGCCGCGCGTCCATCCGCCGATGATACCTCTGGCGGCGCGCCGCGAAAGGCGGCAAAGGGCGCGAAATGGCGCTTCACCTCATCAAGCTCTGCGTCGGTATCAGCAAGGTCGAACAGCTGGAGGCCGAGGGCCGCGCCGCGCGCGGCCTGAACCATCCGCCGTTCGTGCGCACCCGCATGACGCCCAAGCGCGCCGCCGAGATCGAGGACGGCGGGTCCCTCTACTGGGTGATCAAGGGCGTGGTCTCGTGCCGCCAGCAGGTGCTGGAGATCCTCACCCATGGCGAGGGGCCGAACGCCTGGTGCGAGATCCGGCTGGATCCTGAGGTGATCCGCACCGCGCCACTGGGCCGCAAGCCCTTCCAGGGCTGGCGTTATCTGGAGGCGCGTGACGCCCCGGCGGACCTGAGCCGGGCCGACGCCCAGGGCCTTCCCGAGGATCTGGTGCGGGAACTCCGGGAGATCGGCGCCTGGTGAAGGCACTGGGTTAAGGCGTTAACCCATTCGCTTAAGCCTATCTGGAAACGAGGTTTTTCCGCCTGAGGGGTAGGGTGGCGGCATGTCGCTGCTTCGCTCCGCTCTCGTGACCTCGGCCGCCGTGGCGCTTTCCAGCTGCGGGCTCGTCGAGGCTAATCCGCACCGCTTCGAACAGTGGGGTGAGGCCGTGGCCGCCATCCCCGTATCGGCCGAAGAAGCCGGCCTCCGGGGGATGCTGGACGCCGGCTCCCCGCCGCCGACGGGGCCTCGTACGCCCATGCGCATCGAAGTCGTGGAGCCCGAGGTTCTCTGGCACGCCCGCGCCGACGGGTTCCAGGCGGGCCTTCGCGGACCGCTCGAGGCCGCCGCTCGCGCGGGAACCGAGGCTGTCGTGCAGGAAGCTGTCCGCCAGGTGACCGGAGAGGGGCAGCCGCCGGCCCAGCTGCCCGCGGGGGGTCTGACCGTCCAGCTTGGCGCCTTCTCCAGCCGCGAAGCCGCCGAGGCCGCATGGGCGAACCTGTCGGGCCAGGGACCGTTGTCCGGACTGAGGCCTGAGTTCCAGTCGGTCGAGCGCGACGGGCGAACGCTGTACCGTCTGCGGGCTGGTCCGGTGCCCAGCGACGCGGTGACCATCGTCTGTCGCGCGGCGGGCGCCGGCGAATGGTGCGCATCCACAGCCCGCTCCTGAGCAACCGTCCCCAGGTCGTCACGCGCGCGCTAGACTGACTCCACAAGATCGGCCCGGGTGAGTCGCGGCCGGCGGAGGTGGGGTGTCGCGCATGGCCAAGGTCATCGTTGTCGGAAATGAAAAGGGCGGGGCAGGCAAGTCCACGCTCGCAATCCATCTGGTCACGGGCCTGATGCATCAGGGCGCGCGCGTCGGGGTCATGGACCTCGACCTGCGCCAGCGGTCGATGGCGGCCTTCTTCGCCAATCGCCGGGCCTGGCTGGCGGCCAATCAGGCCGAAGCGCCTTTGCCGATCGAGCCGGACAGCTTCCGCGACGGGGCCGCGTTGGCGCGGGCGCCGGCGGACGAACAACTCATTCGATTCCAGGCGGCCCTCGAGGCGTCGGATGGGGCGGACTATCTGGTGATCGACACGCCCGGCGGCGACACCGATCTGTCACGCGCGGCGCACGCTGTGGCCGACCAGGTCGTCACCCCGATGAATGACAGCTTCGTGGATTTTGGGCTGCTGGGCGAGATCGACCCCGTGACGCTCGATCTCAAGCGCCCTTCCATCTACGCCGAGACTATCTGGAAAGCGCGGATGGCCAAGGCGCAGGGCTCGCCCACGCCGGGGCAGGGCCAGATCGACTGGATCGTGCTTACGAACCGTCTTGCCGTCGCCGAGGCGCGGAATCGCAGGCGGGTCGACGAGCGGCTGGCCGCCCTGGCGCGGCGAGTGGGGTTCCGGGTAGGTCCCGGGCTGCGCGACCGGGTCATCTACCGCGAGCTTTTCCCGTTCGGCCTCACGGTGGCGGACCTGTCGCCGTCCATCCGGCCGGTGTCGGTTTCGCTGGCTCACGTCGCGGCGCGTCAGGAGCTGCGGACCCTGATCCAGGCCATTGGTTCGGCCGGCGAGGCGGATGAGGACCGCCAGGCGGCGTGATCATCGCCTGGCTCATTCTGGGGGGCGTCGCGGTCTGGGCGCTGCTCAGACTTGGGCGGCAGTCGGAAAAGCCGGGCAAGGGGCACTGGCGCGTATCCGCGACCATATTCGCCGCGGTGGCGCTCGGGGGAGCGGCGCTGGCGGCGGTGCGCGGAGCCTGGATCGTGGCCGCGATCCTCGCGGCGCTGGGCCTTTGGCTGGTCACTGCGTCACGGCTCCGTCCGCCCCAGGCGCGCTGGCCTGGAATGAGCGCTGCGGAGGCCCGCTCGATCCTCGGAGTCGATGAGAACGCGGACGCCGCCGAGGTCCGGGCGGCGTGGCGCCGGCTCATGCAACGCGCCCACCCCGACGCGGGCGGAACCCAGGGGCTGGCCGAACGCCTTAACGCTGCGCGGGATCGCCTGCTGAAGGGCTAGTTGCCCCGCATCACGATGCAAGGGACGTTGCGCTCGCTGAGGCTCGCGCAGGCCGCGTCGGCGGCAGAGCGGGTGAAGCCCATGTAGCGCGCCCGGAACCAGCCGTTGGCGGCGGCGCTGACGCCACCCTCCGCATTGCGGAAATGATCCCGGAAGCGGCGGCCCACTTCGCCGAGCCACTCCTGGGCCACGGACTGTTCGCGGAACGCCCCGACCTGGACGATCCAGTTCGCGTTGGGATCGCGGGCGTCGCCCTGCGCGGTCGTCGTGACGACCGGACGGGTCGGCTCCGGCGGAGCCGCGGCGGCGTCCAGGGCGGCGGAAGCGGCCAGGACCTGGGCGCTTACCGGCACCTCGGCTGCGGCCAGCTCGGTCACGCCGGGGCCGCCGGACGCATATTCAACACCCACACCGCCGCCGAGGCTGGCGAAGATCTGCTGGGCCGCGGCGGGCGTCATGCCGTCGCGCACGCGGCGCTCATATTCGAAACCGGCGTTGATCAGCTCGGCCACGTGGGCGTTCCTCGACTGCGTCGTGCGCCCGCCGAGCACCACCGTGATCAGGCGACGGCCGTCCCGCACCGCCGAGGCGGCGAGATTGTAGCCCGAGGCGTTGGTGTAGCCGGTCTTGATGCCGTCCACGCCCGGCATAGAGTGCAGCAGGCCGTTGGTGTTGTTGTAGGTCCGGCCCTCGAACACCCACTGGCGCTGTCCGAAGTAGTGGTAAAACTGCGGGAAGTCCCGCATGACGGCGCGGCAGAGGATGGCGATGTCGCGCGCCGAGGAAATCTGGCGGCTGTCCGGCAGGCCGTTTGCGTTGACGTATCGCGTCTGCGTCATGCCCAGTTCCTGGGCGCGCAGCGTCATCAGGGCGGCGAATCGGGCTTCCGACCCGCCCACGTGTTCAGCCAGGGCCACGGCGATGTCGTTGGCGGAACGGACGGCGAGGGCGCGGATGGCGTCATCCAGGCGGATGCGGCTGCCGGCCGGCAGGCCGAGCTTCGACGGCGGCTGCGACGCCGCGCGAGGCGAAATGGTCACGAGGTCGTCCGCGGAGACGCGGCCCTCGGCCATCGCTTCGAAGACGAGATAGAGCGTCATCACCTTGGTGATAGAGGCCGGATAGCGCTGGCTGTCGGCGCGCCGCGCGAAGATCACATCGCCAGAATTCGCATCCACGACGATCGAAGCGTAGCGAACTTCGCTCGAATCCTGCGCCTGCACGCCATCCACCGTGGCCGCCGAGAAGGCGAACAGGCTGAGCAGGCAGGCAAGGAATACGGACACGCGGCGGGCGGACACGATCATGGCGATCTTCCGTCGAAAGCTGAACAGACACAGACACGACGCCCCCATGGCGACGTCTCCGCTACCGTATCATGAGGGACTGCAGGTTGCCCTCCCGTAAACAAGGTTCACGTGGGATTGATGGTCGCACCCCCTTTCGCGCGACGAGCGATGGTGCGGCGCACAAAATCCCCTTGACTTCTGTTCGCACATGCAACATATCGACGGTGTCCCAGGCGCTCCACCCTCCAGAAAAGGGCGCCGCACCTCAGGATGAGAGAGATTCAAATGGCCGCCGCCGAAACCGCCAAGAAGACCGCCGACCAAGCCGCCAACACCGCCGCTGCCGCTCAGGCCGCCGGCGCCCAGGCGTTCCGTGAAGGCGTCGACAAGTGCCTGTCGGCCCTGACCGAGATCAACACCCTCGGCAAGAAGAACGTCGAAGCCGTCGTCGAGTCGGTCACCGCCGCCACCCGTGGTGCGGAAGCCCTCGGCGCCCAGTCGCTGGCCTTCTCCAAGAAGAGCTGGGAAGACGGCGTGACCGCCGCCCAGGCCCTGGCCGGCGCGCGCTCGATCCAGGAAGCCATCGAGCTGCAGACGACCTTCGCCAAGTCGGCGATGGAAGCCTACCTGGCCGAAGTCACCCGCATGACGGACACCATGACCGCCTCGGTCAAGGACACCTTCAAGCCCATCAACGAGCGCGTTGCCGCGGTCGTCGAGAGCGTCCAGTCCGCTCGCTGATCCTCCCACAGCGAGGCGTGACTGATGAGGCCCGGAGCGGAAACGCCCCGGGCCTTTCTCTTTGCCGTGATGGGTCTTTCAAACGCCCTCATCCGGCCTATCTAATTGCGGCGGTCCGAAAGGGCCGCCGTTTCGATTCGGGGTTAGACTAGGGAATGGCCGATCCAAGACAGGGTGATCCCAACGACGGCGCCGGCAGCGCCATCGCCACCCAGGTCAAGCCGAAGGTTCAGAAGCCCTCGATGTATCGGGTGCTGATCCTGAACGACGACTACACGCCGATGGAATTCGTCGTCTACGTGCTGGAGCGCTTCTTCCAGAAGGACCGCGAGGCCGCGACGCGCATCATGCTGCACGTGCACCAGCACGGGGTGGGCGTGTGCGGGGTCTACACCTACGAAGTCGCCGAAACGAAGGTGGCCCAGGTCCTCGAGACCGCGCGTCATCATCAGCATCCGCTGCAATGCACCATGGAGAAGGACTAGGTCTTTGCCCTCATTTTCGCGTCCGCTCGAAGAGACCCTGCACCGCGCCGTCGCCCTGGCGAACGCGCGCAGCCACGAGTATGCGACGCTTGAGCACTTGCTCCTGGCCCTGACCGAGGACCCGGACGCGCTCGCGGTCATGCGCGCATGCGGCGTCAACCTGGATGCGCTGACGGCGGCGCTGACCACCTACATCGACCACGACCTGGCCGCCCTGGCCGTCGCCTCGGGCGACGACGCCAAGCCCACCGCCGGCTTCCAGCGCGTGATCCAGCGCGCGGTGATCCACGTCCAGTCCTCGGGCCGAGAGGAGGTGTCCGGCGCCAATGTGCTGGTCGCCATTTTCTCGGAGCGCGAGAGCCACGCCGCCTATTTCCTGCAGGAGCAGGACATGAGCCGGTACGACGCGGTGAACTACATCGCCCACGGCATCGCCAAGAAGGCCGGCGCCGCCGAGCCCCGGCCCGTGCGCGGCGCCAGCCCGTCGCCGGAGGAGGCCGAGGAGAAGGCAGCGGTCAAGAAGGGTGACGAGGCCCTGGCCGCATACTGCATCGACCTCAACGCCAAGGCCCGCGAGGGCAAGGTCGACCCGCTGATCGGCCGCCGCGCCGAGGTCGAGCGCTCGATCCAGATCCTGTGCCGGCGCACGAAGAACAACCCGCTGCTGGTCGGCGACCCGGGCGTGGGCAAGACCGCCATCGCCGAGGGCCTGGCGCGCATGATCGAGGACGGCGACGTCCCTGACGTCCTGGCCGACGCCACCATCTATTCGCTCGACATGGGCGCCTTGCTGGCCGGCACCCGCTATCGCGGCGACTTCGAGGAGCGCCTCAAG
>NZ_JANJTL010000130.1 GCF_024711105.1 Brevundimonas sp. | reverse complement strand
GCCCGCACCCGCATCGACGGCGGCAAGGCCGGGCGGCTGTTCGTTCGCGGCGGCGGCCTGACGCCGGGCGTCAGCATCCATTTCGCGCCGTGCTGTTCGCCGGTCCCGGGGGACCGCATCGTCGGCATCGTGCAGCCGGGGCAGGGGCTGACCGTCCACGTCATCGACTGCGAACGGCTGGCCGAATTCCAGAACCAGGACGACCTGTGGCGCGACCTGCAATGGACGCCGCAGGCCGAGCGCCTGGGCCTCGCGGCCGCGTCGCTGAAGGCAAGCATCCGCAACGCGCCCGGTGTGCTGGGTCAGGCCTGCACCATTATCGGTGAGGCCGGCGGCAACATCCTGAACCTCAAGATGACCCACCGCCGCGAGGACTTCTTTGAAGTCCTGTTCGAGGTCGAGGTCACCGATGCGCGGCACGCGACCGTCATTGCGGCGGCGCTCAGGGCCAATCCGTCGATCGAGACGGTGGAGCGGACGAAGGGCTGAGGGCTATTCCGGCGCGTAGCCGGTCTCGACCTTGAGGTAGGCGATCAGGTCGCGGCGGTCGGTCTCGTCCGGGATGCCGGCGAAGGCCATGCGGTTGCCGGGCAGGAATTCCCGGGGTGAGGCCAGCCACTGGTCGAGCTGCTCGGCTTCCCACTGGAAGTCGGCCGCCTGGAGCGCCTCGGAATAGCGAAAATCCGGATGCGAGCCGGCGTCGCGGCCGAAAACGCCCCACAGGTTAGGTCCGGTCATATTGGCGCCGCCCTCGGGCAGGGTGTGGCACGACCGGCAGCGCGCGAAGACGCGACGGCCGTTTTCCAGATCGCCCTCGTTGTAGGGAGCCGGCAGGCTGATCAGAACCGCCTGGCGCTGCTCGTCTGTCATCTCCGGGCGCTGCGGCGCCGGCGGGGTCGCGGCGGGTTCGCTCTCGGTCCCCTGGCCGCAGGCCGCAAGCCCGAGCGCGACGAGGCAGACGGGTGGGAAAAGACGCATCGAGATCATCCTGTCTGGGCCGAGGCGGAGAACGTTTCGGATCGGTACAGCTCGCGAACCGCCTCGCCAAGCAGCCCGGCGGTGGAGTCCACCGCTGTGCGCGCCGCCGGAATGAGGTGGGTCATGTTTGCGTAGCCGTGGGGCAGGGGCGTGAAGCAGCGCGCACGGACGGGCGTGCCGATCCGCTCAAGCATGGCCTGGTAGGTCCGGCAGTCCGGGCTGACCGGATCGGCCGGGCCACCGTAGGTCAGCACGCACGGGGGATCTTCGCTCGCGTCCGTCTCCAGCAGGTTGGGCGGGGAGCTGACCAGGCGGGTGCGGATGATTCCGACCGCCGCCCGGCCGATCCGGCGAAGACCGGCGTTCTCGGTCGCCCAGATCTCGTCCTCGAGATGCAGCAGGGGATAGATCAGGCAGGTGAGGGGCACGGTTCCTGGGCGCTCGCGGTTCAGTGCGCGCGCGCAGGAAAGAGCGAGGTAGCCGCCCGCGGAATCGCCGCCGAGCAGGACCGTGGCGGGCCCGGGCGCCGTCAACGCCTCCCGCTCCAGGACCCAGCGCGCGGCGGCCATGGCGTCCTCGATCTGCGCCGGCCAGGCGTGCTCCGGCGCCAGTCGATATTCAACGGACAGGATGGTCACGCCGGATCCGTGCGCCAGTCGGCGGCAAAGGGCGTCATGTGTGCCGCTGTCGCAGAAGGTGAAGCCGCCGCCGTGCCAGTAGATCATCAGCGGCGAACCGGGCGCCGCATCGCCGGGTACGTACAGGCGACCGTTCAGATCGCCGGTCGGACCCGGAACGACCAGGTCGCTGACCGCGCACATCTTCAGCGCGGGCTTGTCGTGGCCCACCGTGACCGCCTGGAGCGCCTTGCGCCCGGCGACGACCCCGAGGGCGGTCAGCCGGTCGATCATAGCCGTTCGACCTGGATCGCGGCCCATGGGTCCCCCGAACGCTGGTGCCGGCTGAGGGAATCGAACCCCCGACCTTCGGTTTACAAAACCGCTGCACTACCGCTGTGCTAAGCCGGCGTCGGCCCGCTTATGGGGGCGGCGCGGCCCCGGGGCAAGACGCGCGCAGTCTCAGGCCGGCGCCGATTTCGGGCCGAACCGCAGACCGCCCACGATCGCGCCCGAGAGCATGAAGGTGACGGCCACATAGCCGAAGTCCATGGGCAGAACCTCCATGGGTTCGGTCATGTAGACGAAGCCGTAGGCCTGGACCGGCATGCCGAGAAAGACCCAGCTGAACAGGCCGGTCCGAAGCCCGCCCATCCATCCGTCGGCCATCCTGGGGACCAGCCAGCCCATACCGACTGCGATCAATAGTTGTATCCCGAAGCCCAGGATCATCGGCGTCATGCCCGACGAAGCTGCGGCGTCCGGGTCGACGCCGGTCGCGGCGATCCAGGCGTCCTTGAAGATCATCCCGTACCACAGCGCCCCGATCAGCCAGGTCACGATGCCGGCGACGATCACACCGATCCAGTTGGTTCCCTTGAACATGTCTCACCCTCCCCGTGGGCGCCCGCGTCCGACGGGCGGATCAACCTAACGATGTTCTGCGGAATGCAGAAGCTGGTTCGGCGGTGCGAGGTGACGAGCCGCGCGCCGGGCTCTATATGCGACGGCTCCCTCAAGACCGGACTCGCATGGCCCGCATCCTCATCACCTCGGCGCTGCCCTATATCAACGGCATCAAGCACCTGGGGAACCTCGCGGGCTCCATGCTGCCGGCCGATGTCTGGGCGCGGTTCAAGCGCGCCCAGGGCCACGAGGTCCTCTACATCTGCGCCACCGACGAGCACGGCACGCCGGCCGAGCTGGCGGCCGCCGCGGCGGGCCAGGACGTGCGGACCTATTGCGACGAGCAGCACGAGATCCAGAGACGGGCTGGGGACCAGTTCGGCCTCAGCTACGACTGGTTCGGCCGCTCCTCCAGCGAGCAGAACCGCCGCCTGACCCAGCACTTCGCAAAGGTGCTGGAGGACAACGGACTGATCGAGGAGCGGGTCGACCAGATGATCTATTCGGTCGACGACGCCCGCTTCCTGCCGGACCGCTACGTCGAGGGCACCTGCCCCCACTGCGCCTACGAGAAGGCGCGCGGCGACCAGTGCGACAACTGCGGCCGGTTGCTCGACCCGATCGAGCTGAAGGATCCTTATTCGGCGGTTTCAGGCTCGCGGAACCTGGAGGTGCGCGACACGCGGCACCTCTATCTGCTGCAGACCAAGCTGGCGGATCGCATCCGGGACTGGGTCGGCCGGACGGACCTGCAGCCTCTGGCCCGCTCCATCGCCTACAAGCATCTCGACGAGGGCCTGATCGACCGGGGCATCACCCGCGACCTGAAATGGGGCGTGCCCGTGGTCGGGCCCGACGGCGGGCCGCGGCCCGGCATGGAAGGCAAGGTCTTCTACGTCTGGTTCGACGCCCCGATTGAATACATCGCCGCCACCGAGGAGTGGGCCGATGCGACCGGCCGCTCCTGGCGCGACTGGTGGCGCACCGACGAGGGCGCCGAGGATGTCCGCTACGTCCAGTTTATGGGCAAGGACAACGTCGCCTTCCACACGGTCAGCTTCCCGGTGACTATCCTGGGATCGGGCGAGCCGTGGAAGACGGTCGATACGCTCAAGGCTTTCAACTGGCTGAACTGGTACGGCGGCAAGTTTTCGACCAGCCAGGGGCGCGGCGTCTTCATGGACCAGGCGCTGGAGCTGCTGCCAGCCGACTACTGGCGCTGGTACCTGACGGCCTACGGGCCCGAGCACTCGGACTCGGCCTTCACCTGGGAGCAATTCCAGGCCGCGACGAACAAGGACCTGGCCGACGTGCTGGGCAACTTCGTCAACCGCATCGTCAAGTTCGCCGAGAGCAAGTTCGCGGGCGTCGTCCCGGCCGGCGGCGAGGCCGGCCCGCTGGAGGTGAAGCTCGAGGCGGACATCCGCGCCGGCGTGGCGGAGGCGGCCGCGCACTTCGAGGCCATGGAGTTCCGCAAGGCCGCCCAGACCATCCGCGCCGTCTGGGTGCTCGGCAACGAGTATCTCCAGGAGGCCGCGCCCTGGACCGCCTTCAAAACCGACGTCGACCGCGCCGCTGTCGGCGTCCGCACCGGCCTGAACCTCGTCGCCCTGTTCGCCCGGCTGGCCGCGCCGATCCTGCCTTTCGCTGCTGAACGGATCGCCGCCTCGGTCGGCTCGACCGACCTGAGCTGGCCGTCCGCGGACGAGGACCTGCTGGGCGTTCTCGCGCCCGGTCAGACGGTGCAGGCCGGCGGCGTCCTCTTCGCCAAGATCGACGACGCCCAGGTGGCCGAATGGGCGGCGCGATTCGGCGGCTCGGACAGCCAGGCGACTTAAAGAACGAGCGCCGCTGGCGTCTGACGACCTCGGTGCTCTCGGAGCTCAGGGCAGCTCAACTCCCGAACGGCGGCGGGTCGCCCTTGCGGCACATCCCCAGGAGACCCCTGGGCGTCCTAAGCACCAGCCGGCCCTCGCTGTCGAAAGCGAAGGCGTCAGGCGGGGCGGTGGCCAGCAGCGAAATGTCGCCGCCGACGCTGTCGGGCTGGCCGGGGATGAACGGGGTCTGCTCGCCTGAGCATGTCTGGCGGTCGAGGCGCAGGGTGAGGTTGGGGCCGTCGGCGGTGTAGGCGGCCCGGCAGCCGGACTGATCGGTGACGGTGTCTGCTCTGAAGTCCAGGGTGACCGGGCCCTCGTGGTAGGCGCCGAGCAAAGTGTTTCCGCAGGCTTCGTACTCGCCGGGCAGGCGGCGGTCGGGTTCGGGGTAGCGTCGGGCGACCAGGCCGGGGCCGCCGGTCAGGGTCAGGCGGTCGGCCTCGACACGGTAGCCGGTGGCGCCGGTGATGGCGCGGGCCATCGCCTCGTCCTCGGCGGCGTCCTCGGGTGGGCAGCCGATGGCGGTCGAGACGACCGGGCCCTCGACCTGCAGCCGACCGGACGAAGGCACGCTGTAGGTGGCTCCGAAGCTGTTGCAGTCGGCATAGGCGCCGACGCCGGCCATGGCGAAGGACAGGGTCGGCGGGCGGCGCTCGGTGACCAGGGGCTCGCCCCCGATGGTCTCGATCCGCCAGCGGCCAGCGAGATCCGGATTGGGCTCGATCGGCGCCGTGAGGATGGCCTCGACCCCGCCTTGGCCGAGCAGGACCAGGGTGCGGTCGTCGGGGCGGCTCCAGGTCTGGAGCCCGTCGAGGAAGGCGGCCAGCCGCCGCTCGCTGTCGAGCGCGGCGGTGCGGTTGGGGCCATTGAAGTCCTGGCAATGGCCGGTGCGGATCGCCTCGATGCGGGTCAGGGTCACGCGTCGGCCATCGAGCCGGTAGAAGGCGGGATAGCCGCCGCCGCATCCGGCCCCGTGGTTGAGGAAGCCGCCGGAGGTGAAGCTGACCCAGGCCTCGAAGGGGGCGAAGTCCTCCGACCCCAGCCGCTGCAACCGCCACTGGCCGCCGAGCGGGTCGATGCGGTCGAGATAGGTCCCGTCGTCGGCCGCGACCGCGGGGACCGGCGACGACGGGTCGGGCGAGGGCGCGCGTGGCGGCGGCGCGACGGGCGCCGAGCAGGCGCAGGCAAGGGCGCAGAGGCTGATCGGGCGCTTCATGCCGCATCAACGCTCGCTGATGCGAATTGCTGCGCGCGGTCAGGCCGCAGGCGTCACCGCCAGCAGTTCGACCTGGAAGAGCAGCACCGAGCCCGGGGGGATCAGGTCGCCTCCGACCCAACGGTCGCCGTAGGCGAGATCGGCGGGAATGGCGAACTCGAAGGTCTCGCCCTCGCGCATCAGCTGCAGCCCTTCCGTCCAGCCGCGGATGACGCGGTTCAGCGGAAATTCGATCGGCTCGCCGGACTCGTAGGAGCTGTCGAAGACCCGGCCGTCGATGAAGGTCCCTTCGTAGTGGACGCGCACGGTGTCGGTGGGGCCGGGGCGGGCGCCTAGCGGGCGCGCCTCGCTTACCCTGCGGTACTGGAGGCCGCTGTCGGTGGTGGACCAGCCCCGCTGAGAGCTGTTCCAGGCCAGCCAGGCGGCCTGACCGGCCTCCCAGCCCGCCTGGCTCGACTCGGACGGGGCAGGCGCGGGTGGCGGGGCGGTCGAACAGGCGGCGGCGAAAAGAGCGGCGGCGGCGAGAGCCAGGGAACGGATCATGCCTCAGCCATAGCACGGCGCGGCGTGCGAACGGCGCCCCGATCGAGACCGGGGCGCCGCCTGTTAACGCACGACGCCCTGTGCTTCGTCGGGGGGAACCAGGGTAGGGGCGCCGTACGTGTGTGAACCTTCCGACTTAGGAAGAGTTCCCTGCAGTCGAGAGGAATTCGCAAAGGCAGCCGGAATGAACATCGAGGTGAAGATTCACCGGGCGAGGGCCGTCAACGACGGGGACGACGAGCCGCCGGTGCTGGTCAGCGACCGGCTCGGCGTGCTGGGCCTCGTGCGCCCGGCCGAGGCGCCGTCGTTCGAAGGCGATGTCGCCTGGTTCGAGGCCGAGCGCACGCCAGACGGCCTGGTCTTCGGCGACCAGCTGCCGGAGCAGGATTGGTAGCCCAATGCGTGGTTGACGCCCGCTAACGGACTTTGTTCGCGAAGCGTTGAGCCGATCGAGCCAGACTTCCCGGAGGATCGGGAGGCTGGCATGGCCGGAGCCTTGCGAAGCCTGGGCGAAAACGTCCGGGGCAACGTGGCTGTGATTTTCGCGCTCTCCCTGCCGCTGGTGGTGGGCGGGGCCGGCTTCGGCGTGGAAACCACCTACTGGTATCACATGCAGGCTCAGCTGCAGGCTGCGGCGGACGCGGCGGCGCATGCGGGAGCAATGGAGCGTCGGGCGGGCTCGGGCGCAGAGGCGGTCGAGCAGGTCGCCGTCATGGCCGCCAGCGAGAACGGCTTCGACACGCTCGCCGGCGCGGCGGTGGTGAACGCCCCGCCGCTGACGGGACCGTCGGCCGGGGGCGACGCGGTCGAGGTGATCCTCAGCCAGGCCGCCGAGCGCTTCTTTACGGCCATGTTCAGCGACGGCGACGTCGGTCTGACCGCCCGGGCGGTGGCCGTCTATCGGACCGCCGCGGACGCCTGCATCCTGGCGCTGGACCCCACCGCTTCGCGCGCCGCGAACTTCGCGGGCAACACCAGCGTGACCCTGTCAGGCTGCAGCGTGATGGCCAATTCGACGGCGGCTGACGCCGTCAACGTCCAGGGCTCAGCGCAGCTGACGGTGGACTGTCTGATCAGCGGCGGGGGCGCATCCCTGACGGCAGGCGCGACTATGACCGAGTGCCGCTCGGCCGTGACCCAGGCGCCGCCTGTCGCGGACCCCTTCGCGGATCTCAGCGAGCCGACGGCCAGTGGCGGCTGCTTGAACGCCAACAACTCCAGCCTCTCGCCGGGCCGCTATTGCAGCGGCATGCGCCTCGGAGGAACCGTGACCCTGGCCCCAGGCGTCTATTACGTCAGCGGCGGCGATTTTCGTGTGAATTCCAATACGACGGTCACCGGCACGGGCGTCACCATCTTTCTGTCCGGCGGCGCCAACGTCAGCATCAACGGCAACGCGACGGTCAATCTCCAAGCGCCGACCAGCGGGACCTATTCCGGCGTGCTGTTCTTCGGAAACCGGTCGGGGTCCGGCTCCTCGACCTTCAACGGCACGGCGGATTCGCGGATGACGGGCGCGGTCTACATGCCCGGCCGGGCTGTGGACTATCTCGGCAACTTCGCCGGGCTCGAAGGCTGCACCCAGATCGTCGCCCGCACGGTCCAGTGGTCCGGCAGCACGACGGTCGCGGCCGACTGCACCGCCTACGGCATGCGCTCGCTCCCAGTCCTGCACCTGGTCCAGCTGACGGAGTAGGCGATGCGGATCATCAGGCACTTCAGACACGACACGCGGGGCGCGGCCGCCATTGAGCTGGCGATCATCGCGCCGGTCCTGGCCGGCATGGGGCTGCTGGCGCTCCAGGTCTGGAAGATCGGCGTCGAGCAACAGCAGGCGGCCGCCGCGCTGGATGTGGCGGCGGACTATTACCTCCAGGGCGGGCTGTCCGACGAAACCGCGGCCCAGGCCGCGCGCGACGCTTGGGCCGACGCCCCTGCCGACGCGGTGGTCGGACATTCCCGCTCCGCCCGCTGCGGCGCCGATCCTGTCGAAATGACGTCCCTGTGCAGTGGCGGGCGGGCGCCCGCCGTCTACGTCACCCTGACCGCCAGCGGCTCGAACGGCGAGGGGGGCGAGACGCGCGTCCGCGCCACCCGGATGATCCGTGTCCGCTAGGCTCGCCCGGATCGCTTCGTGCCGCAGCGGGGCCGGCGCGGTGGAGTTCGCGCTCTGCCTGCCGGTGCTCGTGCTGCTGGTCATGGGCCTGTTCGAACTGGGGTGGACCCAGCACTGCCTGTCCAGCGTCCGCTTCAGCCTGGAGTCGGCCGGCCGCCACCTCCAGCTCAATCCGGACGCCAGCGAGGCGGCGATCCGCGCCATCGTGATGAGCCACCTCGAGGACCTGGCCGGTGACGACGTGGCGGTGACGCTCAGCCGCGAGGCCTCCGGTCCCACCGGGCAGATGGGCGTGATCACCGCCGTTTACGAGCGCGACGTGGGCATCCCGGGAATGGCGACCATGCCGATCCGCCACACCCTGTCCGTCGAAACGCCGATCTCGAACTTCTGAACCCTTAACCCCGCCGAAAGCGCGATCTGACCTACTGAACCCGAGGAGACCGACCATGGACCAGCTGATCACCATCCTGAAGGTCGCCGCCATGCTGGGCGCGCTGTTCTGCGTGGGCGCCTATGTCTACGGCTATGTGCTGAGGCCCAAGGGCACGCGGCGCCTGCACGTCGCCAGCCTGCTCTTCTCGGGCCTTGCGCTGTTCAGCGTGATCGGGCTGCTGCCGCAGGTAGTGACACCTTCGAGCGCGGTCGCCGGCGTGACCCTCGTGGTCTTCCTGCTGCTGTCGGTGGTGCTGCAGGCCAGCACCGCCTTCCGCGGACGGGCCGCCGATCGCCGGGCCACGGACCGTCGCGCCTCCGACCGCCAGCCGGCGACGCCCGCCGAGCCGGCCACGGCTGCCTAAGGGCGAAACGGGCCTTCCCTCGCGCTGAAAACGCGCTATATAGCGCCCTCCGCACGAATCCCTTCGTGACGCGAAAGCGTTGAGGCATGGCCCGCCCTTAGCCATGCGAAGACGCGCTCCTCCCCGGGAGCTCCACAATCCGGCGTCCTGAAACCTCTCCGGTTTCAAGGGTGGACGCGAGAGATGACGGCGCGAGCCGGCCCTGAGAGACGGGCCTGCGCGCGCCCTTTGACGTGGCGCGGGGAGCAGCTTTCCTGCGCCGGAACAGGGACTTTTGATGGCGCACTCCTTCACCGGCAAGAAGCGGATCCGCAAGTCGTTCGGCCGCATCCCCGAGGCCGTGTCGATGCCGAACCTCATCGAGGTTCAGCGGTCTTCCTACGAGCAATTCCTGCAGCGCGAGACGCGCCAGCCGGAGCGCATCGACGAGGGCATCCAGGCGGTCTTCAAGTCGGTCTTCCCGATCAAGGACTTCAACGAGCGCGCCACGCTCGAATACGTGTCCTACGAATTCGAGGACCCGAAGTACGACGTCGAGGAATGCATCCAGCGCGACATGACCTATGCGGCGCCGCTGAAGGTCAAGCTGCGCCTGATCGTGTTCGAGGCCGACGAGGAAACCGGCGCCCGCTCGGTCAAGGACATCAAGGAGCAGGACGTCTACATGGGCGACATCCCGCTCATGACGGACAAGGGCACCTTCATCGTCAACGGCACCGAGCGCGTCATCGTCTCGCAGATGCACCGCTCGCCGGGCGTTTTCTTCGACCACGACAAGGGCAAGACCCACTCGTCGGGCAAGCTGCTGTTCGCCGCCCGCGTGATCCCGTATCGCGGCTCGTGGCTCGACTTCGAGTTCGACGCCAAGGACATCGTCTACGTCCGCATCGACCGCCGCCGCAAGCTGCCGGCGACGACCTTCCTCTACGGCCTGGGCATGGACGGCGAGGAGATCCTGCGGACCTTCTACGAATCCGTCCCGTACGAGAAGCGCGGCGACGGCTGGGTCACCCCCTACAAGTCCGAGCGCTGGCGCGGCGTGAAGCCCGAGTTCGACCTGATCGACGCCGACACCGGCGAGGTCGTGGCCCAGGCTGGCCAGAAGATCAGCGCCCGCCAGGCCAAGAAGCTGGGCGACACCGTCAAGTCGCTGTCGCTGGCGGCCGACGCCCTGATCGGCAAGTACCTGGCCGCCGACGCGGTCAACATGCAGACCGGTGAGATTTACGCCGAGGCCGGCGACGAGCTGGACGCCCCGATGATCGCCTCGCTCGAAGAGCAGGGCTTCACCACCATCGACGTGCTGGACATCGACCACGTCACGGTCGGGGCCTACATGCGCAACACCCTGCGGGTGGACAAGAACGCCAACCGCGAGGAAGCGCTGTTCGACATCTACCGCGTCATGCGTCCGGGCGAGCCGCCGACCATCGAGGCGGCCGAGGCGATGTTCCAGTCGCTGTTCTTCGATTCCGAGCGCTACGACCTGTCGGCCGTGGGCCGCGTGAAGATGAACATGCGCCTCGAGCAGGACGTGGACGACAGCGTCCGCGTGCTGCGCAAGGAGGACGTCCTCGAGGTCCTGAAGATCCTGGTCGGCCTGAAGGACGGCCGCGGCGAGATCGACGACATCGACAACCTGGGCAACCGCCGGGTGCGTTCGGTCGGCGAACTGCTGGAGAACCAGTACCGCGTCGGCCTGCTGCGCATGGAGCGGGCCATCAAGGAGCGCATGTCCTCGGTCGATATCGACACGGTCATGCCGCACGACCTGATCAACGCCAAGCCGGCGGCGGCCGCCGTGCGTGAGTTCTTCGGCAGCTCGCAGCTGTCGCAGTTCATGGACCAGACCAACCCGCTGTCGGAGATCACCCACAAGC
>NZ_JANJTL010000122.1 GCF_024711105.1 Brevundimonas sp. | reverse complement strand
GATCTACGCCACTTCGACCTACGCCCAGGAGAGCCCGGGCGTGAACAAGGGCTATGAGTACGCGCGCGGCAAGAACCCGACCCGCGAGGCCTTCGAGGCCTGTCTGGCCGACCTTGAGAACGGCACGGCCGGGTTTGGCTTCGCCTCGGGCATGGCTGCGACCTCGACCCTGCTGGAGCTGCTCGACGCGGGCTCCGAGGTCCTGACGGGCGACGACCTCTATGGCGGCACCTACCGGCTGTTCGAGCGGGTCCGGCGGCGCTCGGCGGGACTGAATTTCCGTTATGTCGATCTGTCGGATGTCTCGGCGGTCGAGGCCGCGATCGGGCCGCAGACCAGGATGCTCTGGGTCGAGACCCCGACCAACCCGCTGATGAAGCTGGCGGACATCACGGCCCTGTCGAAGCTGGCCAAGGCGCGCGGTTTGCTGATGGTGGTGGACAACACCTTCGCCACGCCCTGGTGCCAGAACCCGCTGGACCTCGGCGCCGACCTCGTCATGCACTCGGTCACCAAGTACCTGAACGGCCACTCCGACGTGATCGGCGGCGCCGTTGTGGTCCGGGACTCCGACCTCGCCGCCCAGGTGAAGTTCCTGCAGAACTCCGTCGGCGGGGTGATGGGGCCGTTCGACGCCTTCCTCGCCAACCGGGGCCTGAAGACGCTCGGCGTGCGGATGAAGGCGCACTGCGAGAACGCCTCGGCCATCGCCCGCTGGCTGGAGGGCCGCCCGGGCGTGGCCAAGGTCTTCTATCCGGGGCTGGAGAGTCATCCGCAGCACGAACTGGCCAAGCGGCAGATGCGCGGCTTCGGCGGCATGATCTCCCTGATCGTGGACGGCGACCTCAGCCGCACGCGCCAGGTGCTGGAGCGGTTCCAGGTCTTCACCCTGGCGGAATCACTGGGCGGGGTCGAAAGCCTGGTGAACCACCCGGCCATCATGACCCACGCCTCGGTGCCCAAGGAGGTTCGCGAGGCGGG
This sequence comes from Brevundimonas sp., assembly GCF_024711105.1. Taxonomy (GTDB): domain Bacteria; phylum Pseudomonadota; class Alphaproteobacteria; order Caulobacterales; family Caulobacteraceae; genus Brevundimonas. Next base: position 2,196 of record NZ_JANJTL010000122.1, on the reverse strand, counting down.
CGGTGTCACCGACAGTCTGATCCGGCTGTCGGTCGGGGTCGAAGATCTGGATGACCTGATGTCCGATCTGGAGCAGGCTCTGGCCTAGACGTCCAAGCCGGGGGGAGAACCGATGGACCTGCCGATCACCTCGATCACCGCGGCGATCCTCGCCGTCATGATCACCGCCATGAGCCTGGGCGTCAGCCTGCGGCGTCAGAAGCTGCAGGTCGCCGTCGGCCACGGCGACGACCACGACCTGAACCGCCGCATCCGCGCCCACGCCAACGCCATCGAGACCGTGCCGCTGGGACTCATCCTGCTGGGCCTGGTCGAGATGGCCGATTTCATCGGCCTGTTCGTCTGGCTGCTGGCGGCGCTGCTGGTGCTCGGCCGGGTGGCGCACGCGGCGGGGATGTACCGCTTCAGCACCTCGCTGCGCGCCACGGGCATGGTGATGACCCACACCGGCAGCCTGATCGCCGCGGTCCTGCTGATCTGGTCTTGCCTGCTGGGCTGAGCGACCTGCAGTCCGAAACAGTGACTGCAACTGCAGCAGTGCTGCCCGCGCTTTTTTTTTCGGAAGCGCCTGACGTCGATGGACTGTGTCAAAGACCGGAGCGGGCAGTCTAAGGCTGATTAGGCGGGCGGGCCTTTTCAGTCCACGAAGGCGCAGACGTTCCAATGAGATCAGTATGTTCAGTTGCTTCGATAGGAGCGCCGGCGCCGCAGGGAGACCCTCAGGTCCGCTTCCGACCCCTAGCTGACGTTGCGGCGGGGCGAGTGTAGCCTCACAATGATGATTGAGGCCGTCCTATTCGTGATCTTAGTCCTGTCCGCGATGGGCGTGCTCGTCTCAGCGATAGCCATCGACGCAATCACTGCGGCCCGCACTGGAAATCTGCTCGACAACTCACCGCGTGGATATGCCCACTTCAACGCTTTCAGGCTGATTGGGCGGCTGTTCCGTACGCCTGAACCGGACCTTGGCCCTCGCCAGCGCGGATTCCTCACTGCCGCTCGGGTCTGCCTCGCCCTCCACATCTCATGCGCCATCGCGTGGGCCATCATCGAATTGGGCAGGGTAGGCGGCTCTGAAGACCGCTTTTCACCCATTGCAGACATACGATCCAGCTTCCAAGGTCTTGGGATGTCCCGAGCTGACTTCCTGACGCGCGTGGAGCCGCATCTCGGGGCTGACGTGCTCATGTATGCGACCGAGGAGGGCGGTAGGGCCACGGCCGCGCTCCCGGGATGGAGCTGCCCCTGCGTGGTCTCTCTTGAAAGGCCACTGGTGGGCTGGGACGGGTTGCCAATGCTCGGCCAGACGGCGCTAAACCCCGGTGAGACGCGGCGCGTGGGCTTCTACCTGCTGTCAGGCGACGAGGCAGCAAGCGCGCTTCGGGCAGCGGGACGCTTCTTCCTCTGGGAGGGTCGAGCGGTCGGAGAAGGGGCGATTGTCGGTTAGGTCCGCTTTCCACCCGTTGCCGACCGTCGCGCCAGTTGCCTGCGACTGCCGGTCCTGCTTCCGCCTCAAGCGATCGCCTCGCCCAGCATCAGCGCGCGGGTGTAGCGCACCGGCGGGGAGCCGAACGACAGCGCCCGGTCGTGATAGGCCTTGAGGTTGAAGGCCGCGCCTTCGCGGGCCTGGACTTCGCGGCGCAGGCTCCAGTGTTCGTCCCAGCCGACGAAATAGGTCGGGAGCTGGGTGGAGCTGAGCTGGGCGCGGATCCACTTGCCGGCGGCTTCGCGCTCTTCCTGGAAGGCGTCGCGCATCATCAGCTCCATGGCCGCCTCGCGGCTCATGCCGTCGACGTGGATGGCCTGGTCGAGGATGGCGTTGGCGACCATGCGCAGCTGCCACTTCAGGTGGACCAGCCGGTAGAGCGGATCGCGGTCCATGTAGCCGGCCTCGTCCATGACGTCCTGGACGTAGCAGGCCCAGCCTTCGACAAACGGCCCCGAGCTGAGCACAGCCCGCAGCACCGACGGATGCCGGTTCGAATGCGCAATCTGCAGGTAGTGGCCAGGCATGGCCTCGTGGATGGTCAGCTCGTGAATACTGCGCGTGTTGTATTCGCGCAGGAAGGAGGCGACCTGCTCCTCGGTCCAGTCGTCCGGGATCGGCGAGACCGCGTAGAAGGTGTTCTGGCCGCGATCGAGCGGGCCGGGCGAGTCGCAGTAGGCCACGGCCACGCCGCGCTGGAACTCGGGCAT
>NZ_JANJTL010000062.1 GCF_024711105.1 Brevundimonas sp. | reverse complement strand
GCTCGGCGCCGCGCAGCATGACGCCCGAGCAGACGAAGGCCAGGGCGAAGTTCCGGTCCCAGCCGCGCGCGGCGTAGGAATCGATGACGAAGGCGCGGTAGCCGGCCTCGGCCGCGGCACGGGCGTAGGTGTCGATATGCTCGCGCACCCCGCCGCAGCCGTGGAACAGGAGGACCGCCGGGCGCGGCTCGCCGTCGTCCGGCCCGAGGACGCGCATCGACGGCTCTAGGCGCCGCCAGCGTTCAGCCAGGCTGTCGATCAATGGCGGAAGACCCGCACGCCGGTGAAGGCCATCGCCAGGCCCGCCTCGTCGGCGGCCTTGATGACCTCGTCGTCTCGGATGGAGCCGCCGGGCTGGATCACCGCGGTGGCCCCGGCGGCGGCGGCCTCGAGCAGGCCGTCGGCGAAGGGGAAGAAGGCCTCGGACGCGCAGGCCGATCCCTGCGCCATCGAATGGGCCAGGCCCTTCGCTTCACCGGCTTCGCGGGCGCGGATGGCGGCGATGCGGGCGGAGTCGCGGCGGTTCATCTGGCCGGCGCCGATGCCGGCGGTCTGGCCGTCCTTGGCGTAGACGATGGCGTTCGACTTGACGTGCTTGGCCACGGTGAAGGCGAAGAGCATGTCCTCGACCTCCTGGGGCGTCGGCTGGCGGCGGGTGACGATCTTCACATCGGCGGCGGTGATCCGCGAGATGTCGCGCGACTGAACCAGAAGGCCGCCGGAGACCGAACGGAACACCTCGCCGGGCTGGAGCGGATCGGGCAGGCCCTCGGTCAGCAGCAGGCGCAGGTTCTTCTTGGCGGCGAAGACGGCCAGGGCCTCGTCGTCCGCGTCCGGGGCAATGACCACCTCGGTGAAGATGTCGGTGATGAGTTTCGCGTCGGCGCCCGACAGGGGCCGGTTGACCGCGACCACGCCGCCGAAGGCGGAGACGGCGTCGCACTCCAGCGCGCGCTTGTAGGCGTCCGACAGGTCGTGGCCGACCGCCACGCCGCAGGGGTTGGCGTGCTTGACGATGACGCAGGCCGGGGCGGCGAACTCGGCCACCAGCTCATAGGCGGCGTCGGCGTCGGCGATGTTGTTGTAGCCCAGCTCCTTGCCCTGCAGTTGGCGGGCGTTGGCGACGCCGGGGCGGGCGTCACTAGTCCGGTAGAAGGCGCCCGTCTGGTGCGGGTTTTCGCCGTAGCGCAGGGTCTGGGCGAGGCCGCCCGAGATGGTCTTGCGGGCCGGGGCCGAGTCCTCGATCTGGGTCGCGAACCAGCCGGAGACGGCGGCGTCATAGGCGGCGGTCCTGCCGTAGGCGCGGGCGGCCAGCCGCTTGCGGAGGGCGAGTGAAGTCGCGCCGTCCGCCTGGAGCGCGGCGAGCACCTCGTCCACGCCGGCCTTGTCGACGCAGACGGCGACGTAGCCGTGGTTCTTGGCGCCTGAGCGGATCATGGCCGGGCCGCCGATGTCGATGTTCTCGACCGCCGCCTCGAAGCCGCCGCCGGACGCGACGGTGGCCTCGAACGGGTAGAGGTCGATCCAGACCAGATCGATGGGGCCGATGCCGTGGGCCGTCATCGCCTCGGCATGGGCCGGGGCGTCGCGCACGCCGAGCAAGCCGCCGTGGACGACGGGGTGCAGCGTCTTGACCCGCCCGTCCATCATTTCCGGAAAGCCGGTCAGGTCGGCCACGTCGCGGACGGGCAGGCCCAGCCTTTCGATCGCCGCGCGGGTGCCGCCGGTCGAGACAAGTTCGACGCCCAGGCCGTGAAGCGCGCGAGCGGCGTCCTCCAGCCCGGTCTTGTCGGAGAGGGAGATGAGCGCGCGCCTGGGCGTCACGCGGTCGGGCGGCGGCGGAAAGTCGGGTGCGGCGGGCATGGGTCTCTTCAGGCGGGGGAGGAGCCGAAGCGGGGTTCGAGGCTGTGCAGACAGGAGAGGGTGGAGGCTTCGTCGCGGGCGGACGCCGCGGCGAGCAGGGACAGCAGGTGGTTCATCATGGCCTGGCAGTCCAGCGACTCGGCGCGGGCCGACAGCACGCCTTCGACCTCGGTCGGGCCGACGTCCTCCGCGGCGTAGAAGATCTCCTCGGTCAGCTTCTCGCCGGGGCGAAGACCGGAATATTCGATACGCACGTCGAGGTCGGGCTCGTGGCCGTGCAGACGGATCAGCTGGCGAGCCAGGTCGTCGATGCGGACGGGTTCGCCCATGTCGAGCACATAGACGTGGGCGTCGCCGGGCGCCTTCGGCAGCGTCGAGGCCTGGAGCACCAGCTCCGCCGCCTCGCCGACGGTCATGAACCAGCGGGTCATGTCGGGGTGGGTGACGGTGACCGGCCCGCCGCGGGCGATCTGGCGCTCGAACAGGGGCACGACCGAGCCGGTGGACCCCAGCACATTGCCGAAGCGCACGATGGCCGCGCGCGCCGTGCCCTGGGGAGCCAGGCACTGGACCACGCGCTCGCCGACCCGCTTGGTGGCGCCCATGACGTTGGTGGGGTTCACGGCCTTGTCGGTGGAGACGAAGACGAAGGCCTGGGCCGTCTGGCGGGCCAGCTCCATGACGTTGACCGTGCCGCCGACGTTGGTGAGCACCGCCTCGCAGGGGTGGGTCTCCATGAGCGGAACGTGCTTGAGGGCGGCGGCGTGGAGCACCACCTCGGGCTGTTGCTCGGCGAAGACCTGCTCAAGGCGGGCGCGGTCGCGGACGTCGCCCAAGGCCACGGTCCAGGGGACGCTGACACGGGTTTCGCGGAGCTGCTGGTCGAGCTGATAGAGGCTGTATTCGGCGGCGTCGAACAGGACGAGCTGCGAGGGTCTCAAGGCCGCGGCGCGGCGGGTCAGCTCAGAGCCGATGGTTCCGCCGGCGCCGGTGACCAGCACACGGCGACCCTCGATCAGGTGGCGGGTGCGCGATGCGTCGAGGTTGCGCGGCGGGCGGGCGAGCAGCCGGTGGATCATCTACAGCCCCTCCGCCGCGCCGGCGGGCTCGAGTTTCCAGCGGATGCGGGTCTCCGCGTCCGTCCGGGCCACGCCACGCAGCACGATCTGCACCGTACGCCGGGTCAGGCCGTTTTCGAAACAGGCGCTGGGCTCGATCGTCACTTCCTGGGCGTCGGAGCGGAACCACCAGCCGCGTCCGGTCTCGCCACGCAGCAGGACGCTGTGGCGGTCGCGCGCCAGGGACGCGGTGGCGCCGGGCTGGAGGTGGAACCGCACGGCATAGGGTGCGGCCAGGGCGGCCTTCGGCGGCCCTTTCGGCGTCAGTCGCTCCTCGGCCCGCAGCTCATCGAGCCGGCGCTCCATGTAGAGGCGGCGCTCGTGGCGCAGGCCGAAGCCCTCGACCCAACCGTCATGGCCCACCTCGACCAGCACGGCGCCCTCGCCCGCGTCGCGCCTGACCGCCACGTTGAAGTCCGGCGCCTCCAGCCGGGGGCCGAGCACCCGCGCCAGGTTACCGGCCAGCGGCTGCCCGACCGAGGCGTCGCCGAGGCTCAACGTCGAGGCGGCGGGTGTCAGGCGGAAGCCCTGGCGGTCCGAGGCGCGCTCGCTCCAGCCCGCGTTTGTCACAAGCCGGTCCCGGCCACAGACGATCTCGATGGCGGCGGGCTGGGCGCAGGCCGTCTTGGCGTAGGCGCCCGCCGCCGGCGCGCCGGCGTCCAGCAGCACGTGCAGCAACTGCCCGTCGAGCCGCTCGTAACCGCCCGAGGTCAGCCGTTCGGCGCCGGCGGGTGCGCCCGTCTCGTCGTGGGCGCGGACGGCCGCGACGCGGGGGGCTGAGCCCTGCTCCCCGCCCTGGAAAGCCGCCAGGCGGCCGTCCGGCAGGGTGAGGGTCCGCAGCGCCGAGGTCACGCGATCGATGGCGCGGCCCAGCTCCTGTGGCGCCTCGCGGCCGAGCTGGAGCAGGGCGTCGTCGAGCGTCAGCAGGTCGAACAGCAGCTCCATGCCGGCTTCCGGGCTGCGCGAAGCGTGGCAGCCGTCAGTCAGCACGGTGCGCGGCAGAGCCCGTCGCAGGCGGCCAAGGCCGGCGGACAGCAG
>NZ_JANJTL010000051.1 GCF_024711105.1 Brevundimonas sp. | reverse complement strand
GCCAGGGGCCAAGGGGACGGACCGGGCATCGTCTGGACGTATTGGGGCTCCGCCTTGACCGGGCTGGTTATGATCGTCTCGCGCCGGCCCGTCGCCGTGTTGGGCAGCAGGTGTCGACCCTCTTCGACCTCGCGCGAGAGTTCCGGCTGATCCCACAGGGGGTATCGGCTGCGGACGACCGGGATGCTCCGGGTCGAATAGAGGCCGGTCGGCAGCCACTCGAGTGTGCCGCCGCCATAGACGTTGCCAGCGTCGTCATCGACGGTGAAGCGGAAGTTCCGGACCAGGTCGACGATGAACAGGATCACTCCGGCGGCGATCATGAAGGCGCCGACGGTCGAGATCAGGTTCGGCAGGTCCCAGCCCCGATCGGGCAGGTAAGTGTAGACCCGCCGAGGCATGCCCATCAGGCCGGTCAGGTGCATCGGCAGGAAGGTCACGTGCACTCCGCCGAAAAACAGCCAAAAGACCCACTTGCCCAAGCGATCGGACAGGGGTCGCCTGCTGGTCATGGGGGTCCAGAAATAAAGGGCCGCGAACATCGGCAGGACCATGCCGCCGATCAGCACATAGTGGAGGTGCGCCACGATGAAGTAGGTGTCGTGCACCTGCCAGTCGAAGGGGACCAGCGCGACCATCACGCCGGTCAGGCCGCCCATGACGAAGGTGGTCAGCCCTCCAAGCACGAAGAGGCCCGGCGTGTTGAACTGGTACTTGCCCGCAGCGATGGTCGCGATCCAGGCGAAGACCTGCATGCCCGCCGGCACGCTCACGGCCATGCTCGCGGCCGAAAAGAAGCTGACCGAGAGCGTCGGCATTCCGGTGGTGAACATGTGGTGGGACCAGACGCCGAAACTGATGAAGCCGGTCGCCACCAGAGCGAGCACCACCAGCCGGTAGCCGACCAGCGGCGTGCGGGCGAGCGCCGGGATCATCATCGACATCAGGCCGGCCGCCGGCAGGAAGATGATGTAGACCTCCGGGTGGCCGAAGAACCAGAACAGGTGCTGCCACAGCACCGGGTCGCCGCCGCGCGTCGGGTCGAAGAAGGGCCAGTCCAGCGCCCGCTCTAGCTCGAGCAGCAGCGTGCCCAGGATGATCGACGGAAATCCGATCACGATCATGGCGGCGAAGACCAGCATCGCCCAGGCGAACATAGGCAGGCGCGCCAGGGTCATGCCCGGCGCGCGTGTCTTGAGCACACCCACGATGATCTCGATGGCCCCGGCGATGGCGGAGATCTCGATGAAGCCGATGCCGAGCAGCCAGAAGTCCGCGTTAATGCCGGGCGAGAAGTCCTTGCTGGTCAGCGGCGGGTACATGAACCAGCCGCCGTTCGGCGCCAGGCCGAAGAAGATCGAGCAGAAGAAGGCCAGGCCGCCGACCAGATAGGCCCAGAAGGCGTAGGCCGACAGGCGCGGGAACGGCAGGTCGCGCGCCGCCAGCATCTGGGGCAGGAGCAACACGCCCAGCGCCTCCACGGCCGGCACGGCGAAGAGGAACATCATCACCGTGCCGTGGGTCGAGAAGACCTGGTTGTAGGTCTCCTGGGGCAGGACCCCGTTCATCGGCAGCGCAAGCTGGGTGCGCATCAGCAGGGCCAGCACGCCCGCCAGGCAGAAGAATAGGAAGGCCGCGCCGACGTACCAGACGCCGATGTAGTTGTTGTTGACCGCGGTGATAAGGCCGAGGCCCCTGGGCTGCTCCCACACCTTCTTCAGGTGTTCGAACTCGCCGGGCGGGCGATCGCCTGCGGTCGGGAAACGGTCCAGGAGGGCCGGATCGAAGTCCGGCCGGGACGTCATCTCAGGCCCTCCAGATAGGCGGCGACCGCTTGGAGATCTTCGCCCGAGAGATTGCGGTAGGTCGGCATCCGATTGCCGGGCTTGATCGTCTGGCTATCGGCCACCCAGCCGGCCAGGGTGCCGCGATTGTTGTCGAGGATGCCGGCGCCGATCATGGCCCTGGACCCGACGGTGGACAGGTCCGGCCCGGCCAGGCCTGCGGCCTGTGTGCCCCGGATGGCGTGGCAGGCCGCGCAGCCGTTCTCCATGAAGACCGCCTGGCCTCGCGACTGCAGCGCGCCCGTCGGAGGCGCGCGGTCCTGCTGTTCACGGTCAAACCACTGGTCGTAGGCCTCCCCGGGCATGGCGATCACCATGAAGCCCATCAGGGCGTGCGGCCCGCCGCAGTATTCGGCGCACTGGCCGCCATAGGCCCCGGGCTCGTCGGCCTGGAGCCGCAGGATGTTGCGGCGGCCGGGGATCATGTCGAGCTTGCCGGAGAGGCGAGGGACCCAGAAGGAGTGGACGACGTCGGCCGACTCGAGCTCGAACACGACGGGGCGGCCGGCCGGAATGCGCACCTCGTTGGCGCTCTGGAACAGCTCGCGGCCGTCTTCGTCGAGGTAGGCGACGCGAAACCACCACATCTCGCCAGTGACCCGGATGCGGATCTCGTCGCCGGTAGAAACGGGCGTCAGTCGGCTCGTTAGGCTCAGGCCCCAGACGAGCAGGGCGCTGAGCACCACGACCGGAAAGCCCAGGCCGGCGATCCAGATCAGCCGCTCGTGGCCGAGCCGGCGCTTCCAGGTCTGGCCGCCAAACAGACCAAGCCCGAGCGCGGCGACCACGACCAGGAGCACGCCCGCTGCCATGATCATCAGCGCCCAGGCGAGGATCGTGACCGAGAGGGCGGCTGGACCCGCCGGGTCGAGCACCGGCGGCGGCCATCCGGCGAGCGCCTCAGTCATCATGGAGGGTGTAGAGGTAGGCCGCGACGTCACGCGCCTCCTCCTCCGAAAGGGGCATGGGCGTCATTCCGGTTCGCGGGTCGAGGGAGGGCGCGTCCCGCACCCACCTGGCCAAGGTGTCCGGCTGATTGGGAAAGCGGCCTGCGATCAAAGTCCGCTCGCCGAAGCCGATCAGCGGCGGACCGACCGTGCCCCGGGGCCAGTCGACGCCCGGAATGACATGGCAGGCGCCGCAGCCGACGTCCCGCACCAGTTCAAGGCCGCGATGGGCGTCCCCGTCCGCCGCCTGAACCACCCGGACGGGCTCGCCGCCGCAGCCGGACAGCAGCAGCAGGCACGGCGCGGCCAGGCACGCGATCTGCGAGCTCGATCCCATCGACTCCCCTCGAAGTTCGCAAGGTCAACAGCAAAGCTGCCCGGATGTTCCAGGAACCGTGGCGGTTCGCCGGGGTTCGCAAGGAATGAGGTCCCCGTCCGCCGCTGCATGCCTGCTGCTCCTCGCGGCCTGTGACCTGCCGAGTTCCGAACGGCCGGACCCCTTCACCCGAACCGGCGAGATGGTGGCGCTCAGCGGGGGCGATGGCGGCGCGGCCAACGCGTGCGTGGTCTGCCACGGCGTCGACGGCGCCGGAGACGGCGCGGGCACGCCGCGCCTGGCCGGGCTCGACCAGGGCTATCTGCTCAAGCAACTTCACGACTATGCCGACGGGCGCAGGCCGGATCCGGTCATGGGCCCGGTCGCGCGCGCGCTCGACGATCGGCAGATGCGTCTGGTTTCCGAGTGGTACGCCAATCTCCCGCCTCGATCAGCTGGAGAGGTTAGTCGAGCGGTCGATCCGGTGGCCGCTGCGCTCTTCCACGAGGGGGACACCGAGCGCGGGCTCACCGCATGCGGCGTCTGTCACGGCGCCGACGGCCGGAGCGCGCCGGGCGGACCGGCGCTCGCCGGACAGCCCGCGTCCTACCTCGATGAGCAACTCCGGCGCTGGCGTACCAGCGAGCGGCGCAACGACCCGCGCAACCTGATGCTCGAGATCAGCCGGCGCCTGACCGACGCCGAGGTTCAGGCGGTCTCGGCCTATCTGGAGGGGCTGCCGGTCGGCCCGTCGGGATCGAGTTCGTCCAGCACGGGCGCCATGCCCGGAAGCACGTCGTCCCTGTCCCAGAAATAATGCTTCAGCGCGGCCCCGACGTGGGCTGGTATCAGGAGCAGCATCCCCCAGATGGCCAGCCAGTGCAGCGTCTCGGCCCATTCCTCGATGCGCCAGCGGGTCTCCTGGGACAGGCCTTCCAGCGGCAGGTGCGGCCAGGGCAGGCCGAACAGGCTCAGCGGCACGTCCCGACCTGTCGCGGACAACATGCCCCAGCCGGAAAGGGGCAGGGCGAGGAACAGCGCATAGAAGGCGAAGTGGGTGAGGTGCGCCGCCTTGCTCTGCCAGCCGGGCTTGTCGGCGTCGTTCACCGGGCCGGGAATGAAGATCCGCCACACCATGCGCAGCAGGGCCAGGGTGAGGATCAGGAGTCCGAAGGCGGCATGGATTTCATAGGCGTCCAGCTTGTCGCCACCGACCGGCAGGCGGCTAGTCCGCCACCCCCACCACAGCTGAAAGGTGATCAAGGCCGCCATCGTCCAGTGGAAGGTCACCCCGACCGGCGAGTAGCGCTTCTCGTCGGTGTGGAGGCGCGCCCAGGCTCGTAGCCGTCGGATCATCGGCCGGGCTGGGGCGCGGGCGCTTCGGACAGCATCGGAAGCAGCCTCGCCAAGGCGACCAGAAGGTAGAGGCCCGCCATCGGCGCCCACATGATCAGGCCCGCTATCTGCTGGTCCTCAAGCGCCGTCAGGCCCCAGGCGGCGGTCGTGACGAAGTGGGGCGCATAAACCGCTTCCGGCGCCAGGGCGATCAGGGCGCCCAGCAGGCCCATCTGGGCCATGGTGAAGACCAAAGCCATCGCCGCGCCGAGCGCCGAAGCGGCCAGGATCGCGCGCCAGAACACCGCCGCGCTGGCGAGCAGGCTCAGCTGCATCAGCCAGTAGCCCGCGTCGCTCGACAGCGCCCAGGCATAGGGCGCAGGCGCGTGCCAGACCCACAGGATTATCGCGTGGAGCACGGCGGCCGCCGCCAGGCCGAGTCCCGAACCGCGCTCCGTTCGCCAGGCGAGCGCCAGAAGCGGGGCGGCGACGAGGATCAGCAACGCATGGTGCACGACGCGGGCGGCGAACAGGGCGCTGGTCAGGGCGCAGAGCGGAGACACGAAGGCCACGACGAGCACGCCGAAGCCGAGCACCGCCGACGCATCCTCGCGCCCCAGCCGTCCCTTGCGCGACAGCAGATAGGCGCTCGCCGCAGTCGCCAGGACGCCGAGCAGCCACGGGTCGAGATTCCAGCTGCTCCACAGCGCCTCGGGCGCCGGAGCCGGCCCGCAGTAGACCTGCTGGAAGCGCCCCATCATGGAGTCCGTCCTGGTAGCCAGCCCCGCATCCTGGGCTAACCCGCCGCCGCGCAGACCGGTTCCGAGCGGAACATTTTAGCTTGGCCGTGGTTCGCCAAGGAGGCCGCGACAGGAGGGAGCCGTGCCAAGCTACCGGATGAACGCCTGGGATCGCTCGCTTGGTCTCGCCGCCTGGCTGGTGATCGTGCTTGGGGTGGTGCTCACCCTGATCGGTGTTCCGCTGGTCATCGGCGGCGTCTGGCTGATCGCGCTCGGTGGCTCCTGGTACTATCTCCTGGCTGGCCTGGGCCTGGTCGCCTCTGGCGCCCTGATCGCCAGCGGACGGCTCATCGGCGCCTGGGTGTACATCGCGCTCTATGTGCTCACGATCATCTGGGCCTTGTGGGAGGTCGGGCTGCAGGGCTGGCCGCTCGTACCGCGTGTTCTGGCGCCCACGATTCTGCTGCTTCTGGTTCTGCTGGCTGTGCCGGTGCTGCGCGGGCGGGGCGGCAGGTCCTGGCTGATGATGCTGGGGGCGGCGGGCGCCTTCATGCTCGTGGGCGGCATCGCTATCGCGGTGGCCAATCGCGCCGACGATCCAGCCGATCTGCCCGGCACGCTCGCGGGGGGCATGGGCGATCCGTCGCTGATGCGCACCGGCTCGGACTGGCCCGCCTACGGCGGCACCGACGCCGCCCGCCGCTGGTCGCCCCTCGATCAGATCACGCCCGACAACGTCGATGAGCTGGAACGCGTCTGGACATATCACACGGGCGACACGCCCGAGGAGAAGTGGGGCGCAGAGACCACCCCGCTCAAGATCGGGGACACCGTCTATCTCTGCTCGGCTCGGAACATCCTGATCGCCCTGGACGCCGGCACCGGCGAGGAGCGCTGGCGCTACGATCCGGAGGTCAGCGACGACTACATCCCATACACGGCCGCTTGCCGCGGCGTGGCCTACTATGACACCCGAAACGCGCGCGGCGCCGACGCGGTCTCCGCCGACGACAGCCAACCCCGCACCGTCGCCGCGGCCCAGTCTCCGGCCTCGGCCGCGCGCGGCGGCGGCCTGTGCGTGACGCGCATCATCGAAGGCACGCTCGACGGTCGCCTGATCGCGGTCGACGCCCTGACGGGCCGGCCGTGTCCGGACTTCGGGGAGAACGGGCAGGTCGACATCACCGAAGGCATGGGCGAGATCGTGCCCGGCATGGTGTCGATCACCTCGACCCCCGTCATCGTGCGCGGGGTGGTCGTCACCGGCCATCAGGTGCTGGATGGCCAGAGGAACGACGCGCCTTCGGGCGTGATCCAGGGCTTCGACGCCGTCACCGGCGAGCTGCGCTGGGCCTGGGACATGGCGCGGCCCGACCGGACGGGTCGGCCACCAGAGGGCGAAACCTACACGCCCGGCACGCCGAACATGTGGACCACCGCCTCGGGCGACGAAGCGCTGGGCCTGGTCTATCTGCCGATGGGCAACTCGGCGGCGGACTACTGGTCGAGCGACCGGTCCGCCGAGGAGAACGCCTACGCCACCGCGCTCGTGGCGCTCGACGTCACGACGGGTCGGCCGGCGTGGCGGTTCCAGACCGTCCACACGGACGTCTGGGACTACGACCTCGGTTCGACCGCCACCCTGATCGACTATCCGACTGCGGCCGGCTCAATTCCTGCCCTGGTGCTGCCGAGCAAGCAGGGCGACATCTACATCCTGGATCGTCGCACCGGACAGCCGCTGACGCCGGTGGAGGAACGCCCGGTTCCCCAGGGCGGCGTCGAGCCGGAGATGCGGACCGAGACCCAGCCCTTCTCCGCCTACCACACCCTGGCGCGGCCGCGCCTGACCGAGCGGGACATGTGGGGGATCAGCGCGATCGACCAGATGATCTGCCGGATCGGTTTCCGTCAGGCGGCCTATGACGGCATCTACACTCCTCCGACCTCGGATCAGCGCTGGATCCAGTACCCCGGCTACAACGGCGGCTCGGACTGGGGCGGCGTGGCCGTCGATCCGGTTCGTGGCCTGATCATCGCCAACTACAACGACATGCCGAACTACAACCGGCTGGTGCCCCGCGAGGAGGCCAATGAGATGGGCTGGTTCCCGCGCGGCGACCCGCGCCTGGCCGAACAGACGCCCGGGTCGCGAGGCGGCGTCCCCGAAGGCGCCGAGGGCGCGGGCGATCCGCAGATGGGCGTGCCCTACGCCATCGACGTCAACGCCGGCTGGCGAATGAGTTCGACGGGCATGCTCTGCAAGGAGCCGCCCTACGGGGGCATCCGGGCCATCGACCTGCGCACCGGCGAGACCGTCTGGGACCGGCCCTTCGGCCAGGCCCGGCGCAACGGGCCCTTCGGCATCCCCTCCATGCTGCCCATCGACATCGGCACACCCAACAACGGCGGCGCGGTGGTCACGGCCGGCGGCCTGGTCTTCATCGCCGCGGCCACGGACAACCTCATCCGGGCCATCGACATCGAGACGGGCGAGACCCTGTGGAGCGACGTGCTGCCGGCGGGTGGGCAGGCGACGCCGATCGTGTACGAGGATGGCGGACGCCAGTTTCTGGTGATCATGACGGGAGGACACCACTTCATGGAGACGCCCCCCGGCGACGAAGTCATCGCCTACGCCCTTCCGCGCGGGTGAGCTCGCTGTTGAGTCCTGGTCTTTTCGCCGCGGCGGCGCTCGCCGCCCAACCGGCGAGCCCGACCCCCGTCGAGGAGGTGGTCATCACCGGCGCGCGCCTGCCGCCGCTGGTGGCCGAGCGCGCCTATTCCACCGTGACGCTCGACGAGGCGGCGCTGGATGACGGGCGCCGGCTTGACGAAGCCCTGACGGACACCCCCGGCGTCTCCCTGTTTCGGCGCACCTCGAGCGCGGCGGCCAATCCCACCACTCAGGGCCTCTCGCTCCGCTCGATCGCGCCCTCGGGGGCGGGGCGGGCCCTTGTGACCCTGGACGGCGTGCCCCTGAACGATCCCTTCGGGGGCTGGGTGGTGTGGAGTCAGCTGCCGTCCGAGGCGGTCGACCGCGTCGACATCGTGCGCGGCGGCGGGGCGGGGGCCTATGGCGCAGGCGCCCTGACCGGCGCGGTGATCCTTCGCGAGCGCGACGTCAGAGACGTGCTGGACCTCTCGCTCGCCGAGCGCGGCGGTCGCCGCGCCGCCGGCTGGGGGCGGATCGGCGTGGGGCCCCTTCGACTGTCCCTCGCCGGCCTCACCGAAAACTCGGACGGCTACACGCCGGTGAGGGGCGCTGACGCCGGGGCCGCCGACCAGCCGCTGGGTCTCGACGCGCTGAGCGGCGCGATCCGGCTGGACGGCGGCCTCGGAGCGCGAGCCACGGCCTCTTTTCGCGCCGCAGCGTGGGAGGAGGAGCGCGGCTCGGGCCTTGCGGGCGGAGGATCCCGCGCCTCAGGCCAGCTCCTGTCCCTCACGGCCGCCGCGGCGCCGGCGGATGGCCTCCTGGGCTGGCGCGTGCAGGCCTGGACGCATGGCAGCGACCTTTCGAACCGCTTTGTGGCGGTCGCGGACGATCGATCATCCACCAGCCCCGCCAGCAGCCAGGACGAAACGCCGGCGCGCGGGTGGGGCCTGAACGCCGCGGTGCGGCGAAGCCTGGCCTGGTCCTCCGGACGGCTCGAATGGGAGATCGGCGCGGACGCCCGCCATGCGCGGGGCGAGACGCGCGAGCGCTCCCGCTTCATCGGCGGAGCCTTCACGCGCAGTCGCGTCGCCGGCGGCGAAGCCCTCGTCGCTGGGGGCTATGGCGAAGTCTCCTGGTCCGCAGGGCCCTGGCTGGCCACGGGCGGGGCCAGGCTGGATCACTGGCGCAACAGCGATGGCCGCCGCCTCGAACGTGACCTTGCGACGGGGCTTCCGACCCTCGAACTGTCCGCGCCCGACCGGGACGGCTATGTCGCCAGCGGCCGTGCCGCGCTACGGCGCGATCTCGGGGACTGGGTCCTACGTGCGGCCGGCTACACCGCCTTTCGCCCGCCGACTTTGAACGAGCTTCATCGGCCCTTTCGCGTCGGCAACGACATCACCGAGGCGAACCCCGCGCTTGAGCCGGAGCGGTTGCGCGGCCTTGAGGTCGGGGCCTCCTGGCGCTCCGGGGCCGCGACGCTCGACGCCACTGTGTTCTGGAACGAGATCGACGACGCCATAGTCAACGTAACCCTGGCCCAGGGGCCGGGGACCTTCCCGGTCGCCGGCTTCGTGCCGGCGGACGGCGTGCTCCGCCAGCGCATGAATGCGGGAACCATCCGCGCCCTGGGGCTTGAGGCCGAGGCCGGCTGGCGATCGGGCCCGATCGAGGTGCGTGCCGCGCTCGCCCTCACGGAGGCCGAGGTCGACGGCGGCGCAGACGCCCCTCAGCTGACCGGCCTGCGGCCCGCCCAGGCGCCGGAGTTGAGCGCGCTCCTAGCCGTAGCCTGGACGCCCGCCGAGCGCCTGAGGCTCGAAGGGCGGCTCCGCTTGGAGGGAGAACGGTTCGAGGACGACCTCAACAGCCGTGTTCTCGAAGAGGCCGCGACCGTCGATCTGCGGGGCGAGTGGCGGTTGACCGACACCGCGCTCCTCTGGCTGGCTGCAGAGAACCTGCTGGACGCCGAGGTGGAGGTGTCCGAGACAGCCTCCGGCGTGGCGGGCCTGGGGGCGCCGCGTACGATGCGGCTGGGCCTGAGATTCGGCCTTTGACGACGTCGGATCAGGCGGCGCCTTGCAGCACGTACAGGCCCGCCAGACCCAACCCATAGATCACCAGGACCATGGCGCTGTCCCAGCCCATGCGCAGCACCGTTCGGTCGCGCCGCTCCACCATGCCCATCACATAGACGGCGCAGAGGA
This sequence comes from Brevundimonas sp., assembly GCF_024711105.1. Lineage (GTDB taxonomy): Bacteria > Pseudomonadota > Alphaproteobacteria > Caulobacterales > Caulobacteraceae > Brevundimonas. The sequence goes on along the minus strand of NZ_JANJTL010000051.1, from coordinate 528 downwards.
CGATCCCCAGCATCGCGACCGCGACGGAAAAGCTCCCGACCTCACTCAGGGCCGGACCCGCGCCATCCAGTCCGTCGACCAGGGCGACCAGTGCCACGTCGAACAGATTGCCGCCGAACACGTCGCCGATGGCCATCTGGTGCCGTTTGAGCCTCAGGGCGCCGATGGCGCTCGACAGCTCCGGCAGGGAGGTCGCGCCCGCAAGGAACACCGCCCCGAAGAATCCCGCGCCCAGCCCCGCCTGTTCCGCGATGGCCTCTCCCGTCCGCGTCAGGACGTAGCCCGCAGCCAGGATCAGGGCGGCCGTTGCGGTCAGTAGAGCCATCAGGCGCGGAAGGGGATCGCGCGCCGTCTCGGCCTCCTGCGAGGCGGCCGGCTCCCAGCCGACGGGCCTCCAGGCCGGCGACCTGTCCAGTCCCCTCGCGACCCAGACACAGGCTGCATAGGCCGCGGCCACGCACAGCGAGCCAAGGCCAAACCCCGTTCCGAACAGCTCGAGATCGCCGACCGCCACGAAGCCGGCGGCGA
>NZ_JANJTL010000050.1 GCF_024711105.1 Brevundimonas sp. | reverse complement strand
ATCGCCGAGCACGCCTGCGTCGAGAACTCCTCCATCGACCCCCTGCGCCAGGCCCGCACCACCCGCGCCGCCTGGTGGGAACGCGCCTTCATCGCCCCCTACTGGGTCAACTTCCATGCCGAGCACCACGTCTTCATGCACCTGCCCTGCTGGAGCCTGCCCCGCGCCCACCGCCTGCTGGCGGCCAGGGGCGTGACCGAGGGCATGGAAGTGGCGCCGGGCTACATCGAGGTGCTGCGGACGGCCTCGGCGAGGGCGGGGTGACCTGGAAACCCGGCCGTGGCCTGCTCGGCCCGCTAAAGCCCCTGCTGGGCGACTGGCGCTATAAGGGAGAGCACAACGGCGGGCCGCTGGTCTGCACGCGGCGGTTCGAGCCCTTCGGCAAGGGCTGGGTCCGGCTCGACGCTATCTGGGACATGCCCACCTTCAGCTACACGGAAACCGCCTTCTTCGGCGCGGGCGAGGACGGAGCGCTCGCCTTCTTCTCCTTCACCTCCGACGGCAAGCGGTCGCAGGGCCGGCTGGCGGACGGCTCCGACGTCCATGCCCAGGCCGTCGCCTTGGAGGCGCAGATGCCGCAAGGCCTCGCGCGCTTCATCTACTGGCCGCTGGAGGACGGCGGGCCGGGCTTCCGCTTCGCGGTCGAGAGCCGCACCAAGAAGGGCTGGAACCGCTTCCTGCTTCACGAGTATCGAGCGGCGTGAGCATCGCCGATCCCGCCGCCTTCATACGCGACAACACCCGCCTCCAGCCCGTCAGCCACACGCCCGAGATTCGGCTGTGGCTGGCCGACGAGGTCACGCCGATCTGGCGGCTGACCGAGGAGGAGCTCGGCGAGATGGGCCTGCCGCCGCCCTTCTGGGCCTTCGCCTGGGCCGGCGGTCAGGCCTTGGCGCGCTATCTGCTGGATCATCCCGAGGAGGCGCGCGGCCGCCGCGTGCTCGACTTCGCCACCGGCTCCGGCCTGGTCGGCATCGCGGCGATGAAGTCGGGCGCCGCGCATGTGCTGGGCAGCGACATAGACCCCTTCGCCGAGGCCGCCGTCCGGGCCAACGCCGAGGCCAACGGCGTGCGCCTGGACTTCACCACCGCCGACCTGCTGGGCGGCCCGCCGCCCGAGGTCGAGCTGATCTGCGCCGCCGACGTCTTCTATGAAAAGCCGATGGCCGACCGCGTCCTGCCATGGCTGCGCCAGGCGGCGGATCGGGGAACGCGCGTCCTGATCGGCGACCCCGGCCGCACCTATTTCCCGAAGGAAGGCCTGGTCCGGCTGGCCGAATATCAGGTGCCGACCACGCGCGAACTGGAGGACCAGGCGGTCGAGCGAAGCGGGGTTTGGGCCCTGGCCTAAGCCGTCTCAGATCACGCCGGCGCGCAGCAGGTCGTGGACGTGCACGATGCCGACCGGGCGGCCCTGATCGACGACGAACAGCACGGTGATGCGCGCCTCGTTCATCAGCTTGAGCGCCTCGGCGGCGAGAGTGTCGGGCGTCACGGTCTTGGGGGCCGGGGTCATCACCTCGGCGGCCGAGTGGGCCATCAGGCCTTCCATGTGCCGGCGCAGGTCGCCGTCGGTGATCAGCCCTTCGAGCCGACCGGAGCCGTCGGTCACCCCGACGCAGCCGAAACGGCGCTGCGTCATTTCCAGGAGCGCCTGCTGCATGGAGACGTCGCCCGTCACCAGCGGCAGTTCGTCGGCCCCATGCATCAGGTCGCGCACGGTGCGCAGCATGGCCCCGAGCTTTCCGCCCGGATGGAACACCCGGAAGTCCTGGGCCGTGAAGCCGCGCCGCTCCAGCAGGGCCACCGCCAGGGCGTCGCCCAGCGCGATCTGCAGCGTGGTCGAGGTGGTCGGGGCGTCGACCTGCGGTGTCGCCTCGGGCGCGTCGGGCAGCAGCAGCAGGATGTCCGCAGCCCGGCCCAGCGCGCTCTCGGCCCGCGCCGTCATGGCGATCAGGGGCGCACCGAAACGCTTGGCGTAGGCGACCACATCGGCGAGCTCGCGGGTCTCGCCGGACTTGGACAGGGCCAGGATCGCGTCTTCCGGCCCGATCATGCCGAGGTCGCCGTGACTGGCCTCGGTGGCGTGGACGAAGATGGCCGGCCGCCCCGTGGAGGCCAGGGTGGCGGCGATCTTGCGGGCGACGTGGCCGGACTTGCCCACGCCGGTGCAGATGACCCGGCCGGTCAGGTCCGACAGGCGCGACACGGCCTGTTCGAAAGCCTCGCCGAGCGAGGCCGACAGCTGCTCCAGCGCGCGCGCCTCGATCTCGAGGACGCGACGGCCGACGGTCAGCGCGTCACTCACCGGCGAGCTCCTCGACCGCGACCGCGGACTCTTCGACCGGCTCAGCTTCCTCGACGGGCGCGGTCTCAGCCGCCGCCTCGGCCGGCGCAGGCGCGGGCGCCGGCGCGCGCGTCTCGTCCAGGCCGGTCGCCGAGCGCGGCGGCCAGACCAGGGCCAGGGCGATCAGGCCGACGGCGACCAGCCCCGAAAGCGCGTAGAAGACCTTGTCCGACATGGTCCGGCCTATAGCCGCTGGCGCGGCGGCCTCCAACCCGGCGCTTGACGGGCGCGGCGGCCGGGGTCTAGCCCACGCCTTCGTCACCAAGGGATATCGATGCCGCTTCTGATCCTGCTGCGCCACGGCCAGAGCCAGTGGAACCTCGAGAACCGCTTCACCGGCTGGGTCGACGTCGACCTGACCGAGACCGGCGAGGCCCAGGCCAGAAAGGCCGGCGAACTGATCAAGTCGTCAGAGCTGCACGTCGACGAGTGCTTCACCTCGGTCCTGACCCGCGCCATCCGGACCGCCAATCTGGCGCTCGACGCGTCTGGACAGACCTTCGTGCCGGTGACCAAGGACTGGCGGCTGAACGAGCGCCACTACGGCGGCCTGACCGGGCTGGACAAGGCCGAGACGGCGGCCAGGCATGGTGAGGACCAGGTCAAGATCTGGCGGCGCAGCTACGACATCCCCCCGCCGGACCTGGCCCCGGGCGGCGAGCACGACTTCGCCTCGGACCGCCGCTATCTCGAAGCCCAGGTCCCGGCCACCGAGAGCCTCAAGACCACGCTCGACCGCGTCCTGCCCTACTGGGAGGAGGCCATCGCGCCGCGCCTGAAGCTGGGCCGGAACGTGCTGGTCGCCGCCCACGGCAACTCGCTGCGCGCCATCGTCAAGCACCTGTTCAAGGTGTCGGACGAGGCCATCGTCGGCGTCGAGATCCCGACCGGCAACCCCTTGGCCATCGTGCTCGACGATAGCCTCGATCCGCTGTCGGCCAAGTATCTCGACGAGGAGCGGGCCGTGGACCTGCCGGAGCTGCCATGAGCCAGACCGACGACGATCGCCGCTTCATGGCCCGCGCCATCGAACTGGCCGAGGCCCAGCTCGGCCAGACGGCCCCCAACCCGCCGGTCGGCTGCGTCCTGGTCAAGGACGGCCGGGTGCTGGCCGAGGCCGCCACCTCGCGCGGCGGCCGCCCGCATGCGGAGGAACAGGCCATTCCCTCGGCCGGCGAGTCCGCCCGTGGTGCCACCGCCTATGTCACCATGGAGCCCTGCGGGGCCCGGTCCTCGGGCCGGCTTTCCTGCGCCCAGCGGCTGATCGACGCCGGCGTCAACCGGGTCGTGGTGGCCTGCGAAGACCCTTCCCCTTTCGCCGCCGGCCGGGGCGTCGAGAAGCTCAGGGCCGCCGGTCTGGAGGTTGAGCTGGGCGTCATGGCGCAAGAGGCGTCCGTCCTCGCCGAGGGCTATCTGAATCGCCTCAGGACCGGCCTGCCGCTGGTCCGCATCAGCCCGGACGGCCAGGGCTTCGACGCCCGCTTCGCCGCCGCGCCCCAGGCGGACCTCGAGGCCGAACTGCGCCGCCTCGGCGAAGCCGGCTACATGCGCGTCTGGGTGCCCGACGGCGCCCTGGCCCAGGCTCTGGAGATCAAGGGCCTGCTGGCTCGCTGAACGCGGTTAGCGCGAGGGTTTCCTTAACGCGTCCGCGCTAGCCTTCGCGGCGATGCAGAACCGCGTCCATTCTCATGAAGTCAGGCGGCTGACCCAGGCCGAGGCGGACGCGATCTGCGCCCGCCACGAACGGCTGTGGCGCGCCCAGCCCGGCGGGGCGCGGGCCGTCTTCGGCTGGTGCGACCTGTCCGGCCTCAGCCTGAAGGGCCGCAATCTCTCCGACGCCGACTTCTCGGCCACGGTCATGCACGGGACGGACCTGTCCGGCTGCCGGCTAGATAACGCCAACTTCTTCGGGGCCGATCTCCAGGAGGCGGACCTGTCGGGCGCCTCGCTGCGCCGGGCCGATCTCAGGGGCGCCTGCCTTCGGGGGGCAGACCTGTCCGGCGCCGACCTGTTCGAGTCCGACCTGCGCGAAGGGACCCTGGCCGCATCGGACCGCGAGGCGGGCTTCCGCGTGGTCAAGCCGGCCGACCGCGCCGCCGACGCCAGCGGCGTCAGCCTCGTCGGCGCCAATCTCGAACGTTCGCGACTGGCGGGGATCGTGGCGGTGCGCGCCGATTTCACCGACGCCCTGATGCGGGACTGCAAGCTCGTCCGGGCCAACCTCAAACAGGCGAGCCTGGCCGGGGCGGACCTGGCGGGGGCGGACCTCTCGGGCGCCGACCTGTCGGGCGCTGACCTGACCGACGCGGTCCTGGTCGGCGTGAAGTCCGAGCTCTGGCGCACCGACGGCGCGCGCATGCAGGGCGTGCTGACCGACGAGAAGTCCAGCCAGCCGGGCGTCTCTCCGCTCGAGGCCGCGGAGCGGCTGGGCGCTCACTCGCGCTGGTGCGAAACCTCGGGCGCCGAAGGCCGCCCCTCGGTGTTCGACGGTCTGGACCTTCGCGCGCTCAAGACCGTGCGCGGCTTCAATCTCACCGCCCTGTCGGCCAAGGGCGCGGTCTTCTACGGCCTCGACATGGAAGGCGTGCAGCTTCAGGGCGCGCACCTGGAGGGCGCCGACCTGCGCGCCTGCAAGCTCCGGGGCGCGGACCTGCGCGGCGCCCGTCTCGCCGGCGCGCGGCTCAACGGCGCGGACCTGCGAGAGGCGCATCTCGGCCCGCTGCTGATCGGCGAGGACCGGCTGCTGGCGGCGGATCTGTCCGGAGCGGTGCTGCGGGGCGCCGATCTCGCCGGCGCGGACCTGAAGCACGCTCGGCTCGTTCAGGCTGACCTTCGACGCGCCAATCTGCACGGCGCCGCGACGAGGCTGGCCGTCTTCACCCTCGCCCGACTCGACGGCGCGCGCGGCGGCGAGTCCATCTGCACGGAGGCCTGGACGTGAGCAGCTCCCCCAACGGCCGCCGTCTCCTCAGCCAGGGTGACTTCGACCTGCTCGCCCAGGCGCACGAACGCTATGTCACGGGCCGATCCGGCGGCCGACGCGCCATGCTCAAATTCATCGACCTGTCGGGCCTGGACCTGTCCGGCCGGATCCTCGACGACGCGGACTTCACCGGCTGCGTCTTCGATGGCGCACGCCTGATCAGGGCCCGTCTGGAACGCGCCGTCCTGTTCGGCTGCGACCTGAGAAAGGCCGACCTGCGCGGCGCCAACCTGCGTCGCGCCGATCTCCGCGGGACCTGCCTGAAGGGCGCCAACCTGTCGCTGGCCGACCTGACCCAGGCGGATTTCCGCGAAGGTCGCATCGGCGTGCCCCATCCCGAAAAGGGGCTGACCGCCCTTCGCCACGAGAGCCGCACCGGCGAGGCCGACGAGGCCAACTTCTCCGGTGCGACGCTCGAGAACGCCAACTTCAATGGCGTTTCGGCCTTCGCCGCCGACTTCACCGACTGCGCCATGCGGGGCGCGAAGCTGGCGGGCGCCAATCTCAAGGACGCCAATCTCGCGGGGGCCATCCTGGAGGGGGCGGACATCGCCGGCGCCAACATGGAGGGCGCCAACTTCCTCGGCGCGGTCCTGACTGGCGTGGACGTGAGCCGAGCCAACCTGAACCGCGCCAACCTGGACGGATGCCTGCGCGCGCCATCGACGGACGCGGGCGGGATCGACGCCCTGGCCCAGGCGATCGCGGCCTCCGAGACCTGGTCCCGCAGCGGCGGCCAGTCGGGATCCCCGGCCCGCCTCGACGGCGCCGACCTGCGGCCGCTGCTGGACGGGCTGCGCGGCCGACGCCTGCCGGCGATCAGCGCGCGCCAGGCCTGCCTCGTGGGCATGGACCTGTCCAATATCGAGCTGCAGGGCGCCAATCTGGAGGGCGCCGACCTGCGGGGCGTGAACCTGCGAGGAGCGGATTTGCGCGGCGCGCGCCTGGCCGGGGCCAATCTGGTCAAGGCGGACCTTCGCCAGGCTCAGTTCGGGCCTCTGCCGTTGGGCGCGGACCGGTCGATACCGGTGACGCTTGGCGGAGCTCAGCTCCGCTACGTGCAGCTCCAGGGCGCCGACCTGTCCGGGGCCGTGCTCGAGAAGGCCGACCTCAGGGGCGCCGATCTCAACGGCTGCATCCTGCGCGGAGCCAAGCTCGCGGGCGCAAGGCTCGACGGCGTCGAGGGCCTGGACCTCGCCGCATAGAAAAAGGCGGCCCCTCGCCGGGACCGCCCTCTGTTCAAACCGTGGCGCCTTAGGCCGACTTCAGCTTCTTGGTCTCGGCCTTGGCATCGATGGTCTCGGCGCCGGCCGGGACGATCGGGATGCGGCGGGCCTTCAGGGCCTCGGGCAGCTGGCGCTCCAGATCGAGCGACAGCAGGCCGTTCTCCAGCCGGGCGCCGGTCACCACCACATAGTCGGCCAGCTGGAAGCGGCGCTCGAAGTCACGCTCGGCCAGGCCCCGATGCAGGAACTGACGGCCTTCGCCCTGGTCATTGGCCGTCTTGCGGCCGGTGACCACCAGCACGTTCTCCTTGGCTTCGACGTTCAGCTCGTCGGGCCGGAAACCGGCGACGGCGATCTCGATGCGGTACTGGTTTTCGCCGGTCGTCTCGATGTTGTAGGGCGGCCAACCCGCCGGCTCGGCCCGCGAGGCGGACTCCAGCAGCGAGAACAGCCGGTCGAAGCCGACGGCCGAACGGGTGAGGGGGGTGAAATCATAGCTGCGCATGTCGTTCCTCCTGCAAGCAGCAAGGTGAACCGCCCCGCGTCTGCCTGGGACGGTCAAGGGATCGGATCGTGCCGGCCCGGATGGCGCCGGCTTGACCCGCGAAGGCCCGACCATCGGCGCCTTCGCCGTATGAGTTAGGGAGCCGAAATCGCCCCGCAAGGGGTCCGGGCTTGGGTCTGGCCAACGGCGCCGCTAGGGTGCGGCCAAACCTTCGGAGACCAGATGATGCGCCTGACCGCAGCCCTTCTCGCCCTCGGACTCCTCGCCACGCCGGCCATCGCCAGCGCCCAGCTTGTCGAGCGCGGTCAGGCCCCCCGGCCCGAGTTCGCAGAGGATGAGAACCTGCAGGCGGTGATCGATTCTCCGCTTCGCTCCGACGCGCACCGCGCGCGCGACGTCTACCGCCGTCCGTTCGAGAGCCTGATTTTCTGGGGGCTGACGCCGGGCATGACCGTGGTCGAGATCGAGCCCGGCTCGGAAGCCTGGTGGACGGAGATCCTCGCGCCCTACGCCGCGCGCACCGGCGGCCGCTACGTCGCCGCCTGGATCGACACGGCGAACCCGCAGACCTCGGAGGCCGCACGCAACGCCAGAGCGGCGCTCGAGGCAAGGTTCGCTGCGGACCGCGCCACCTTCGGCGAGGCGACCGTCGTGGACTTCGGGCCCCAGTCCGGCGTCGGCCTGCCCGACCAGTCCGCCGACATGGTCCTGGTCGCCCGCGCTTTCCATAACTGGGCCCAGGCCGAAGGCCGCACCGACCGTTACATGGCCGAGTTCTTCCGCGTCCTGAGGCCCGGCGGCGTGCTGGCGATCGAACAGCATCGCGCCGTGGAGGGCCTGAACGTCGCCGAGACCGCGCCGACCGGGTATGTCCCTGAAAGCTATGTGATCCAGGCCGCGCAAAGGGCCGGCTTCGTGCTCGACGCGCGCAGCGACGTGAACGCGAATCCGATGGATTCGCGCGATCACCCGTTCGGCGTCTGGACGCTGCCGCCCGTGCGGCGCTCGAGCCAAAACGGCCGGACACTCACCGACGCCGAGCGGGCGCACTTCGACGCCATCGGGGAATCGGACCGGATGACCCTGCGATTCCGCCGTCCGGAAACCCCCGCGCAATAAGTTATTGCTAAGCTTGAGCCTGCTTTGACGCTCGGGGGCGAGCGGGTTAAGCGAAGCCACCAGCCGGTTCGGTGCTTCGCCCTAGTCGAGAGCGCGCATGCCATCTTCCTCCAAGAGGTCCGTTCGACCCGTCAGCAGGCGCGGCCTGCTGCTCGGCGCCGCGGGCCTCGCGCTGGCGGCTTGCCAACCCCGTGACGGCGCGGCCGAAAAGAGCGAAACCCCCGCCGCCGGACCTGACGAAGGCTCCCTTGCCTGGGCGGTCGCGGGAGCCTGGCGCGCGGACGGCCGCGTGCGCGACCGCTGGCGCCACCCGATCGAGACGCTCGACTTCTTTGAAATCTCTCCCGAGGCGACGGTGCTGGAGTTCTGGCCCGGCGCGGGCTGGTGGACCGAGATCCTGGCCCCGTATCTGGCCGGGGGCGGCGGGCACCTCTACGCCGCGACCTTCCAGGTGGACCGGTCGGCCGATGGCGCGGCGTCCAACATGGCCACCGCCCAGATCGTTGCCCGCTTCCGCGAGCGCTTCACGGGCAACCGGCTGTATGGCGACGTCGAGTTGACCGAATTCGGTCCCACGAGCGGCCCGGCCGCCCCGGCAGGCTCCATCGACCTGGCCCTGTTCATGTGCAACCTGCACAACTGGATGGCGGCGGGCATCGCTGAAAAGGCCTTCGCCGACGCCTATGCCGCGCTCAAGCCGGGCGGGGTGCTGGGTGTGGTGCAGCATCGCGCCGATGTCGGCGAGACCCAGGATCCGGCCGCCACCAACGGCTATGTCCAGGAGGCCTTCGTAAAGCAGCTGGCGGCCGAGGCCGGGTTCGCCTTCGTCGCCTCCAGCGAAGTCAACGCCAATCCGGACGACACCAAGGACCATCCCTTCGGCGTCTGGACCCTGCCGCCCGAAAGCCTGACCGCCCCGCGCGGCGAGCCCGCCAATCCGGCCTTTGACCGGACGCCCTATGACGCCATCGGCGAATCCGACCGCATGACCCTCAAGTTCAGGAAGCCCACCGCGTGAACCGCGCCGCCGCATACGCCGCCAATGCGCCTCTGATGGGCGTGCCGGGCGCCATGCCGCCTCCCGGAGGTCAGGGCGAATGGTTTCGCGGCGCTGGGTCCCTGCGCCTGCGCGCCGCCTTCTGGACGCCAGCGACCGAGCCGCGCGGCACGGTCATCCTGTCGCCGGGCCGGACCGAGCCCATCGAAAAATACTACGAGGCAATCGGCGACATGCTGGCGCGCGGCTTCTGCGTGCTGGCCCACGACTGGCGCGGCCAGGGGCTGTCGGCGCGCCTGCTGCCCGACCGGCTGAAGGGCCACGCGCGGGCGGTCGAGGAGTTCCTGGACGACTATCAGCGCCTGCTGGACGCCTTCGCCGAGCGCGCGCCCCGGCCGTGGATCGCTGTCGGCCATTCGATGGGCGCGGCGCTGAATCTGCTGACGCTGCAGGCGCACGAGCCCCGCATCGACGGCGCGCTTCTGGTCAGCCCGATGCTCAGGATCAAGACGGGAAAGCGGTCGATGTGGTCGGTGAAGCTGGCCGTCCGCTGGAACCTGCGCCACGGCAAGTCTGCGGACTATGTGCTGGACGATCCGGACGATCCCTTCGAGCACACCTTCGAGGAAGACGCCCTGACCTCGGACGCGCATCGCTATGACCTGTGGCGGCAGCAGCTGTACGCCTGCCCGCACCTGGCCGTCGGCGGCGTGACCTGGGCCTGGCTGGCCGTGGCTCTGGACATCGGCGAGCGGGCGCTCAAACCGCGTGCGCTGAAATCGGTCAAGCAGCCCGTCGCCATCGTCCAGGCCGGCGAGGACGACCGCGTCTGGAAGCAGACCAACCGCTGGGCCGCCAAGCGGCTCGGCCGCGGCCGTTACGTCGAGGTTCCCGGCGCCAAGCACGAGGTCCTGCTGGAGCTCGACGAGCGCCGGGCCGCCTTCCTGCGCGAGTTCGACGCCATGGCCGACTATCTGACCGCGCGCGCGGCCAGACAGGCGGCCTGACGCGAGATCAGGCCTGATCGCCCTCGGCGTGCAGTGACTTGGCCAGGTCCAGCAGCCGGCGGCGCGGCCGCTCCTCCAGCTGATAGTAGGCCTGGATCAGGTCGAGCGTTTCCTTGCGGGAAAACATGTCGCTGCGCTCGGGCTGGACCTCCTTGCGCTCCATCGCCTCGGCCAGGCCGTCGAAGAAGTAGCTGACCGGCGTCTCGAGCGCCTCGGCCAGCTGCCACAGGCGGGCCGCCGAGATGCGGTTGGCCCCGCATTCGTACTTCTGGATCTGCTGGAAGCGGATGCCCACGTGCACCGCCAGCTGCTGTTGCGTCAGGCCGAGCAGCCGGCGACGACGCCGCAGCCGCTTGCCCAGGTGAAGATCGATCTCGGTCGCCATGCGCCCCGCTCCGCTTCCGTTTCCGACCGTCCCGATCTGGGACGGCTCGCCTGGGAAGCGGCAAGCTGCATGCCGAATGCGTCAAATGCGCGAACGGGCGGCCCGTCGCCGGACCGCCCGCCACGTTCTGCAGAACGGCCGATTAGCTTTGGGGGCGAACCGTACCGTGCTCCGAGGACGGCTGATCATGACGATGCTGTCCGCCTTCGGAACCGCTCACCTGGGGCCGACGACGGAACTGGTAGGCCGTGAGGTCCGCCGTCAGTTCGCCAGTGCCGCCGCCCGAGACCGACGTGGCTTCGACGCCGCGGACTACGCCGTCGGCTCCGCGCACGAGCAGCTGTTGAGCTTGTCCCGCCGAGTTCCGGGCCACCCCAACCAGCTGGCCGAGGTTGTCACCGCCGCTCGAGCGGACGGACGCTCCGATCGAGGCGTCGAAATCGACCGAGGCGCCGTTGCGACTGACAGAGGCGTCGGCCGAAGCATCGGCGCGGGCACGGGCGTTCGCATCGATATCGCGGGCGTCGCGAGCCGCATCGCGGGCGTCACGGACGGTGTCGCGAGCGAAGTCCGTGGTTCCACGAACCGTATCCCGAACACCCAAATCGCCGGTGCGGGCGCCGAGCCCGCCGGTCACGTTGCCGCCCACGCCCCCCACTACCTGGGCGGAGGCCGGGGCCGCGAAAGCAATCAGGGCGGCACCGGCCAGCAAAGCGGTCATACGCATGAGAAATGTCTCCAGACGCGCGGCTCAGGACCACGCGGCAGGAGTAACGTTACGGAAACCCGCCAGTTCCTAGCGCTCAGCTTCGGAAATCGTCGGCCGCTCTTGGCGCTGCGCCTCCCACCCGCTACCAGCCGTGGCGACATGGACCCGGCGGCATGATCGCGGAAATCGGGCACTTCGCCCTCATCCTGGCCTTCCTGATGGCGCTCTCCCAGGCCGTGACGGCCTTCTGGGGGGCGGCGCGCCGGGACGCGCGCCTGATCGCCGCTACGCGCGCGGGCGCCCTGCTTCAGTTGCTGTTCGTGGCGATGGCCTTCACGGCGCTGGCGATCAGCTATCTGATGCCGGACTTCTCGGTGGCCCTGGTCGCGGCCCACAGTCATTCGACCCAGCCGGCCATCTACCGCCTGGCGGCTACCTGGGGCAGCCACGAGGGCTCGCTCCTGCTCTGGGTGCTGATCCTGTCGGTCTATGGCGCGGCGGCCGCAGTCTTCGGCAAGAACCTGCGGCCCACCCTGGTTTCTCGCATGTTGGGCGTCCAGGCGCTGATCGGCCTGGCCTTCCTCGGCTTTGCGCTGTTCACCTCCAATCCGTTTCTCAGGCTGGATCCCGCGCCGCTGGACGGGTCGGAGCTTAATCCGCTGCTGCAGGATCCCGGCCTCGTCCTGCACCCGCCGCTCCTCTACCTCGGCTACGTCGGCTTCTCGGCGGCCTACGCCTTGGCCGCCGCGGCCCTGCTGGAGGGCCGGGCAGACATGGCCTTCGCCCGCTGGCTCAGGCCTTGGGTCATCGCGGCCTGGTCGGCGCTCACGCTCGGCATCGCGCTGGGGTCCTGGTGGGCCTACTACGAGCTCGGCTGGGGCGGCTGGTGGTTTTGGGACCCGGTCGAAAACGCTTCGCTCATGCCCTGGCTGGCCGGCACCGCCCTGCTTCACTCGGCCATCGTGCTTGAGAAGCGCGGCGCCCTGATCAGCTGGACCCTGCTGCTCGCCGTCCTGACCTTCTCGCTCAGCCTCTTGGGCACCTTCCTGGTCCGCTCCGGCGTGCTGACCAGCGTCCACGCCTTCGCCGTCGATCCGGCGCGCGGCGCGGCCATCCTAGGCTTCACGGTGCTGGCGACCGGCACGGCGCTGGCGCTGTACGCCTGGCGGGCGCCCTCCATGCGCACCGGCGCGGTGTTCGCCCCGGTGTCCCGGGAAGCCGGGATGACGCTGAACAACCTGTTCCTCATGGCGTGCACGACCACGGTCTTTCTCGGCACCTTCTATCCGGTGTTCGTGGAGGTCACCTCGACGGACCGCATCTCGGTCGGCCCGCCCTACTACGCACTGACCTTCGTGCCCCTCAGCCTGCCGCTGCTGGCGCTCGTCGCCTTCGGGCCGATGCTGAACTGGAAGCGCGACGCGCTGTCCGCCGTCATCCGACGCCTGCGCTGGCCTCTGCTGATCTCAAGCGCCGCCCTGGTCCTGATCGTGGTCAACTTCGGCCTGGAGCGGCTGATGCAGGCGCTGGGCCTGGGCCTCGGCGTCTGGCTGATCCTGGGATCGCTGTGGCTGCTCGTCCGCCGCTGGAGCGCGGGCGCCCGGAGTGAGTTCTGGCGGCGCGTCCGTTCCACCCCACCTGCCTTCTGGGCCATCGTGCTCGCTCACGCCGGCCTGGGCGTCAGCACCGTCGGCATCGCCTGCGTCACGGCGCTGGAAAGCTCCGCAGTCCTGACGCTCCAGCCTGGCCAGGGGGCCGACTTCGCCGGCCGCCGCATCGTTCTGACCGGCGCGGACATCGTCCAAGGGCCGAACTACCGCGCCGAGCGGATCACCGTCTCCATGACCGGCCCCGGCGTGGACCGCGACATCTCATCGGAGCGCCGCTTCTATCCGGTCGCAGGCACCCAGACGACCGAGGCCGGCATCGATCTCGGCCTGACCGGCGCCTACTATGTCTCGGTCGGCGAGCGGCGCGGCGACGCCGTCGTGGTGCGGGTCTGGAACCACCCCTTCGTCGGGTGGATCTGGTGGGGCGCGATGATCATGGCCGCCGGTGGCGCGGTCTCCCTGCTGGACCGCCGCCTGCGCATCGCCGTCCCGGCGGGCAAGGAGATCAGGGCGTGATCCGGCGGCTGCTCTACATCGTCCCGGTCGCGGCGCTCGTGGTCATCGCCGGCCTGCTGTGGGTCGGCCTGGGCCGCGATCCGGCGGTCCTGCCCTCGACCCTGATCGACCGGCCGCTGCCCGCCTTCGACCTCGCCCCCGTGCGCCCGGCGGACGCCGAGGGCCTGGCGACCGACGACTTCACCGGACGGCCCATGCTTCTGAACGTCTTCGCCAGCTGGTGCGTCGGCTGCCGCGTCGAGCATCCGTTCCTGATGGAGCTGGAACAGCGCGGCGTGGTGATCCAGGGCCTGGCCTGGAAGGACGCGCCCGCAGACACCCTGACCTGGCTAGGCGAGCGCGGCGATCCTTACGCCCGCATCGGCGCCGACCCCGAGGGCCGGGTGGGCATCGACCTCGGCGTCTCCGGCGCGCCCGAGACCTTCATCATCGACGCCTCCGGCGCCGTGCGGCATCGTCACGTCGGCCCGATCACGCCGGAGATTTGGGAGACACAGCTGCGTCCCATCCTCCAGCAACTGGAGGCGGAAGGATGAGGCGGTTCGCCCCCGCGCTCGTCGCCGTCACCCTGATGGCGTCCGCCCCCGTCCCGCCCGCGCCCGCCGCGGACCGGCCCCTGCCCGAGGTCTCGCAGGAGGCCCGCGCCCAGGCCCTGCACCATCAACTGCGCTGCGTCGTCTGCCAGAACCAGTCGATCGCCGAGTCGGACGCGGTCCTGGCCGCCGACCTGCGCAACGTCGTGCGCGAGCGGATCGCCGCCGGCGACACCGACGCCGAGGTCCTGGACTATGTCGTCCAGCGCTACGGCGACTTCGTCCTGATGCGTCCCCCGGTGCGCCAGTCGACCTGGCTGCTGTGGGCTGGGCCCTTCCTGGTGCTGCTGCTCGGAGGCGCCGCCATCGCGGCCTATCTGATGCGCCGGCGCGCCGGGATCGAGGCCCAACCCCTGACCGAGGACGAACGCCGCCGTCTCGACGCCCTTCTCGACGAGGAAGAGGGCCGATGATCTGGCTGGTCCTCATCCCGATGCTGCTGGTGGCGGCAGCCGGTGTCGTCCTGCCGCTGCTGCGCCCGCCGGACGCCGAGGCCCCGCGCCCGCGCCCCACCCTGGGCCGCCGCCTGGACCAGATCGAACGCCAGCACGGCGCGGGCGAACTCTCCGACGCCGAGACTGACGCCCTCAAGCTGGAGACCCAGCGCCGCCTGCTGGCCGAGGCCCGCAAGGGCGAGGAGGCGGCGCGGCCGCTGTCCGCCCGCGGTTTGAAGATCGTCGCCGTCGCCCTCGGCGTCACCATGATCGCCGGCGGCGCGGGTCTCTACGCGCTGCTGGGCCGCCCGGACCTCGCGGCCACCGAGACCGTTGCGACACCGGCCCGCTCCGGACCGGAGGCCATGATCGCCGCCCTGGAAGCCCAGGTTCGCGAAACGCCGGACGACGTGGGGCTGCTGGCCCTGCTTGGCGAGAGCTATTCGGGCATGGGCCGACACGCAGAGGCCGCCGAGGCCTTCGGCCGGGCCTCCCTTCTGGCGCCCGACAACGCCGCCCTGCCTTCGGCGCGCGGCGAGGCGCTGGTCCAGGCGGCCGGGGGCCGGGTCACGGACGCCGCCGAGATCGCCTTCCGCGCCGCCGTGGCTCTCAACCCCGAGGACGCCCGCGCCCGCTACTTCCTGGCGCTGCGCAAGGATCAGACCGGCGACCGCGACGGCGCCATGGACGACTGGATCGCGCTTTTGAACTCCGCGCCGCCGGACGCCCCCTGGCTGCCGCAAGTCAGGGGCTTCGTCGAACAGGTCGCCGCCGAGCGCGGGATCGACATCTCGGACCGGCTGAACGCGCCCGCGGGCTGAACGCCCGCATTTCCGGACATATCATCCAATCCGATCAGAGACCTCGTCGCCTCGCGCCGTCGTTTCCACTCGGTCGCCAGGGCGGGTTTAGGCTGGCGACGATGACCTCTCCGGAAGGACGATCGCGCGAGCCCCGCGGAACTGAGGTGTCGCTCTGTCGCTGTGTCGCTGTCTCCGGAGCGACACCGACGGCGTCACGCCACCGGCCGCCGGCGGATCACCAGGTTCCGGATCTCGGTCATGTCCTCCATGGCGAAGCGGACGCCCTCGCGCCCAAGGCCGGAGTCCTTCACCCCGCCATAGGGCATGTTGTCGACGCGGTAGGAGGGCACGTCGCCGATGACGACGCCGCCGACCTCCAGCCGGTCCCAGGCCATCAGCGCCTTGTTGAGGTCGCGCGTGAATATGCCCGCCTGCAGGCCGAAGCGGCTGTCGTTGACCTCGTCCAGGGCCGCCTCGAAATCGGTGAAGGCCTGGAGAGTCGCCACCGGCCCGAAGGCCTCCTCGCGGTTCAGTCGGGTCTCCTTGCCGACCTTCTCCAGCAGGGTGGGCTCCAGCATCGCCCCCTTCCGGCCGCCGCCGCACAGCAGGACGGCCCCGCCGTCGACCGCTTCGGTGATCCAGTTTTCCAGCCGCTTCGCCTCGCCGACGTCGATCATCGGGCCAATGAAGGTGGCCTCGTCCTTGGGGTCGCCGCAGACCAGCGTCCGGGTCTTCTCGACCAGCCGACCCTGGAACTCGTCATAGATGTCTGCGTGGATCAGGATGCGCTGCACGCCGATGCAGGACTGGCCCGACTGGTAGAAGGCGCCGAAGACGATCCGCTCGACCGCGTCGTCGAGGTCCGCGTCCCGGTCGACGACCACCGCCGCGTTGCCACCCAGCTCCAGCACCACCTTCTTGCGGCCGGCCTTGGCCTTCAGCGCCCAGCCGACGTCCGGCGAGCCCGTGAAGGACAGAAGCTTCAGCCGGTCGTCGGTGGTGAACAGGTCCGAGCCGTCCCGCGTCGCCGGCAGGATCGAGAAGGCGCCCTCGGGCAGATCCGTCTCGGCCAGCACCTCACCGATGATCAGCGCGCCCAGCGGTGTGCGCGACGCCGGCTTCAGCACGAAGGGACAGCCCACCGCCAGCGCCGGGGCCACCTTGTGGGCCGCCAGGTTCAACGGGAAGTTGAACGGCGAGATGAAGGAACACGGCCCGATCGGGACCCGCTTCCACACCGCCTCATAGCCGCGCGCCCGCTCGGAGATATCCAGCGGCATGTGCTCGCCGGTGATGCGCACGCTCTCCTCGGCCGCGACCCGGAAGGTGTCGATCAGACGGGTGACCTCTCCCTTGGCGTCCTTGATCGGCTTGCCGGCCTCGACGCACAGGGAATAGGCCAGTTCATCGAACCGCTCCCTGAACCGAGCAACGCAGTGGTTCAGCACCGCCTGCCGCTCATAGGCCGCCATCTCGGCCATGGGCCGGGCCGCCGCCTCCGCCGCCGCGATCGCCCGGTCGATGGTCGCCGGATCTGCCATGGCCACCCGCGTGACCACCTCGCCCGAGAACTTGTCGGTGACCTCCAGGTCCTGGTTCGGCTGTTCCGGCCGGTTGGCGAGGTAGAGGGGATAGACGGGCTTCAGGCTCGGCATGGCGGGCTCCCGGGAAGGTCCCTTGGGCCTAGGGCCCTGTTCCCGCCTTCGCAAGCGCCCTAGATATCCCCCATGGACGACCACCAGCCCGAGATCGAAGGCGCCGCGCCTGGCAAGCCGCTGACCCCCGCCGCCCGCCGCGCGCTTCAGGAAGCCGCCGCCCGCCGCGCCGCAGCCCAGCCCGCCGATCTGCCGCCCGAGGACGGCGGCCCATCCGGCCAGGAGCCGACCCGCTTCGGCGACTGGGAGCGCAAGGGCGTCGCCTACGACTTCTAGGGTTTGGGGAATCTTAGGGTTAAGCCGCCGCCCGGCGGGTGTCCGTGCTTGAGGCCTTGAAGGCCGGCGCGCTGGATGGCGCCATGACCAAGTTCCTGTTTGCGCTGTCCGCCCTTGTCCTGCTTTGCGCGCCCGCGAGCGCTCAGGCGTTTGACGGCCCCGGCCACGGCGGCGGCCATGGCGGCGGTTACGGCGGGGGCTGTGGCGGCGGCTGCGGAGGCGGCGGGCACGGCGGAGGCGACGGTGGGGGCCATGGCGGTCATGGCGGCGGCCGGTCGGTCAGCGTGGACATCGACGTCTCGGCCCACTCCAGCGCCTATTCCAGCGCCGACGCCTATGCGTCAGGCTATTCCCGCTCTGGCGGCTATGGTCAGGGCGGCGGCTACGGCGGGGGCTACATCGCGGGCGGGGGCGTCTACAGCGCCGACTACGGCTATGGCTACGGCTATGGCGGCGGAGTCGGATACGGCGGCTATGGCTGCGGCTGCTACGGGATCACCCCGGTCGGGCCAGTCTATGCGCCCTACGGACCCCAGGGCCCGTTCGTCACCTATCAGGTCATCGAGAGCCGCTCCTACCGCCGTGAGTATTCCCGCGAGGAAGTCAGCTACGGCGGCTCCTACGGCTATGGCTACGAGCGCGAGCGGGACTATCGCGGCGGTCACGATCGTCGGGATCGCGGCCGCTATCGCGAGGACTGCGACTGCTGGGTCTCGGACGACCACGACTACGCGCCGCCGCCGCCCCCTCCCCCGCCGCCTCCGCCGCCGTCCTACCGGGACGAGTGCTGGCGGGATCGCACCGGGGAGTGCGGCTAGGCTCGCGTTCGAGCCGACTTGATCCAAATCGTAAACGGCGCGTTAACTGAGCCGCCATGCTCAAGCTCGCCGCCTGCGGCCTGATCGCCGCTCTCGCCCTTCCCGCCGTCGCCGAGGCGCAGTCCTACGGCCGGCATCGAGACGGCTATGACCGTTATGAACGCGGGCACGACCGCTACGGCCATGGCGATCGGCACGATCGCGGCTATGGCTACGGCTATTCCGGAGGCGGCGTCTACGTCGACTCGATCACGGAGACCGAGCACCAGGCCTACATCCGCCAGGGCGTCTATGCCGACGGCTACGCCTACGGTCCCTACGGCTATGGCGGCTACGGTTATGGCCAAGGCGGCTACGGCCATGGCTACGGCGGGGGGTACTACGGCCATTCCGGTCCCCATTACGGCGGCCACGGCTCAAGCTACGGCCACGGCTATGGACGTGGATACGGCTACGGCTATCGCCACCAGACCTGGAGCTGGCGGTACGACGCCTATGGTCGAAGCTACGACGGCTATCGCGATCAGTACGGCTACAACGACGACCGGCCCCGCTCCCGACGCGGCCACGACCGCGGCTACTACGGCCGCGAGGACTGCGAGTGCGGCGGCGTCTACCTCAGGGACGACTGACCCCGGCCATTTCGGAAAGGATGGCTTGCGCGGCCGCGCGGGGATCGGGCGCGGCGATGACCGGACGCGCCACCACCAGGTGACCGGCCCCGGCCCTGAGCGCATCCGCGGGCGAGGCGATCCGCTGCTGGTCGCCTGCGTCGGCGCCTGAGGGCCGCACGCCCGGCGTGACCACCAGGAACTCCGGCCGGCCGGCCTCGGCCGCCAGCTGGCGCACGCGCGCCGCCTCGTGCGGGCTGGAGACCACGCCGTCGACGCCGCAATCCAGCGCCTGGCGCACGCGCCGCTCGACCAGGGCCGCCGCGGTCTCGCCGTAGCCGATCTCCCCAAGGTCCGCGTCCGACAGGCTGGTCAGCACCGTGACCGCCAGGATCCTCGTCTCGGCCGAGCCCCGCCCCTTCACCGCCCCTCGCATGACCTGGGGCTCGGCGTGGACGGTGACGAGGTCGCAGCCGCCATCGGCCACCGACCGCGCCGCCCCCTCGACTTGGGCGCCGATGTCGTGGAGCTTCCAGTCCTGGAAGACCTGCTTGCCGTTCGCGCGCAGTTCATGGGCGAACGCCACGCCGCCGGGCCGCGCCAGCAGCGTCAGTCCGACCTTGTAGAAGCTGACCGTCTCGCCCAGCCGCGCGACCATCTCGCGGGCCAGATCCAGGCTCGGCAGGTCAAGGCCGACGATCAGGCGCGGGTCGGCGGACATGGACATGGGCGGCTCCGTCGGGCTACGGCCAAGGCGGCGCATCCGCGAAGGGCGGGGCCGGTCGGCGATTCATTGGGGCTGAGGGCGTGAGATGAACGCGGTCGAGTTCGGGGTCAATGTCTTCGTCGCGCTGTTCGCGCTGCTCGACCCCATCGGGAACATTCCGATCTTCGCCGCCGCCACGGCGGGCGCGACGCTGAGCCAGCGGCTGTCGGTAAATGCGCTGCTGACCGCCTTCGTCATCGCCTTTCTGGTCTTCTTCTTCTTCACCGGCCTGGCGCTGCTCGACTTCTTCGGCATCTCGCTGGCCGCCTTCCGGATCGGCGGCGGCATCCTGCTGTTCATGCTCGGCCTGGAGATGGTGCGGGAGAACTTCCTGCAGAGCTTCGTCGACGCCGACGCCATCTCCGACGCCAAGGACGTGCGCGGTTATGCGCGGCGCCGCTTCCAGCGGCTCGTCGTGCCCTTCGCCATGCCCCTGATCATCGGCCCGGGCGCGATCTCGGCCGTCATCATCCAGGCCAGCGCGGCCGAGGAAATCGGCTATACGGGATGGCTCGCAGGCGTCGTGGCTATCGTCGCCGCCGGCGTGGCGACCTTCGCCTCCTTCGCCCTTTCGGGGCCGATCAGTCGGCTGATCGGCGAAGTGGGCATGGCCATCGTGGTGCGCGTGCTGGGGCTGATCCTTGTGGCGCTCGGCATCCAGTTCATCCTGGCGGGCCTCGGCGAGGCCCTGCCCGGCATGTTCGCCGCCTCAGTGATCTCGCCCAGCGGGCACTAGCCGCCGCGCAGCGCCTCCCAGGTCCGGCCCGAGCCCGAAGGCGCGGCCGGCGCCGAGGTACGGCGCAGCCAGGTCAGGTTCTGTTCGACCATCTCGGGCGGTAGATCGCGGCGCAGCATGCCCTCGGCTTCCGCGAGTCGGCCCTGCAGCCCGATCATCAGCGCCAGGTTCAGCCGCATCTGCAGCGTCGCGCCCGGCTGGGCCACGGCGCGGCGCAGCAGGGCCTCGGCCTCGGCCGCCTGACCCGCGCCGGCCAGAGACATGGCCATGTTGGTCAGCACTGACGGATTCTCGGGGGAAAGCGCGAGCGCCTGGTTCCAGGCCTCGCGCGCCTCGTCGCCCCGGCTGACCTGATCCAGCGCGACGCCAAGCAGGGAGACGATCTCCCAGTCCCGGGGGTATGCGGCCCGCGCCTGTTCCAGGGGTGCGATGGCGTAGAAGGCCTGTCCGCGCGCGATATGCACCCGGCCGAGCTCCATCAGGGCGATGCGGTTGCCGGGCTCGAGCACTAGGGCCTGCTGGGCGCTGGACGCCGCCTCCTCGAAGCGGCGTAGCTCGCGCTGGGCGCGGGCCAGCTGGATATGGGACTCGACGTCGGTGGGCGCGATGCGGACTTCCGCCGCCCAGAAGACGGCGCGCGCCAGCGGATCGAGCCGGGCCGCCTGAGCGCGCTGCTCGGCGTTGGCCGGCCGGCGCTCGGCTGCGCCTTCCGGCTGGGCGGGTGCGGCGGCTTCGGGCGTCGCAGGCGCCTCGGCGGCGGCGTCGCGGTCGCGGCCGAACGGCCAAATCTGCGCGCCCGCCGGCGCGGCCAGGCCGAGGACGGAGAGCCCGGCCACGGTTGCGAAGAGAGAACCCTTGCGCGACATGTGTCGCCTTCCTGCTGACGGTGGAGTCCGAAGGGTCCGCCGCGCCGGTCAAGGATTGGTAAACGTTTCCGGAGACGCCCCCGCCATGCCCGACGTCCTTATAGACCGCAGCGATAATCCGGTCCCGCTGGTCCTCGTCAGCGAGGCGGCGTTCGAAGCGCTGTCGGACGAGGGACTGAAGGAGCTCGGACGCGGCCAGGATTTCAAGGGCCAGGCGGGACGGATTCTCTTCGCAACAGGGGAGGATGGGCGCGTGAGCCGGGTGCTGGCGGGGGCCGGCAAAGCGGGCGCCGATCCGATGGCGGCCCGGTCGCTGGCGGCGCGGCTGCCGGCCGGAGACTACGCCCTGACCGACGCGCCGCAGGACCTGGACGCCGGCCTGTTCGCCCTGGCGTGGGCGCTCGGGGCCTATGTCTTCGACCGCTACAAGGCCCGGCCCGAGCGGGGCCGCGCGCGGCTGGTGCTTCCGGACGGCGTCGACGCCGAGGCGATCCGCCACGAGGCCGCCGCCTGCCTGCTGGTCCGCGAGATGGTCGACACCCCGGCCCAGGACATGGGGCCGCTGCAGATCGAGACCATCGCCCGTGAGATCGCGGAGGAGGCCGGCGCCTCCATCGAGGTCACGGTCGGCGATGACCTGCTTGAGAAGAACTTCCCCGCCGTCCACGCCGTCGGCCGCGCCGCCGCCTCCCATCGCCAGCCCCGCCTGATCGAGATCGGCTGGAACCTGGACAAGACCGACCTGCCGCTGGTGGCCCTGGTCGGCAAGGGCGTGGTCTTCGATTCCGGCGGTCTCGACATCAAGCCCGCCGCCGGCATGCGCTGGATGAAGAAGGACATGGGCGGCTCGGCCCATGCGCTGGCGCTCGGACGGCTGGTCATGCAGGCGAAGCTGCCGGTGCGGCTGGTGGTCTTGGTGGCGGCGGTCGAGAACGCCATCTCCGGCGACGCCTTCCGGCCCGGCGACATCGTCCGCACCCGCAAAGGCCTGACCGTCGAGATCGGCAACACCGACGCGGAGGGCCGCGTGATCCTGTCCGACGCCCTGGCGCGCGCGGGAGAGCATCAGCCCGAGCTGACCATCGACTTCGCCACCCTGACCGGCGCGGCGCGGATCGCGCTCGGGCCCGAGCTGCCGCCCTACTATACGGACGACGAGGCTCTGGCCGCCGAGATCGCTTCGGCGGCGGCGGACCGGCGCGATCCGGTCTGGCGTATGCCGCTGTGGCGCGGCTATCGCGAGGCCGTGGAAAGCGAGCTGGCGGACCTGCGCAACGATGCGGCCGACTGGGCCCAGGCGGGCTCGGTGACCGCCGCCCTCTTCCTCCAGCGGTTCGCGCCGGAGAGCGGATCCTGGGTCCACCTCGACATCTTCGCCTGGAACGGCCGCGCCCGCCCCGGACATCCACAGGGCGGCGAGGCGCAGGGGCTGCGCGCCCTGTTCGAGGTGCTCAAGCGGCGCTACGGCCGTTAACGCCGTCTTGGGTGTCCTGGGCCTAAGGAGCGTGGGTGTTTCCGACGCTCGCAGACCAGATCCTGGCCCGGCCCGACCTCGCCGATCAGCTCCTTGAAGGGCTGGAGCGAGCGGGCCGCTTCGCGGCGACCCGTGCGATGGCGTGTACGGTCGCCGCCAGTGACGTGATGGACGCCCCAACCAGCGAGGCCCGCCGGCTGGACCAGCTGCTTTTCGGTGAACTCTTCCGGGTGCTGGACGAACAGGGTGGCTGGGTCTGGGGCCAGGCCGCCCGCGACGGCCAGGTCGGCTGGATCCGCCTGTCCGACCTCACCGCCGATGTCTCGCGCCCGACCCACCGTGTGGCTGCTGCCAGCGCGACGGTCGGGGGCCGCATCCTTTCCCTGAACGCGCTTGTAGTGTCGGACGGAGCAGCGGGCCTCGCCGACCTTCTCACCTTCGCCGCGGATTGCGCCGAGGCTGCGGAAAGCCTGCTGGGCGCGCCCTATGCCCAGGGCGGCCGCACGCGCGACGGGGTCGACGGCTGGGGACTGGTCCGGCAGGCCCTGTTCGCCGCAGGCAAGGGCGCACCTGTCGTCCAGCAGGACGGAAGTCTCTTGATGGGTCGCCGGCTGGCCGGGGCCGAGGCGCCCGGGCGAGGCGACATCGTCCTGTCCGAAGGCGGGCCGGGCGTGGTCACCGGCCCGGACGAAATGATCCGCAGCCGCCAAGGCCAAGGCGTGGCGCGCGAGCCGCTGCCGGAAGAGGCGCTCTACTTCAGACCCTAGTCGGGGTCAGCCGGCCGGGTTGCCGGGGCCGCCCGGGTTGGACAGTTCCATGTTCGGCGTGTCGGCCGCCTGGCCGCCGCGCGCGCCGGGATCCTCGACCGGCTCGGCGCCCTGAACGCCCTCGACATCGGCGCCGCCGGGCAGGCCGTCCTCGGACGGGGCGGCCTCACCTTCGGCGGCGCCCGCCTGACGGGCCGGATCCGGAGCCGGAATGGCGTAGCCCGACGAGCCCTGCTGGCGCATCCACGCGATCAGGTTGGCGCGCTGCGTCTGGTCGCGCAGACCGCCGAAGGTCATGTTGGTGCCGTTCACGTGCCGCTGGGGCGCGTTGATGAAGGCGTCGAGCTCGTCGTAGGTCCAGGTCCCGACCGCGGCGGCGTGGGCGCGCATCGCTTCCGAATAGTTGAAGCCCGCGGCGTGGGTGACCGGCCCGCCGACGACCCCCCACAGGTTCGGGCCGGTGCCGTTGGCGCCGCCCTGGGTGATGGTGTGGCAGGTGGCGCAGCGCGCGAAGGCGGCCTCGCCCGCGGCCAGGTCGGCGGTCGGCAGGACCGTGCCCCAGTCGGTCGGCAGGGCCGCGGCCTCGCCCGACTCTTCCTCGGCCACCTCGATGAAGTAGCCCATCTTCTCAGGGGCTTCCTGATGATAGACGCGCGAGGCGACCTCATTGACGATCAGGATGGTGAAGACCGTCGCGAGACCCGCGCCCGCGATCTTGTTCCACTTGAGGTCGCCGCTCATTCCGTAAGACGCCTTGGTTTGCCTTGCTTGCGTGGCGCTCTCTTACACCCTATCGCCAACCGCGCAACCGGCCCCGGCGCCGGACCGACGGAGAGGAGCGCGATGCCGCGACCGATCGTGGTGATCCCGGCCCGCATGGCGGCCCAGCGCCTGCCCGGAAAGCCGCTGGCGGACATCGGCGGCCTGCCCATGATCGTCCGCGCCCTGCGCCAGGCCGAGGCCGCTGGCATTGGCCCCGTGGCCGTCGCTGCGGGCGATTCGGAGATCGTCGAGGCCGTCCGCGCCCACGGCGGCCAGGCTGTGCTGACCGACCCCAGCCTGCCGTCCGGTTCGGACCGCATCCGCGCCGCCCTGCCCGAGCTCGATCCTGAAGGGCGGCACGACCTGGTGATCAATCTCCAGGGGGACATGCCTCTGGTCGAGCCTGACACCATCCGGGCGCTGGTGCGGCTGTTCGAGGATCATCCCGGCCTCGGCATGGGAACCCTGGTCGCGCCCGAGGCCTCGCCCGCCGACCGGACCAACGCTGACGTGGTCAAGGCCGTGCTGGCTTTGGCCCGCGACGCCCGTCAGGGCCGGGCGCTCTATTTCACCCGCTCGACCCTCTACGGCGAGGGACCGATCTGGCGGCACATCGGCCTTTACGGCTACCGGCCCGAGGTGCTGGAGGGCTTCACTGCCGCCCCACCGTCCGCGCTCGAGCGCCGCGAGAAGCTGGAGCAGCTGCGGGCCATGGAGCTGGGCGTCGAGATCTGGGCCGCCGTCGTCGACGAGGCGCCGATATCGGTCGACAACCCGGATGACCTGGAAGCCGCGCGCGCGGCGGCGAGATGAGCCGGCTGGTGCAGGTCTATGAGGCGGTCACCGAGAATGTGGTCGTGCGCGTGCGTCCGACCTATCTGCCGCAGCAGTCCGACCCGGACGGCCGCCGCTGGGTCTGGGCCTACGCCATCGAGATCGAGAACCTGCGGCCCGAGGCCGTCCAGCTGCTGGCCCGGCACTGGACGATAACGGACGCGCTCGGCCGGACCGAGGAGGTGCGCGGCCCAGGCGTCGTCGGCGAGCAGCCGGTCATTCCGCCGGACGGGGTGCACCGCTACGCCTCGGGCTGTCCGCTCTCGACGCCGTCGGGATCGATGGTCGGGACCTATTCCATGGCGGACGCGACGGGCCGGGTCTTCACCGTCGCGATCCCGGCCTTCTCGCTCGACAGCGAGACGCCCCGCCAGGTGAACTGACTCCCGGCGCCTGTCGCCGCAGACAGAGCGACAGCGGTCGGGTCGGTGGATGGCGATGTCAAAGACCAGACCGCAGTCTAACCGCGTCCGGATCAACGGGGCGGACGACGCCCCGGTCGGCGTCGCCGCGTGTGTTTTCAATGGGATAGCCTGGGTCGATATGGGAGCTTCGACGCCCTGAGGGGCGAGGGGGCCGCGCCAACCCGGACGAACCGCGGCCCCGCTCTGGTGCGTGCGCCGGTCGGCGCGCGCCGGGATGGGCCGGACCGCAGGGCCCGGCCGATCTGATCAGATGTAGCGGCGCAGCGAGCGGGCCAGCTCCGACGACCCGTTCTTCTTGGTCGCCGGCTGATAGGCCACGCGCGAGTGTTCGACGCAGTAGGGATGGCCTTCGTCCGAGCGGCGGCCGCAGAAGCTGAACTCGTTGGAGGACGGGTCACCGATTGGCCACTTGCACATGTGGCTGCCGAGCGTGAGCACCGTGGCTGTGCCCGGCAGGTCCAGCACCGCAGGACGCGGGGCCGGCTGGGCCGGGGCGGCCGCAGCGCGGGGCGCGGGCTCGATGCGGCGCGGAGCGCTCGGGGCCTGGGTCGGCCGCGGGCGGGCGGCGCGGAAGGCCGGGCGCGAGGGCTGCGACGGGGCGGCCCGGCCCGACAGGCCGAGACGATGCACCTTGCCGATCACGGCGTTGCGGGTGACTCCGCCCAACTGCTTGGCGATCTGGCTGGCCGACAGGCCGTCGAGCCAGAGCTTCTTGAGGTTTGCGACCCGTTCGTCGGTCCAGCCCATGTTCGCCTCCCACCGCGAGATTCAACATCTTGTGTGCCAACAGGTTCAGAAAACGCTGGCATACAAGCTATCGTAAATCTTTCGTTAAGAGACGCAACATCTGGCGCCTGCTCATCCACAGAAACCAGATATTGAATCGGGCAGAATCCGGACGCGCGGGCGCGCGCCGCGAATCTGCGGCGTCATCTTTGAGCGATGGAGCGGGGCGTCAGTCGACGCAGAGGGCGTGCTCGACCCGGCCATTTTCGACGACCGCGAAGCAACCACAGGGGTCGCTTGAGGCCTGGCACTGACCGACGACGGACTGGCCCTGCGCGCCGACGTCGGCGCGGCAGTCGCCCTGGCAATCGTCGCCGTCGCGGCAGGCGCGGCCGGCGTCGCTGTATTCGACGACGCACTGGAGGGACTGCATCCTGCAGACGGGCCGCAGCGTCCCGCCCTCGTCGGCGCAGGCGCGGGCTTCGGGGCTGTCCGGCGGAGCCGGCGGGGCGGACACGGGCGCCTCGGACCATTGATCACCCGCCGAGACGGGGGCAGGCGCCGGCGCGCAGGCGGCCACGAGAACGAGGACCAGGGCGGTCAGGACGTGGCGCATGGGTCTCTCCCGGAACAACGAAACCTGGTCAGCATCGGCGCGGATCGCGGCCCCATCAAGGCCGCTTGCGAGGCTGGAACAGCCGCGCCATACCAACGTCAGCCAGACGCGCGGGGAACGCGCGCGGGCCGGGAGGGACATCCATGAGCGACCAGGCGCCGACCGCGGAAGAGCGGCCGCAACCCTCGCTGAGAACCGTCGTCGGCGCCTCGTCGGCGGGCACGGCCTTCGAGTGGTACGACTTCTTCATCTTCGGCTCGCTGGCCGGCGTCATCGCCAGCCACTTCTACGCGGAGGTCGGCGAGGCGACGGGCTACATCCTGGCGCTTCTGACGTTCGGGGTCGGCTTCGTGGTGCGGCCGCTCGGCGCGCTCGTCTTCGGGTGGTTCGGGGACAAGACCGGCCGCAAGACTACCTTCCTGGTCACCATCACCCTCATGGGCGTGGCGACCGTCGCCATCGGCCTCTTGCCCGGTTACGACCAGATCGGCATCGCGGCGCCCATCCTCCTGCTGACCATGCGCGTCCTGCAGGGCTTCGCGCTCGGCGGAGAGTACGGCGGGGCGGCCATCTATGTCGCCGAGCACGCACCGGCGCGGCAGCGCGGCTTCCTGACCGGCTGGATCCAGACCACCGCCGCGCTCGGCCTGATCGGCGCCCTGGCCGTCATCCTCGCCACCCGGGCCATCGTGGGCGCGGAGGCCTTCGCCGAATGGGGCTGGCGCATTCCGTTCCTGATCTCGGCGCTGCTGCTCGTCGTCTCCCTGTGGATTCGGCTCAAGCTGAACGAGAGCCCGGCCTTCCAGCAGATGGAGGCCGAAAGCGAGGGTGAGCGCGCGCCCTATCGCGAGGCCTTCGGCACCTGGAAGAACCTCAAGGTCGTCCTGCTGGCCCTGTTCGGGATCATGATCGCCCAGGGGGCGGTCTGGTACTGCGGATATTTCTACACGCGGTTCTTCATGGAGCGGGTTCTCAAGGTCGAGACGGCCACGGTCGACGCCCTGATCCTGTCGATCACGGTGGTGTCGGCCTTCCTCTACGTCTTTTTCGGCTGGCTGTCGGACCGCGTGGGCCGCAAGCCGGTGATGCTGTTCGGGATGATCCTGGCCCTGGTCAGCTTCTTCCCGGGCTTCAAGCTGCTGACCAGCGCCGCCAATCCGGTTCTGGCCGAGGCGCAGCTCGTCTCGCCGGTGACGGTGATCGCGGATCCCGCCTCCTGCTCGGTGCAGTTCGATCCGGTGGGTCGCTCGGCCTTCGTCACCTCGTGCGACATCGCCAAGAGCGTGCTGTCGAACGCCGGCGTGGCCTACTCCAACGAGGCCGCCCCCGCGGGCGCCCTCGCTCAGGTGCGGGTCGGCCAGGAGGTCTTCCGGTCGATCGAGGGCGCCTCGCTGTCCGCCGACGAGCTGGCCGCGGCGCGCGCCGACGTCCAGGCGCGCATCACCGAGGCGCTGGCCGCCCACGGCTATCCGACCACGGCCGATCCCGCCCAGGTGAACGTCGCGGTGGTGTTCGGGGTGTTGCTGGTCTTCATCGTCGCGGCGACGGCGCTCTACGGTCCGCAGGCCGCCGCGCTGGTCGAGCTATTCCCCACGCGCATTCGCTACACCGCCATGAGCCTGCCCTATCACGTCG